>CAZVLY010000228.1:0-3156 GCA_964628175.1 uncultured Piscinibacter sp. | reverse complement strand
GCGCAGCACGCGCCAGCCCAGCGGCAGCAGCAGCACGAGCGCGATCCACCAGCGCATGGCGTTCAACGCCAGCGGCGGCACGCTGCCCACCAGCGCGCGGCCGACCACGGCGTTGCCGGCCCACAGCAGCGGCGGCAGGGTGAGCAGGAAGGCGATGCGGGGCGTCAGGGCGTGGTTCAAGGGAGCGGTCCGGGAGACGGCATGCCCGTGCCGCAGTTCCAGCACTGGTCGAAGGGGCCGTCGATCGATTCGCCGCAGCCAGGGCACCGCCAGTGGCGCTGCGGCGGATGGCGCAGTTGCGCGAGCAGCACGCGCGCCGGCTCGAGCTGTGCGTCGTCGCTCACCCAGACTTCGGGCAAGGCCTGGTCCGGCGGCAGCTCGCCGGCGATGCTGCCGGCATAGGCACGCTGCACGGTCGAGTCGATGCCGGCATGGGTCAGCATGTCGGCCCACAGGGTGGCCAGCGCCAGGTTGGGTGCGGAGATCAGGCGGCGCATGCGGCAGCGGGCAAAGGCTGGCACGATAGCGGATTCGCCGACCTTCAGCCCAAGGACATCCCGATGCCCCAGACCGTGAAAGCCATCCGCGTTGCCGCCTACGGCGGCCCCGAAGCCATGCAGCTCGACGAGCTGACAGTGGGCGAGCCCGGGCCGGGCGAGATCCGCATCCGCCACCATGCCTGCGGCCTGAACTTCATCGACGTCTACCAGCGCACCGGCCTGTACGCCAACCCGCTGCCGCTGGCGCTGGGCATGGAGGGCGCCGGCGTGGTCGAGGCGGTGGGCGAGGGGGTCACGCACCTGAAGGCCGGCGACCGCGCCGCCTATGCGAGCAACCCCCCCGGCGCCTACAGCGAGGCGCGCGTGATGCCTGCCAAATGCGTGGTCAAGCTGCCCGACGCGATCTCGTTCGAGACGGGTGCGGCGATGATGCTCAAGGGCCTGACGGTGCAGTACCTGCTGAAGAAGACCTTGCCGCAGGGCGGGCTGCAGGCCGGCGACTTCGTGCTCTTCCACGCGGCGGCCGGCGGTGTCGGGCTGATCGCCTGCCAGTGGGCGAAGGCGCTGGGCCTGCAGCTGATCGGTACCGCCGGCAGCGACGAGAAGTGCAAGCTGGCCCTCGAGCACGGCGCGGCCTTCGCGATCAACTACCAGACCGAAGACTTCGTCGAGCGCGTCAAGCAGATCACCGGCGGCAAGGGCCTGAAGGTGGTCTACGACTCGGTGGGCAAGGACACCTTCGTGCGCTCCTTCGACTGCCTGCGGCCCTTTGGCCTGGCGGCGAACTTCGGCAACGCCTCGGGCAAGGTGCCGCCGATCGACCTGGGGATGCTCGCCGCCAAGGGCTCGCTCTACGTGTCGCGGCCGACGCTGTTCACCCACATCGCCACCCGCGAGGCGACGCAGGCGATGGCCGATGACCTGTTCTCGGTGGTGCTCAGCGGCGCGGTGAAGATCCGCATCGATCAGCGTTATGCGCTGGCCGACGCGGCGCAGGCCCACCGCGAGCTGGAAGCACGCAAGACGACCGGCTGCAGCGTGCTGCTGCCCTGACACCGGCCGACGCCGAGCAATTTGCCACGGCAGTTCTGTGCAACTTGCACAGACCGCCAGCGATGAGTCGGGAGCCCGACGACATACTCGTCGCATGTCCCTGCAGTACCCGCCTCGCCGGTCGAGCCATCGCGCCGGGCCTTGCCGCCGCATGAAACGCGGTCTGGCGGTGGCCTTCAGCCTGATCGGCCTGCTCGGGGCGGCGCGGGCGCAGGCCGTCGAGCCGGCCGTTGCACCGCGCTCGACCGTGGCCGGCGTCGTCGCCGGCATCGTCAGCTACACACGCTGGCCGGGTGATGCCTCGGCCATCCGGCTGTGCACGCTGGGCCGCGGGCCGTCGATCGATGAATTGCTGCGGGCCGTGGACATCGGCTCCTCGCAGCGCGCGGTCGCCGTGCGCGCCGTGACGAGCGCAACGCAGGCGCGCGACGGCTGCCAGGCCGTGTACGTGTCCGGACTCGGCGCCGCTGCCGGCCGCGAGCTGCTGCAGTTCCTGGCCGGCCAGCCGGTGCTGCTGCTCGGCGAGGGCCTCGAGTTCTGCAGCGACGGGGGCATGTTCTGTCTGGAGACCGGCGCCGGCACGGTGCGCTTTAACGCCAACCTCGACGCGATCGCCCGCAGCGGGCTGCGCGTCAACCCGCTGGTGCTGCGCATCGCACGGGGTGCCTCGGGAGGCGGCTCATGAGCGCACGGCAGCCGCTGCTCGACACGCTGCGCGCCGCGCACCTGCGGCTGGGCATGGCCGCGGTGATCGCGGCCGGCCTGGTGCTCACGCTCGTGTCCTTCGTCACGCTGCGCAGCCAGGTCGAGCAGAACCTGACGCTGGTGGCCCGATCGATCTCCTACACCGCCGAGGCCGCCGCCGTGTTCGGCGATGCCGCCGCAGCGACCGAGGTGCTGCAGCTCGTCGGCGAGCGCGAGAACCTGCGCGCGGCGAGCATCGTCGACGCGCGTGGACGGCAGCTCGCGACTTACGCCGCGCGCAACGGTGAGCAGCTCGATGCGGTGCTGGCCAACGTGGCCGGGCTGCTGTTCGGGCAGGAAGCGCGTGCGCCGATCAGCCACGAAGGGCGGCCCTACGGCGAAGTGCAGGTGCAGGGGCAAGGGGTCGGCTCGCTGATCTTCCTGCTCAAGGTGCTGGCGGCGATCGCCGTGTGCACCGCGGCCAATGCCTGGCTGGTGGCCCGCCTGTCGCGACGCGTCGAGCGCGACATCGTCTGGCCCTTGAACCGACTGGCCGCGCTGACACGCACCGCGCGCACCGAGCGCGCCCTGTCGCTGCGCGCGCCGGCCGCCGCGGTCAAGGAGATCCACGACCTCGGCGAAGACTTCAATGCATTGCTCGCCGAGATCCAGAGCCGCGAGGCCAGCCTGGTGGCCAAGCACGAGTCGCTGCGCACGGTCAACGAGTCGCTTTCCTACCTGGCATTCCACGACAACCTCACGGGCCTGCCCAACCGCGCCAGCTTCCTCGATCGTGCCGGTCGGCTGGTGACGGCGCCTCGCGAGCCGGGCGAGGGCTGCGCGCTGCTGTTCCTCGACTGCGACCGCTTCAAGGAGGTCAACGACACCCTCGGCCATGCGGCCGGCGACGAGTTGCTGG
>CAZVLY010000227.1:3252-7732 GCA_964628175.1 uncultured Piscinibacter sp. | reverse complement strand
GGGGGCGCCGCCAGCGGCCCGGCCAAGCCGGTTCCGCGGCGGCCACTCGATGAACTGAGGGCGACTCCATGAATCGACTCTTGCCCCGCGCGCTGATGGCGCCTGCGGTGGTCACGCTCTTCCTCTGGATGATCGTGCCGCTGGTGATGACGCTGTACTTCTCGGTCGTGCGCTACAACCTGATGCAGCCCGGCCCGAAGGACTTTCTCGGCCTGGCGAACTTCGAGTACTTCGTCACCGACCCCGACTTCGGCCCCTCGGTGCTGAACACCCTGATGCTGCTCGGCTCGGTGATCGCCATCACGGTGATCCTCGGCGTGGCGCTGGCGCTGCTGGTCAACGAGGCGTTCCCCGGCCGCGGCATCGTGCGCGTGCTGCTGATCTCGCCCTTCTTCGTCATGCCCACGGCCAATGCGCTGCTGTGGAAGCACATGATGATGAACCCGGTGTACGGCGTGCTCGCGCAGGTGGCCATCTTCTTCGGCGCCACGCCGGTGGACTGGCTCACCGACCACCCGCTGTTCTCGGTGATCCTGATGGTGGCGTGGCAGTGGCTGCCCTTCGCCTGCCTGATCTTCATCACCTCGCTGCAGTCGCTGGACCGCGACCAGATGGAGGCCGCCGGCATGGACGGCGCCAACGCCTTGCAGAAGTTCTGGTTCCTCACGCTGCCGCACCTTGGCCGGCCGATCGCCGTGGTCGTGATGATCGAGATGATCTTCCTGATGAGCGTGTTCGCCGAGATCTTCACCACCACGGGCGGCGGGCCGGGCAACGAGAGCACCAACGTCGCCTTCCTGATCTTCAAGCAGGCGCTGATGAACTTCGACGTCGGCGTGGCCTCGGCCGGCGCCCTCTTCGCCGTCGTGCTCGCCAACATCGCCGCGGTGTTCCTGATCCGCATGATCGGCAAGAACCTGGACTGATGACCATGAAGCACCTTGCACTGATCGTCCGCACCCTGTTGGCCTGGGGTGTCACGCTGCTGATCGTCTTCCCGCTGATCTGGCTGGTGATCACCGCCTTCAAGACCGAGCAGCAGGCCATCGCCATCCCGCCGCAGCTCTTCTTCACGCCGACGATGGAGAGCTTCCACGAGGTCGACGAACGCAGCGACTACTTCCTGTTCGCGAAGAACTCCGTCATCACCAGCGTCGTGTCGACGCTGCTGGGCCTGCTGATCGCGGCGCCGGCGGCGTACTCGATGGCCTTCTTCCGCACGAAGAAGACACGCGACATCCTGATGTGGATGCTGTCGACCAAGATGATGCCGGCGGTGGGCGCCCTCGTGCCCATCTACGTGATGGCGCAGACCGCGGGGCTGCTGGACTCGCTGACGGCGCTGATCATCGTCTTCACGCTGTCCAACCTGCCGATCATGGTGTGGATGCTGTACTCGGGCTTCAAGGACATCCCGCCCGACATCCTGGAGGCGGCGCGCATGGATGGCGCGAACATCTGGGGCGAGTTCCTGCACGTGATCCGCCCGCTGGCGATGGGCACGCTGGCCTCCACCGGGCTGCTGTGCCTGGTGCTGAGCTGGAACGAGGCCTTCTGGTCCCTGAACCTCAGCTCGGCCAAGGCCGGCACGCTGGCCACGCTGATCGCCTCGTATTCCAGCCCCGAGGGCCTGTTCTGGGCCAAGTTGTCGGCCGCGTCGCTGATGGCCATCGCACCCATCGTCGTGGTCGGCTGGTTCAGCCAGAAGCAGCTCGTCCAGGGCCTGACCTTCGGCGCCGTCAAGTAAGCACTCCGGGAGACACCACCATGGCCTACCTCGAACTCCAGGGCGTCGAGAAGTTCTTCGGCAGCCTGCGCGCCATCAAGGGCGTGAACCTGCAGATCCAGAAGGGCGAGTTCGTCGTCTTCGTCGGGCCGTCGGGCTGCGGCAAGTCGACGCTGCTGCGCATGATCGCCGGCCTCACCGAGATCGACGGCGGCACCATCGAGCTCGACGGGCGCGACATCACCAAGCTGCCTTCGTCCAAGCGCGACCTGGCGATGGTGTTCCAGAGCTATGCGCTGTACCCGCACATGAGCGTGTTCGACAACATGTCCTTCGCGCTGCGCCTGGCCAACGTCGACAAGCAGCAGATCCAGGCGAAGGTCGGCCGCGCCGCCGAGATCCTCAATCTCACGCAGTACCTGCGGCGCACGCCGAAGGAGCTCTCCGGCGGTCAGCGCCAGCGCGTGGCCATCGGCCGCGCCATCGTGCGCGCGCCCAAGGTCTTCCTGTTCGACGAGCCGCTGTCCAATCTCGACGCCGCGCTGCGCGGCCAGACGCGGGTGGAGATCGCCAAGCTGCACCGCGACCTCGGCGCGACGACGATCTACGTGACGCACGACCAGGTCGAGGCGATGACGCTGGCCGACCGCGTGGTGGTGCTGCGCGACGGCGCCATCGAGCAGGTCGGCTCGCCGCTGGAGCTGTACGACCGGCCGGCCAACCAGTTCGTCGCCCAGTTCATCGGCACGCCGCAGATGAACGTGGTCGACACGGCCAGGCTGCCGGCGCTGCGCGAGGTGGTCGGCGCGGCGAACGCGCCCGACGGCTTCATCGGCGTGCGGCCGGAGAACGTGCTGGTGCGCGCGGCCGGCAGCGGCAAGCTGGCCGGGCGCGTCGAGCTGGTCGAGTCGCTGGGTGCCGACACGCTGATCTACGCCCACGTGGGCAACGGCGACGGCAGCGGAGTGCAGATCGTCGCCCGCCAGGCCGAGCGCACCACCCTGCACCCGGGCGACCCGGTCGGGCTGGACATCGCGCCGGCCTCCTTCCACCTGTTCGACCGCCAGGGCCACACCGTGCCCGCCGCGGCAGGAAGGGCGTGAACATGGCCACGCCACTCGAAGGCCAGGTGGCCGCCATTACCGGCGCCGCCTCGGGCATCGGCCTGGCGAGCGCCGAGGCGATGCTCGCCGCCGGCGCGCGCGTCGTGCTGATCGACCGCGATGCGCAGCGGCTGGCGGCCTTGCGCGAGCGGCTCGGCGAGAACGCATTGCCGCTGGTGCTGGACCTGCTCGATCCGGCGGCCTGCAAGACGCTGCTGCCCCAGGTGCTGGCGCTGGCCGGCCGGCTCGACGTCTTCCACGCCAACGCCGGCCTGTACGTCGGCGGCGATCTCGTCGATGCCGACGTGGACGCGATCGACCGCATGCTGAACCTGAACGTCAACGTCGTGATGAAGAACGTGCACGACGTGCTGCCGCACATGATCGCGCGCGGATCCGGCGACATCATCGTCACCAGCTCGCTGGCGGCGCATTTCCCGACGCCGTGGGAACCGGTCTACGCCGCCTCCAAGTGGGCGATCGACTGCTTCGTGCAGACGGTGCGGCGCCAGGTCTTCAAGCACGGCATCCGCGTCGGCGCGATCTCGCCCGGCCCGGTGGTCACGGCGCTGCTGGCCGACTGGCCGCCCGAGAAGCTGAAGGAGGCGCGCGAGTCCGGCAGCCTGATCGAGGCGAGCGAGGTGGCCGAGGTCGTGATCTTCATGCTGACCCGCCCGCGCGGCATGACCATCCGCGACGTGGTCATGCTGCCCACCCATTTCGATCTGTAGGCGACCGCGATGAACACCATGCTGCACCTGGGCCTGGGCTCCTTCCACCGCGCCCACCAGGCCGTCTACCTGCACGGGCTGATCCAGAGCGGCGATGCGTCCTGGACGCTGGCCGGCGGAAACACCCGGCCGGACATGGCCGAAACGGTGGCCGCACTGGCCGCGCAGGGCGGCGCCTACACGCTCGAGACCATCTCGCCCGCCGGCGAGCACCGCTACGAGCGCATCACCTCGATCCGCCAGGTGATTCCGTACACGCCCGACCTGGCCGGGCTGATCGCCGTTGGGGCGAGCCCGGCGACGAAGATCATCTCCTTCACCGTCACCGAGGCGGGCTATTACCTCGACGCGAAGAACCGGCTCGACCTGGCCTTCGCCGACCTCGACGCCGACCTGCAGTCCGCGAAGGCCGGTCGAGCGGGGGGCACCATCTACGCGGCGCTCACCGCGATCCTGCGCGCGCGCCGCGCCGCCGGCGCCGGGCCGGTGACGCTGCTGAACTGCGACAACCTGCGCCACAACGGCGATCGTTCGCGTGGCGGGCTGCTGCAGTTCGTCGACCTGCTCGGCGACACCGGCCTGCGCGCGTGGATCGAGGCGAACACGACCAGCCCGAACGCCATGGTCGACCGCATCACGCCCCGGCCGACGCCCGACGTGCGCGAGCGCGTCAAGGCCGCCACCGGCGTCGACGACCCGGCTGCACTGATGGGCGAGAGCTTCATCCAGTGGGTGATCGAGGACCGTTTCGCCGCCGGCCGCCCGGCCTGGGAGACCGTCGGCGTGGAGGTGGTGGCCTCGGTCGACCCTTACGAGGAAGCCAAGATCCGCCTGCTCAACGCCACCCACAGCTGCATCGCCTGGGCCGGCACGCTGGCCGGCTTCCTGTACATCCACGAGGGCACGCACGACGCCGAGAT
>CAZVLY010000227.1:0-3152 GCA_964628175.1 uncultured Piscinibacter sp. | reverse complement strand
ATCCGCGACACCAACCAGCGCGTGGCGATGGACGGCTACAGCAAGATCCCCGGCTTCATCGCGCCGACGATCCGCGAACGGCTGGCGGCGAATGCCTCCATCGCCAGCGTGGCGATGCTGCCGGCGCTGTTCCTCGCCTACCTGCAGCGCTGGCACCGCGGGCAGATCCCCTACACCTACCAGGACCAGGCGATGGACCCGGCGCTGGCGCATGCGATCTGCGAGGCGGCCGACCCGGTGGCCGCCTTCGCCGCGGACAGGGTATTGTTCGGGGAGTTGGCCGGCGATCAGCGCCTGGTCGCCGCGCTGCGCGCCGCGAGCGCACGCGTGGCCGACTTCGTGCGCCGGCGCAGCCCCTGAATCGAAAGAGCCCGACGCCACCGGAGACGAGCCATGGCCCTGCAGCGCATCCGCAGCCCGGAGCTGGAGCACGACGTCGGCCGCACACCCAGCCTGGGTTACGAGCCGGCGGGCACCTATGGCTTCGTGCGTTTTCTCGAGCATGGCTTCCCGAATCCGCTGGTGCGCTGGCACTACCACGAAGAGTACGAACTGCACCTGATCGTGGAGACGCGCGGCAAGGTGTTCGTGGGCGACTACATCGGCCACTTCGAGCCCGGCCACCTGGTGCTGACCGGCCCGCGCCTGCCGCACAACTGGATCTCCACCGAGCTGCCCGAGGGCGGCGTGGCGCTGCGCGACATGGTTCTGCAGTTCGGCGACGCGCCGCTGCGCCAGGCCGCCGCGCAGATCCCGGAGCTGGCCGAGGCCCTGCCGCTGCTGGAGCGGGCGCGCTACGGCGTGGAGTTCTTCGGCCTGAGCGCACAGGCGCGCGAACGCATCGAGCGGGTGCGCGAGGCCCACGGGCTGCAAAGGCTGGCGGAGTTCGCCGCGATGCTCGACATGCTGGTGCGCTGCAGCGATTACCGGCTGCTGTCGACCGTGCAGATGCAGAGCTTCGACGACGACGCGGCGCTGGCGCGCATCAGCGGCATCGTCGACTTCCTCACCGAGCACTACAGCGAGAACTTCTCGATGGCCGACCTGTGCGCGCGGCTGGACATGACGGAGAGCAGCTTCTCGCGCACCTTCCGCCGCGCCACCGGCAACAGCTACACCGACTTCGTCAACCGGCTGCGCATCAACAAGGCCTGCCAGCTGCTGATGGAGACCGACCGCTACATCACCAACGTCTGCTACGACGTCGGCTTCAACAACGTGGCCAACTTCAACCGGCGCTTCCTGCAGATCAAGGGCATGACGCCGAAGGAGTTCCGCCGCCAGTCCGAGGCACGCTTCGGCCAGGTTACCAACGGGTAACAGGCCGGCTGGACGGTGTCGGCGTGCGCCGCCGCCCGGGTTCTAATGGAGGGCGTGATCCTGCCGCTCCCACCGTGTGCCCCATGAACCAGCTCGACCAGCTCAAGCAGTACACCACCGTCGTCGCCGACACCGGCAACTTCAGGCAGCTCGCCGCCTTCGCGCCGCGCGACGCCACCACCAACCCCTCGCTGATCCTCAAGGCGGTGCAGCAGCCCGAGTACGCGCCGCTGCTGGCCGAGACCGTGGCCGCCCACAAGGGCCAGCCGATGGACGAGATCGTCGACCACGTGCTGGTGCGCTTCGGCCGCGAGATCCTCAAGGTGGTGCCCGGGCGGGTGTCCACCGAGGTCGATGCGCGGCTGAGTTTCGACACCGCAGGCACGGTGGCGCGGGCGCGCCGCATCATGGCGCTGTACGAGGACTCGGGCATCGAACGCGAGCGGGTGCTGATCAAGGTGGCATCGACCTGGGAGGGCATCCAGGCGGCGCGCATCCTGCAGCACCAGGGCATCCAGTGCAACCTGACGCTGCTGTTCGCCTTCTGCCAGGCGGTGGCCTGCGGCGACGCCGGCGTGCGGCTGATCTCGCCCTTCGTCGGCCGCATCTACGACTGGCACAAGAAGGCCGCAGGCGCCGCCTGGGACGAGGCCGCGAGCAGCGGCGCCAACGACCCCGGCGTGAAGTCGGTGGCGCAGATCTACACCTACTACAAGCGCTTCGGCATCGACACCGAGGTGATGGGCGCGAGTTTCCGCAACACCGGGCAGATCCTCGCGCTGGCCGGCTGCGACCTGCTGACCATCAGCCCCGAGCTGCTGGCGCAGCTGCAGTCGAGCCATGAACCGGTGGCGCGCGCACTCGACCCCGCGGCCTGCACCAAGGCCCCGGTGCACGCGCTGAGCTACAACGAAGCGAGCTTCCGCTGGGCACTCAACGAGGATGCGATGGCCACCGAGAAGCTGGCCGAGGGCATCCGCGCCTTCGCCGCCGACGCGATCAAGCTCGACAAGATGATCGGAGCCCTGTGATGGATGCACCCCGCTGCGACCGCACCGAGGCCTGGGCTGCGCTGGCCGGCCACTTCGAGGCGCACGGCCGCGAGCTCGACCTGCGCGAGGCTTTCGCGCGCGATGCCGGGCGCTTCGCGGCGCTGTCCTTCGAGGCGCCGGAGGTCTTCGCCGACCTGTCGAAGAACCTCGTCGACACCGCCACGCTGAAGTTCCTGCTCGACCTGGCGCGCGAGTGCCGGCTCGAGGAACGCCGCGACGCCATGCTCGCCGGCGAGCCGATCAACACCACCGAGGGCCGCGCCGTGCTGCACACGGCGCTGCGCGCACCCAAGGGGCAGGGCGCGCACAGTGCCGAGGTCCACGCCGAGCTCGATGCGATGCTCGCCTACGCCGAGACGGTGCGCGACACCGCGACGAGCGGCATCCGCCACGTGGTGAACATCGGCATCGGCGGCAGCGACCTCGGGCCGCAGATGGTGGTGCCGGCGCTCGACGCCTTCGTGCACCCCGGGCTGCAGTTCCATTTCGTCGCCAACGTCGACGGCCACGACATCACGCCGGTGCTGCGCCGCCTGAAGCCTGCCGAGACGCTGTTCATCATCGCCAGCAAGACCTTCACCACGCAGGAGACCATGGCCAACGCGATGGCGGCCAAGGCCTGGTTCACGGCGAACGGCGGCACCGACACGGCGAAGCACTTCGTCGCCACCACCACCAACGTGAAGGCGGCGGCCGAGTTCGGCATCGGCACCACCTTCGGTTTCTGGGACTGGGTGGGCGGGCGCTACTCGGTCTGGTCGGCCATCGGATTGCCGATCG
>CAZVLY010000226.1:4121-7776 GCA_964628175.1 uncultured Piscinibacter sp. | reverse complement strand
CGTCGGACTGGATGGAGATTGAAAAGCAGCGCGGCATCTCGGTGGCCTCGTCGGTGATGCAGATGGAGTACCGCGACTGCGTCATCAACCTGCTGGACACGCCGGGCCACCAGGACTTCTCCGAAGACACCTACCGCGTGCTCACCGCGGTGGACGCGGCGCTGATGGTGATCGACGCGGCCAACGGCGTCGAGCCGCAGACGCGCCGGCTGCTGCAGGTCTGCCGCGCGCGCAACACGCCCATCCTCACCTTCGTCAACAAGATGGACCGCGAGGTGCAGGAGCCGCTGTCGCTGATGGACGAGATCGAGCGCGAGCTCGGCATGAGCGTGGTGCCCTTCACCTGGCCGGTGGGCATGGGCAAGCTGTTCGGCGGCGTGCTCGACCTGCGCAAGGACCAGATGCGCGTGTTCTCGCCCGGCGAAGACCGGGTGAAGGACGGAGGCGACGAGATCATCGACGGCCTGGCCAACCTGGCGCTCGCCGAGCGCTTCGGTTCCGCCTACTCACAGGCGGCCGGCGAGGTCGAGCTGGTGCGCGAGGCGGCGCCTGCCTTCGACGAGGAGCAGTTCCTCGAAGGCCACCAGACGCCGATGTTCTTCGGCTCGGCGATCAACAATTTCGGCGTGCAGGAGGTGCTCGACGCGCTCGTGGACCTGGCGCCCTCGCCGGGCGACCGCAGCTCGATCCAGCGCGTGGTGCATCCGGACGAGCCCAAGTTCACCGGCGTGGTCTTCAAGATCCAGGCCAACATGGACCCGGCGCACCGCGACCGCATCGCCTTCGTGCGCGTGGCCTCGGGCCACTTCGAGCGCGGCATGCGGCTGAAGGTCGTGCGCTCGGGCAAGGAGCTGCGGCCGAACACCGTGGTGTCCTTCCTGTCGCAGCGGCGCGAGCTGCTCGACGAGGCCTTCGCCGGCGACATCATCGGCATCCCGAACCACGGCGTGCTGCAGCTCGGCGACACGCTCACCGAGGGCGAGAGCCTGCAGTTCACCGGGCTGCCCTTCTTCGCGCCGGAGATGTTCCGCACCGTCGAGGTGGCCGACCCGCTGAAGACCAAGCAACTGCGCGCCGGCCTCACACAGCTCGGCGAGGAGGGCGCGATCCAGGTGTTCCGCCCGATGGCCGGCACGCTGCTGCTGCTCGGCGCGGTGGGCCAGCTGCAGTTCGAGGTGGTCGCGCACCGGCTCGAGCACGAGTACGGCGTGAAGGCGCGCATCACGCCGGCGCGCTACAACGTGGCGCGCTGGGTGACCTGCGAGACGGGCGAGGGGCCGGCCGCCGACGAGCGCGAGCTCAAGCGTTTCATCGACGGCAACTCGCACCGCGTGGCGCACGACGCCGTCAACGCGCCCTGCGTGCTGCTCGAATACGCCGGCGAACTGCGCGCGATGCAGGAGAACTGGCCGAAGATCAAGTTCCACGCGCTGCGCGAGCACGCGGGCCTCGTCTTCCAGAAACAACTGGAAGGCTGAACAGCGCTCAGGCTTCGATCGGGACCGTCACGCGGTCCTCGTCGTGCAGCATCAGGGCCTGCTTCGCGTTCACCTTGCACACCCAGGTCTCCAGACGGTGCGCCGCGGGCAGGCTCAGCGCCTGCGGCGCCAGCACCGCGCCGCACAGGCCGCCCGGCCGCCGCACCGACTCGTAGCGGATCCACTGCGCCTTGCCATGGGCGCGCACGGCCCGCGCCAGCGCCTGGCAGGGCGCGTAGTCGTTGCGCTGCTTCCAGGCGTCGGCCCCGCGTGACCAGGGCTCGCGCGTCAGGTCGACCGCCGGCCCGCGCGCCTGCGCCTGGAAGAAGGTGTGCTCGGTGACCAGTTCGCCGTCACGCAGGCCGGCGCTGTCCATCAGGAAGCGCCATCGCCAGTAGCCGACCTCGGTGCAGGCGGTCTCGCGCTCCTTGGCGCCGTACCAGACACCCGGGTCGGTGCCGGCGCGAAAGCGCGACGGGTGCGGCGAGCGGTAGCGAAAGGGCGTGGCCAGCAGGTAGTGCAGGCCCTGCGCCGTGGGCGGCAGCGGCGGCTTGCTGGCTTCGAGCAGGCGCTCGAGTTCGGCCTGGTCGTCCAGGCTGTCGACCAGCCTCATCGTGGCCACCTTGTGCTGCGCTTCCACGCCGCGCCACAGCAGCGCCGAGGCCGGCCGCACGCTGTCTGCGAACCACTCGTCGCGCCAGGGCTGCATCGAGACGAGATCAGATCGGCGCCCGCATCGCGTCGAGGTAGGCGACCGCAGCCACCAGCCCCTGCGCGCTGAGCACCAGCGTGGCGGGCACGCCGTTCAGCGCGTCGTTGTGACTGCGCATCCAGGCCAGTCGGCGCGCCTCGTCGTTGCCCACCAGCGCATCGAGCGATCGGTACAGGCGCACCAGCAGCAGCGCCAGTTCGCCTTCCTTCGACTCCGGCGGCAGGCCGCGCTCGCCACGCAGGATGCGCGACACCGTCGCCTCGCTGACGCCGAGGATGCGCGCCAGGCCGGCGCCGCTGAGGCCCAGCAGGGCGGCGGCACGCTGCGTGGCCGTGGCCAGCACGGTGGCGGAGTCGGCACCGCCGCGGGGGGCGGACCGGCGGGAGGGGCTGTGCAGGGCGCTCATTTCAGGTGAAAGAATAGTCGCAATTCCATCCACGTGCAAGGGAAGGGGGGAAGCCGTCGTGGGCCGCGTGCGCCGCAGCACAATCTCGCCATGAACACGCTCGCGGCGCCGTCCCGTCTGGCGCTCTACCTGCACCTGATCCGCTGGGACCGGCCAGCCGGCAGCTACCTGCTGCTGTGGCCCACGCTCGCCGCGCTGTGGATCGCCGCCGGCGGCTTCCCGGGCTGGCACCTGCTGGCGGTGTTCGTGCTCGGCACCTTCCTGATGCGCAGCGCCGGCTGCGCCGTCAACGACGTCGCCGACCGCGACTTCGACCGCCACGTCAAGCGCACCGCTCAGCGCCCGGTGACCAGCGGCGCGCTGAGCCCGCAGGAGGCCCTTTGGTTCGGCGCCGTGCTTGCTTTCGTCGCCTTCCTGCTCGTGCTGACCACCAACATGGTCACCATCCTGTGGAGCGTGGTGGCGCTGGCGGTGGCGATCTTCTACCCCTTCACCAAGCGCTTCTTCTCGATGCCGCAGGCGGTGCTGGGCGTGGCCTTCAGCTTCGGCATCCCGATGGCCTTCGCCGCGGTGCGCGGCGAGGTGCCGGCGCTGGCCTGGTGGCTGCTGATCGGCAACCTGTTCTGGGTG
This sequence comes from uncultured Piscinibacter sp., assembly GCA_964628175.1. GTDB lineage: Bacteria > Pseudomonadota > Gammaproteobacteria > Burkholderiales > Burkholderiaceae_C > Piscinibacter. The sequence goes on along the minus strand of CAZVLY010000226.1, from coordinate 4,550 downwards.
CTCGCCTACGACACCGAGTACGCGATGGTCGACCGCGACGACGACCTGAAGATCGGCATCCGCACCTCGGCGATCACGCTGGGCCGCTTCGACGTGGCCGGCGTGATGGCCTTCTACGCCGCCTACCTCGCGATCTGGGCCGCGCTGGGCGCGGGCCTGGCGATGCGCTGGCCCTACTTCGCCGGCCTCGCCGTGGCCGCGGCGATCGCGCTGTGGCACTTCACGCTGATCCGCGACCGCTCGCGCGACGGCTGCTTCCGCGCCTTCCGGCTCAACCACTGGGTCGGCTTCGCGGTGTTCGCCGGTGTCATGGCAGACCTGTCGATGCGCTGTGCGGCTGGCCGGGCGGCGGCCCGGTTCATCTGCTTCTCGGGGGCACGAGGCGCCGCTGTCGGTTCTCCAGCGCTCCGGCCGAGGCGGCCTTCAGCA
>CAZVLY010000226.1:0-4111 GCA_964628175.1 uncultured Piscinibacter sp. | reverse complement strand
GCTTCCGCGCCTTCCGGCTCAACCACTGGGTCGGTTTCGCTGTATTCGCCGGCACTGCGCTGGACCTGACGATCCGCTGATCTCGCCGATCGGGCGCCCCGTTTCGGCGCGCCGCGCACCGCCGCGAGCCAGCCGCCGACGCGCGGACCGGCCGCCGGAGCCACCCTTCCCAGGAGGCCGTGGCCCGCCCAGGCCATGGCACGGTTTCTGCTGAATCCCTGCTTGTATACCAGCAGGTGCACCGAAACCGTGATCCCGATCCCCGTCACGCCCCTCACGCTCCCCGATTGGCAGCAGGCCTACCGCGACGGCGCCTCGCCGGCCGCGCTGCTGGGCGCGCTGCGCGGCCGGCTGGCGGCGCGCGAGCGCGACGTGGCGGTGATCCGCCTGATCAGTGACGCCGAGCTGCAGGCGCGCCTGGCCGCACTGGATGCCGCCGCGGCGAAACATGCCGACCGCGCCGCGCTGCTGGCCGCGCTGCCGCTGTTCGGTGTGCCCTTCGCGGTGAAGGACAACATCGACATTGCTGGCATCGAGACCACCGCCGCCTGCCCGGCCTTCGCGCACCGCGCCGAGCGCAGCGCCACCGCCGTGCAGCGGCTGGAGGCCGCGGGCGCGGTGTGGATCGCCAAGACCAACCTCGACCAGTTCGCCACCGGCCTGGTCGGCACGCGCTCGCCCTACGGCCGCCCGGCCAGCGCGCTGGCACCCGAGCGCATCAGCGGCGGCTCCAGCGCCGGCTCGGCGGTGCTGGTCGCGCGCGGCGACGTGCCCTTCTCGCTGGGCACCGACACCGCCGGCTCGGGCCGCGTGCCGGCCGGCTTCAACCAGGTCGTCGGCCTCAAGCCGACGCCGGGGCGCAGCAGCACCGCCGGCGTGGTGCCGGCCTGCCGCAGCCTGGACTGCGTGTCGATCTTCGCGCAGACGGTCGACGACGCCGCTGGCGTGCTCGCTCTCATCGAGGGCGCCGACCCGGCCGACGCCTACAGCCGCTTCGCGCCCGGCCCGGCGGCGTATGCGCCGGTGCTGCGCATCGGCGTGCCGGCGCAGCCGGAGTTCTTCGGCGACGCCGCCTATGCGAGCGCCTGGCCGGCCGCCGTCGAGCGCCTCGGCGCGCTCGGCCACCGCGTGGTGCCGGTGGACTTCACGCCGCTGCACGAGGTCGCCGCGCTACTCTACGACGGCCCCTGGGTGGCCGAGCGCCACGCCGCCGTGCGCACGCTGCTGGCGCGCCAGCCCGAGGCCTTCGACGACACGGTGCGACGTGTCATCTCCCGTGCGCTGGACATGAGCGCCACCGACGCCTTCGTCGCGCAGTACCGCCTGCGTGAGCTGGCACAGCAGGCCGCCGCCGTCTGGGCCGACTGCGATCTGCTGATGGTGCCCACCACCACCGGCCACCCGCGCTTCGCCGACATCGACGCCGACCCCATCGGCCTGAATTCGCAGCTCGGCCGCTACACCAACTTCGTCAACCTGCTCGACTGGTGCGCGATCGCGGTGCCCAGCGGCACCACGACGGCGCACCTGCCCTTCGGCGTGAGCTTCATCGCGCCGCCGCGGCACGACGCCGCGCTGACGCGCTTCGCCCGCCGCTGGCAGGCCGAGACCGCCATGCCGATGGGCGCGACCGGCAGGCCGCTGTCGATGCCCGCGGCCGCACCGGCCCTGTGGCCGCGCCACGAGCCGCTGCTGCCGATCGCGGTGGTCGGCGCGCACCTCTCCGGCCTGCCGCTGAACGGCCAGCTGCTCGAGCGCGGTGCCACGCTGATGGAGGCGACCACCACCGCGCCACGCTACCGCCTGCATGCGCTGCCCGGCACGGTGCCGCCCAAACCCGGCCTGGTGCGCGACGAAGCCGCCGGCCATGCCATCGCGCTGGAGATCTGGGCGATGCCGCAATCGGCGGTGGGCAGCTTTCTTGCATTGATCCCCGCGCCGCTGGGGCTGGGCTCGATCGAGCTGGCCGACGGGCGGCGCGTGCACGGCTTCCTGTGCGAGTCCCACGCCGTCGCCGAAGCGCCCGATGTCAGCGGCTTCGGCGGCTGGCGCGCCTACCTCGCATCCCTGCACTGAACCGGAGTCTTCGATGGACCGTCGTCGTTTCATCCAATCGGGCAGCGCCGCTGCCGCGTTCGGCGCGCTGCCGCTGGCCGCGCGAGCGCAAGCCCGGCCGAAGGACGTGCTCATCGTCGCCAATGAGTTCGGTCCGAACTCGCTGGACATCCACACCGTCGGCGCCAATCGCGCGAGCTACGGCGTGAGCTGGATCTGCTACGACCGCTTGATGAGCTACGGCAGGAAGACGCTGCCCGACGGCCGCGTCGTCTACGACCGCAACAAGCTCGAACCCGAGCTCGCCGAGAGCTGGCAGATGGCGCCGGACGGCGGCTCCGTGACCTTCAAGCTGCGCAAGAACGCGAAGTTCCACGACGGCACGCCGGTGACCGCGAAAGACGTGAAGTGGAGCTTCGACCGCGCCGTCACGGTGGGCGGCTTCCCGACCTTCCAGATGGCCGCCGGCTCGCTGGAGAAGCCCGAGCAGTTCGTCGTCGTCGACGACCACACCTTCACCGTCAAGTTCCTGCGCAAGGACAAGCTGACGATGAACGACCTGGCGGTGCCGGTGCCGTCGATCTTCAACAGCGAGCTGGTGAAGAAGAACGCCACCGCGGCCGACCCCTGGGGCCTGGCCTGGACGCGCAACAACACCGCCGGCGGCGGCGCGTACAAGGTCGAGGCGTTCCGCCCCGGGCAGGAAATCGTCTACGTGCGCTTCGACGAGTGGAAGAGCGGCCCGCTGCCGAAGCTGCGCCGCATCGTGCAGCGCGAGGTGCCCAACGCCGGCAACCGCCGCGCGCTGCTCGTCAAGGGCGACATCGACATCACCTACGACCTGCCGCCGAAGGACTTCTCCGAGCTGTCGAAAGAAGGCGCGGCGGTGAAGGTGAGCAGCACGCCGATCGAGAACGCGATGTTCTACCTCGGCATGAACACCACCAAGGCCCCCTTCGACAACCCGAAGGTGCGCCAGGCCGTGGCGCTGGCGCTGCCCTACGACAAGCTCTACGAGAACGCGCTGTACGGCCGCGCCATCAAGCTGTACGGCGCCCCCTCGAACAAGGTCACGAGCACCGCCTGGCCGCAGCCTACCGGCTACAAGACCGACCTCGCCAAGGCCAAGGCGTTGATGGCCGAGGCCGGTGCCGGCGCAGGCTTCGAGACAACGCTGAGCTTCGACCTGGGCAGCGGCACGATCAGCGAGCCGATGGCGATCCTGATCCAGGAGTCGCTCGGTGCCATCGGCATCAAGACGCAGATCAACAAGATCCCCGGTGCGACCTGGCGCTCGGCGCTGCTGAAGAAGGACATGCCGCTGATCATCAACCGCTTCGGCGGCTGGCTGGACTTCCCCGAGTACTTCTTCTTCTGGTGCTACCACGGGCAGAACGCCGTGTTCAACACCATGAGCTACCAGAACGCCAGGCTCGACAAGATCATCACCAACGCGCGCTTCGCCGAGAGCAAGACGCTGTACGACTCCTTCGTGAAGGACATGGTGCAGATCGCCTTCGACGAGGTGCCGCGCGTGCCGCTGTTCCAGCCGACCATGGACGTGGCCATGCAGAAGGACGTGCAGGGCTACATGTACTGGTTCCATCTGCAGCCGGACTACCGGCAGTTGTCGAAGGCCTGAGCCATGGCAACCCTCACGCCCGCTCAGATCGAGGCGATGGTGCAGGCCAACGCCGCCGCGCTCGGCCTGCGCATCGCCGCCGAGCACAAGCCCGGCGTGATCGCCTTCGTGACCCTGGCCGCCACCATGGCCGAGCGCGTGATGGGGCAGGAGCTCGGCGTCGAAGACGAATCCGGCGCCGTGTTCGTGCCGGTGTCGCCGCGGGGGCCGCTGGCATGAAGGCCGTCGAGATCGCCGCGAAGGTGCGCTCCGGCGAGCTGTCGGCCAGCAGCGTCGTGCAGTCCAGCCTGGCGCTGATCGACGCCACCGATTCCAAGGTCAACGCCTTCACCGCCGTGCTCGCCGAGCGGGCGCTCAAACGCGCCGGGCAGATCGACAAGCACACGCGGCGCGCCGAGCTGTCGCTGGCCGGCG
>CAZVLY010000225.1:4668-7835 GCA_964628175.1 uncultured Piscinibacter sp. | reverse complement strand
CTGGTTCAGTGCGAGCCAAGTGACGTTGCCCTTGACGAAGGTGGCGTTGCGCACGTTCGGGTCGGCCGAGTTGGCTGCCGTCTTGACCACCGCGGGCGCGTTGGTGGCGCAGGTCATGCGCGCCTCCGCGCGATCGGACACGCTGCCCAGGTACTGCGAGATATTGGCGCAACCGCTCTGCACCGAGCTGTCGTACTCACCCACCACACCGTTCACCAGCGCCTGCGCGGCTTCGCAGGAGTTGATGTTCATGGCGTTGATCTTGTTCATCTGGTCCTGCAGCTCGGTGAGCAACTTGTCGATGTCGGGCGAGATCGACTGCAGGGCCAGCTTGAAGGCGTAGCCCACGGCGTTGGAGCCGATGTTCTGCAGCATGGCGATGAACTGCTGCTTGTTGATGAACGAAAACGCACCGCCGTAGATGTCGATGCCGCCGCAGCCGGCGCGCAGGCTGGGCAATTGGGCGTTGACCAAGGGGTAGTTGCGACCCGGCGCGCGCATCATCAGGCTGCCGCCGGTGTAGAGGTTCATGGCCTGGCCGCGAAAGGCACCGGGGCTGGTCACGTTGCCGAGCGCCCCGAGATCGTTGAACATCGATTGCATCTCGGTGTTGAGATCGGCCGGTAGTGCGGCGATCGGCGTCACCGCCAGGGTCACCGACAACAGGCCGACGATCAGGCGGCGCGTGAGGGGAACGGATCGCGGGTTCATCGCAGGGCTCTCCCTGGGTTTGTGGCGGCATCGGTGCGGTCGCGCGCCAGGGCGGCGACGCGCTCCAGCAGATCGGACATCGACATCAGGCCGAAGCCCACCGGGCGGATCTCGCGTCGGGCCGGGGCCGTGAGGTATAGCGCCGGCACGGCGGTGGCGTTGAGCCGTGCGGCCATGCCGTTGTCGGGGCGGGCGTCGGGGTAGTCGGGCAGGGTGCCGCCGTCCAGGCTGATGGCCAGCACCGTCATGCCGTAGTCTTGCTCGAAGCGCTTGAGGATGGGCGCGAAGCGGTGGCAGAAGGGGCAGTCGCTGCGGAACACGAAGATGAGCCCGTGGGTGGCGGCCAGGGTGCGCACGGTCTGGGCATCGCGGTCGCGCTGCTGATCGTCGAAGACGTTGATCGCCATCGCGTTGGTCGGCCGCCCGCTCAGTCCGTAGTCCAGATCGGGCGCGCTCCAGACCAGGCGCTGCCAGCGGTCGGCAAACACCTGGGATTTGTCCATCACCATGCGCTGGAAGCGCATGTAGGCCAGCAGGTTGGTGTCGGTCGGGTTCATCACCGCCACCCGCTTGAGTTCTTCCAGGCGCTGTTGCAGGGATTCGAAGTCGGCCAGGTCCTTGTGCTTCTTCGGGGTGGTCGAGGGCGGGCGGGGTTTCGGCGGCAACGGATCGCGGTACCAGAACCAGCCTTCGCGGTGCTGGCGCCAGTAGGTCATGGCCACGTCCGGCGCGTCTGAAACCGGCATGGGATCGACTGCCGGGATGTCGTCAGCCAGCGTCTGGGCGGCAAGGGCTGCCTGAGCGACGCAGGCCGCCGACAGGCACAGCGCCAGACCGGCGGCGATGGCCAGTGGCTGGGCGAGTGAGTTTCGGAGGCGCGCCTTGGGCATCTATCGCTCCTCCGGAAAGCGCCCGTCGGCGCAGTAGCTCAGCTGGTAGACCAGTTCCTGGTCCTGGCGTTGGCCAGCGACCAGTACGGCACGCTGGCGCGTCGTCACTTCCAGGCGCCCGCAGCCGGCTTGGGGCAGGGCGCGCAGGCGCCGCACGTCGATTTCGATCGGGCTCGTCGTGTCGAACCTGCGCTGCACGTAGGCGGCACCCGTGCCACCCAGGACGCCGTAGGCAACGCCCTGTTCCGCGGCGCGCATCAGCAGCGGCTTGATCTCGCTGACGGCGATCCTCTCGATGGCTGCGGCAACGGTGGGTTGAACGGTGCCGCATGCAATGGCGACCGCTGCTACGGCGACCGGGAGTGCTCGTGTCTTGAGGGTGGTGGGGTGGCGGGTCATCAGGGGCATCTCGTTCACGGCCCGAAGTAGCTGTTGACGCGCTGCTGGGCCTGCTGTTGGAGTGCTCCGACGTCGGGCATCTTGGGCGCGATCTCGGCGTAGAACTCCGTGAGGTCCATGCGCGAGAAGTCCAGAGACTGGAGCTGGGCGACGGTGAAACCGCTGCAGTCGGGGCCCTTCGCGCCACCCCAGCTGCGGGCGAGCTGGGCGCGCCCCTGTTCGTTCAGGATGCGGGCGAGCTTCGAGTTGAAGCAGCAATAGGTCTGCGTCGTCTCGACGCAGGTGCCGATGATCGGGATCTTGATCGAGCAATAGCTGCCCACGCTGTGGCACAGGCGGTTGTCGTTCTTCATGGCCAGGATCTGCTCGGCCTGCTCGCACGACAGCAGGCCGGAGAGCTGGATGGCCAACATCGCAATGGTCCAGGGCCCGGGCACCAACGAGGTGATGAAGGAACTCACCGACAGGTCACCTGCGATCAGGCCGGCCAGCGCGGACGAACCGCCGCCGGCACCGAAGAGCCCTTCGAAGCCGGCGATCACCAGGTCGGGCGCGTCGGACGCGAAGAGGGCGTCGTAGGTGTAGCTCGAGCCGATGGCACCGATGGCCTGGCCGCCGGCCCCGCTGATCAGACTCATGGTGCTGAACAGTGAGCCGCCGGTGCCCCCGCCCTTGCAACAGTTGACCAGGCCGAACAACTTCTTGCGGCAGCGGTTGTCGTAGCCCTTGAAGATTTCCAGCGTGTTGGGGTCGAGGTAGCGACCGGCTTCGCGCTGCACCTCCAGCCCGGTGACGGCGCGGGCGAAGTCAGGGTCGGGGGCGTGTGAGGTGTCGAAGCACTGGCCATCGATGCAGAACTGCTGGCTGCCGCAGTTCGTCACAGTAGAAGTGGTGCCGGAGGCGACACGGCACTGCCAGGTTTGCTCGAACACCATGCAGGCGCCCTGCGGGTTGGTCTCCACGCAGCTCGCCCCCACCTGACTGCAGCCCCGGTCGCGCAGTGGCTGGCAATCGTCGGTCGAGTTCTGCGAGAGGCAGCTGTACTCGGAGGTGGTGCGCCAGCAGTCCCGATAGACCGGAAAGCCGCCGATGTCGCGGGTGGCAGGCCCTTCGACACAGACCTCGGTGTTCTTGACGCAATCGGCGGCATGTGAAGTCGACACGCCG
>CAZVLY010000225.1:0-4658 GCA_964628175.1 uncultured Piscinibacter sp. | reverse complement strand
GCGGCCGCCAGTGCCATCAGCCACGGATGTGAGGGCTTTCGGCTCGGCATCACGGAAGTCATTGCGTGCGAGCCTCCAACGCTGCGCACTGGTTGTCCCAGGTGTCGGTGAAGGTCACCGTGGTGGGCATGGCGAAGGTGCTCACACCGTAGTAACTGGTGCCCTGGCACGGGTTGGAGAACCAGGCGCCGATGGAGCAGTTCGCGCCCGTGCACGACTGGCTGTAGTAGGTCTGGTAGCAGAAGTAGCCGTCGATGCGTGATGGCCCTGGGGTCTGGGGGATCTGCGCGTTGAGCGTGCCGGGCACGTTCTGCGATCCGAGGTCCATGTAGACCTGGCCGCTGCCCTTGTCCAGGGTGAAGACGTGCATCAGGTAGCTGTTGGATCCGCAGCTGAAATCGAAGGCCAGGTAGTCGACGCAGGCCGGGCAGGGATCGGCCGTGACGCGGGTCAGGAACTGTCCGTCTGAACAGCCAGGCGTCTGCACCGGGGTGACGATGAGCACCTTGTCGCAGGACAGCGTGTCCGTCGTCCGGTACTGATGACACAGCGCGGTCTCGAAGCGGTCCGGCGTGGTGGTGGTCTGCACCGTGCAGCCGCTGTAGGTGCCGGCGATGTTGCCGGCGATGGCCTGCGGATCCGCGGTGATGGTCTTGGCACCGGTCAGCAGCGGATCGTTCGGCGCGATGCTGAAGCTCGGCCGGCGGGTGGGGTTGGTCTGCGAGAAGTTGACCGCGTTGCAGGCCTGCGCGGCATAGCCACCGCTGTTGCCCGGTCCCGTGCAGGCATTCGCCGCTGCCGCTGCAGGTGCTGAGATGCCCGGGCTGCCGAAGTAGGACGTCTGCGGCGGGTTGGTGGTGTAGCCGGGCACGCTGGATTGGGCGGTGTTGCCATTGATCTGGCTGCGGCCCGCGGTGTTGCCGCTGCGGCCGAGCGCCGCGCCCTGGTTGAAGGCATCGGACAGGGTTTGGGCCTGGGCTGACAGGCTCAGCGCTGCGATCAGCAGTGCGGCGGTGGTTCGCAGGCTCATGACTTGCGCAGCCTCTGCAAGATCGTGCTCGCGCGCGGCGCGGCCTCGGGGCTTGCGCGCAGCATCGCGTCCAGCGCGAAGTCCAAGCTCACATCGCCCGAGACCGACAAGAAGTTGGCTTGGGCTGTCGGTGCTGTGCAGCCCGTGCCTGCGCATCGGGGCAGCTCGGGCACCGAGCCGAAACCCGGTGTGCCCGGCATGGGTTCGTCAGCCAGGGTCAGCACGAACGTCGGAGCGGCGCTGACCTGGAAGCGCGTGAAGGCGTCGGGGTCGATCACCCACGACACACGGCGGGTCTCGATCAGCTCGCCCACCGCCGCCAGGGTCTGGCGCATCGATTGGGCCTTGAGCCCGCGCAGCACCAAGGTGGCACCCGATCGGGCAGCCTGGTCGACCAGCCGCTGCAGGCTGCCGCGCGGCATGTCGAGTGTGATGAAGATGCGCAGCACACTGGTGCCAGTCGCTGCCGGGGGCGGCGTGGTGAGCGCTGTACCTTGTCTGGCCATCGCTGCGATGTCGATGCTGCCCGCTGCGGGTGGTGTGGCTGCATCGGGCGCGATGCGGGGGATCGCGCGCGGGGGCTGGGTGGTCAGGCGCTCGGGCGTCGGAAGGGGTTGGGCCTTGAGGGCCCGTGCCATGTCGTCCGGACTTGGCCACTGTGGTGATGGCCGGGAGGATTGCGATGGAGGTGCCGACTGGCCGAGCGCGACGCACGGCACGAGGACGGCGGCCGAGAGCCAGCGCCAGTGGCTGCGCGATCGCTCAGTAGGCGCCGGCACAGCAGTTCCTCTTGCGAAAGATCTGGTACGCGAAGTCTTCGCCGCTCACCGGATAGGCCTTGCCGGAGCCCCAGATCATGGTGGTGCGGCCGTACGGCTGGCAGCACTGGCCGCCCTCCTTGGCGGTGGCAGGCACCGGGTAGACCATCTGCAGCTTGTAGTGGGTCTTGTCCATGATCGGCAGCGGGTAGTAGCCGCACAGACCTTGGCTGCCCGCACCGCTGAAGGTGGTGAGCTGACGATGCATCTTGGCCGTCATGCGCTCGGCCAGCAGCACCGAGGCCTGTACGTCACCCACATGAGCACTGACATGGCCGGTCATCGGATAGATCGATCCCTGGCAGCCTGCACACCAGAACAGACTGGCCAAGGGCATACCTGCGCTGGCGGCGACACAGTCGGCCGCACAGGCCGCCTTGGCAACGACGTTGGCGAACAGAACCGCCTCGGGGTTCAGGATCGCCGCAAGTTCGTCGTCGGCCCACAGCGGGTCGATTTCGGTCAGGTAGGCCAGATCCAGCGGTCCTTTCTCCAGGCAGGGGAAGTCGAGCAGCACTTCCAGCCAGCTCAGGATCGGGTTGGCGTACCAGTGCACCTGGTAGAAGCTGTTGCGGGTTTGGCTGTCGTGGCCCACCTGCGCGCCGCGCGGCACCTCGATGCCGGGATCGATGGTCAGGCCGCCGAGGCCGACCATGCAGAAGGGTGTGCGCGTGACGTCGACCAGGCGCACCGGCTCCCAGAAGCCGATCGCCACGCCGATGCGCGGTGGGTTGCTGCAGAAGCACACCGGTGAGGACGGGTTGGAGATGTCGGGTTGGCCGTCCGAGACGAGGGTGGCCGAACCGAGGGTCAACGGAAACATGCAGCTCCAGCAGATGTCGGTGATCGGGTTCATGAACTGGCCGTGGCAGGTCGGCCCGGCGGCAACAGGCGTGGCCAGGCCGGCCAGGCTGGCCAGCACCACCAAGGTGGCGACGATCCGGCGGCGCAGACGGGTCAGTGCGGAGCTACAGCAGTTCATCGATGCGCAGCCTCTTGCCGTCCTGCGTTCGCCGAGCAGGCGCTGCGCCTGGTCGAGTTGGGTGGTGTCGCGGGCATCGATGAACAGCAGGGGACGCGACAGCGACACGGTGTCGAGCGGATTGACCCGCGTGCCGGGCGCCACGATGACCCGGCCCTCGGCGTCGGTGATGGGGTAAGGCACCTCGATGCTCGGGTCGAAGTGAAAGCTCCGCGCACGGGTGGTCTTGGTGATGCCGGGCACCGGCGCTGGCTGCTCGACCTCGCGCTGGATGCGCGCCTGACTCTCGCGCTGCAGGCGGGACAAGTCGCCGTTGGCTTGCATCTGGCGCAGCTTGGTCTGGATCACCTCGAGCAGGCTGGGCTCCGCAATGGCGTAGACCGGACCGATCACACCGAGGTCCCGGGCGTGCGCGCAGTGGCTGGCGAGCACCGCGACCGCTGCGATGGCCGTGATCACCATGGCCTGCGGGCGGAACCTGGGCTCAGAACAGCGCATGGGCGCGACCGATGATCTGGGCCTGCGACACCCAGCCGGTGAGACAGTACCTGGAATCCAGGCTGTCCGGGTGCGGGGAACGCACGTAATAGGCGCCATCCGGCAGCGTGCCGGTGGGCCCGGGTTCGAGCGTCAGTCCTTGTCGGCTGAGAGGCTTGGCTCGGCCCACGGCGTGGCCATTGACGAAGTAGTCACGCTCCACCCGGGTCACCACGTCGCCGGACATGCCGGCGATCTCTTTGATGAACGTGACGCCGGCCGGGTAAGGGCCGCCACCGAGCCAACGAAAAGCCACGTAGTCGCCCCTGCCGGGCTGCTCACCACGGTGGATCAGGAAGAGCCGGACCGGCAGGCTCTCCGTGACGTTGAGTGCCACCGTGAAGTGCGCATCGAACCACGCGGCGGCCAGTGCTGCCAACAGGTAGACGAGGGTCCAGCGTTTGAAGTGCCGGATCAGCCGCTCGCGAAAAGCCGCGCGGTCGAAGCGCCGGAAGAGGGCCTGCGGCGTGAAGGCGGCGATCGCCGGGAAGTGGCGGACGAGTGCCGAGGCAGATGACGTGGGTGGATGGTCGTTCACAAGCGCTCCTACAAGCCGAGCCGCCGGCGCACATCCGGCGTCAGATCGATCAGTTGGGCGCCGGAGCCCAGCACCGCGCCGCGGGTGAGCACCAGGCAGCCGCACTCCTCGGGCAGCGACTCGATCAGCTTGCTGACCTCGCCCCCGAAGGCCGCAACGCGCTGGATCGCCATGGCGCGCTCGGTGTCGCTGGTGTCGCGCTTGACGAGCATCGCGGCGACCTGGCTCTCCTTGAGGCGATAGAGCTCGGCGACGTCCAGCGTCCCGAAGGTGGGCTTCTGGGCGCGCAGGAACCACGCCGAGACGCCTCCCACCATGGCCAGGCTTAGCAAGGTGTTGATGGCGATCAGCAGCGCCGCGTCGCGTCGAGTCATGCGGCCGCCCTGTCGCGCAGCACGGCATCGATGGCCTGTGACACGTCCATGCCCGTCGCCCGTTTGGCATTGATGGCGCCGAAGTCCTCGGCCCGGCTGCTGAAGAGCAGCAGGCTGTAGGGGTCGACGATCAACCGGCCGATGCCGTTGCCGGCCGGTGAGTGGATGAAGACCTCGGAGAACGCGCCGTGTTCGGTGCGCAGCGACTGCAGGAGCCGCTTCATCGCGTCGTCCATGGTGAGCTGGCCGAGCTTGTCCATCATCTCGATGGACTCGGGCTTCTGGCGCAGCAGGAACATCCAGTCGGAGTTGTCCAGTGCCGCTTTCGCCGCCGGGTTGCGGTAGTAGTCGTCCACGCCCTGGGTGGCCGACATGAAGG
>CAZVLY010000224.1:0-7946 GCA_964628175.1 uncultured Piscinibacter sp. | reverse complement strand
CGCTGCGCCTCGTCCTCGCTGACCGAGATGGCGGTGGCGCCGCAGCGCTGCAGCACCTCGACCATGCGGCCGATCTCTTCGTCCACTTCCTCGGGCGTGCCGTCACTCTCGCACAGCAGGATGGCTTCGGCGTCGAGGTCGTAGCCGGCGTGCACGTAGTCCTCGACAGCCGCGGTCATGGGCTTGTCCATCATCTCCAGCCCGGCCGGGATGATGCCGGCGGCGATCACGCTGGCCACCGCGTCGCCGGCCTTTCGCATGTCGTCGAAGCTGGCCATGATGCAGCGCGCCAGCAGTGGCTTGGGCACCAGCTTGACCGTCACCTCGGTGGTGACGGCGAGCATGCCCTCGCTGCCCACCAGCACGCCCATCAGGTCCAGCCCGGCGGCGTCGAGCGCCTCGGAGCCGAACTCCACCGCCTCGCCCTCGACGGTGAAGCCGCGCACGCGCAGCACGTTGTGCAGCGTCAGGCCGTACTTCAGGCAGTGCACGCCGCCGGAGTTCTCGGCCACGTTGCCGCCGATGGTGCAGGCGATCTGGCTCGAGGGATCCGGCGCGTAGTACAGGCCCAGCGGTGCGACCGCTTCGCTGATGGCGAGGTTGCGCACGCCGCACTGCACGCGCGCCGTGCGCGAGGCGCGGTCGATCGAGACGATCCTGTTGAACTTGGCCAGGCTCATGGTCACACCCAGCTTGTGCGGCAGCGCGCCGCCCGACAGCCCGGTGCCGGCGCCGCGCGCCACCACCGGCACGTTCAGGCGGTGGCAGGTGCGCAGCACGGCAGCGACCTGCTCTTCGGTCTCGGGCAGCGCCACGGCCAGCGGCTGTGCGCGGTAGGCGGTCAGGCCGTCGCACTCGTAGGGGACGGTGTCCTCGCTGTGCCACAGCAGCGCATGCCCGGGCAGCACGGCCGACAGCTCGGCCACCACCTCGGCCCGGCGCGTCTTGCGGTCGGCCGAAGCGCCCAGCGTGGAAGGCGTACCGGTTTCGAAGCTCGAGGGGGCATTCACGGCAGCTCTCCGTTGGGGTGGTCGGGTGGTCAACGCGCACTGTAACGCCGCCCGGCACCGCGCCCGCGTGAAGCTTGTTGGCGGCGCGCGTGAGGAAATTTCAGCCCGGCGCGGACGCCCCCGGCGTCAGGCCAGCGACTGGCGCAGCCAGTCGGCGAAGGCGGCGCATTCCCAGCGCTGCATCGCGCCGGGCTTCCAGCACAGGAAGTGGTGGTGCGGCGAGGCCACCGAGCGCGGCGACAGGCGCACCAGCCGGCCGCTGTCCAGCCACTCGTGGCCCAGCCTGAGGCGCAGCAGGGTGACGCCGAAGCCGGCCGCGGCCGCATCGAGCATCAGGCCGACGTCGTTGAACTGCGAGCCTTCGCGCGGCTCGGGCAGCGCGATGCCGCAGGCGGCGAACCAGGTGTTCCACGGCTCCAGCGGGCTGCGGATCAGCCGGGCGCGGCCCACCTGCTCGAGCGTGTCGAAGCCTTCGAAGGGTCCGGCCTCGTGCAGGTACTCGGGGCTGCAGGCCGGCACGATCTGGTCGACGAGGATGCGCTCCTGCTCGACGCCCGCGTAGGGCCCGCTGCCGTAGCGGATCTCGAGATCGGCGTCTTCGGCCTTGGTGTCCGCCAGCGGAATGGAGACCTGCAGGATCAGTTCGACGTCGGGGAAGGCATGGCGGAACAGCGCCAGCCGCGGCATCAGCATCTGGCGCGAGAAGGTCGGCGTGACCGCCAGGCGCAGACGGGTCGTGCCGCTGCCGGCACCGGGGCCCGGCACCTGCTGCAGCGCCTGCAGCCCCTGGCGCACCTGGGCGAGGTAGGCGGCGCCCTCCGCGCTGAGCGCGAAGTCGTTGCGCGCGAACAGCTTCACGCCGAGCTGCGATTCGAGCTGGCGCATGCGGTGGCTCACCGCGCTGGGCGTGACGTTCAGCTCGTCGGCCGCCAGCGTGACGCTGCGCAGCCGCGCCAGCGCCTCGAAGCTGAGCAGGCAGTGGATCGGCGGGATGCGCGGCGGGGCCATGTCAGGGCAGTTCGTCCGCCGCGTGATCGGGCGAATCGGCCGCGTAGAGCACGTGGCGGCGCAGCCGGTGCCCGAGCGCGAAGCGCGGGTGGTCGAACTCGCCGCGCAGCGTCAGGCCGATGCGCTGCATCACCGCCTGCGAGGCCCGGTTGGCCGGCACGGTGAACGACACCACCTGCGGCAGGTGCAGGTGCGCGAAGGCATGGCGCAGGGCCAGCGTGGCCGCCTCGGTGGCATAGCCGTGGCCCCAGGCGGCGCGGGCCAGCCGCCAGCCGATCTCGTGCGGGTGCGGCGCGATGCCCGGCAGCTCGATCGCGAACGGCACCTGGGCGCTCAGGCCCACGAAGCCGGCGAAGCCCAGCCCGGGCACGTCCAGCGCCCACAGGCCGAAGCCGTGCCGGTCGAAATGCTCGCGGATGCGCGCCACCATCGCGTCGCTTTCGTCGCGGCTCAGGCGGCCGCTGAGGTGCTGCATCACCTCGGGGTCGTCGTTCAGGGCGGCGAAGGGGGCGAGGTCCTCGTCGCGCCAGGGGCGCAGCGTGACGCGCGCGCCGTGAAGCACCGTCATCGCGCGCCGGTGAACACCGTCAGCACGCCGGTGTAGCCATAGACATGGTGCCGCGCGATCTCGCCGGCAGCGAAGAAGCCGACCAGCGGCACGTCGCCCAGCGCGCGCCGCACGATCGCCAGCTCGGCCGAAGGCGCGCCGAAATGCGGCCCGCCGCGGCCGGAGCAGCTGACGTACACCGCGCCGGCGATGGCGGCGGCGCCGGGCTCCGCCGCGGCGCTGTCGGGCCCGCCGGCGGGCAGCGGCATCTCCTCGGGCTCGAGCTCCTCGCGGATCTCGGCGCAGATGCGCACCAGGTCGCGTTTCGCGGCCTCGGTGTTGCGCTGGCAGAAGGCGAGTTGCAAGCCCTCGGGCGCGGTGTCGCCGATGGCGATGCCGCGCCGCGCCGGGTCCAGCCCGATCAGGTGGCGCACGCGGGTGTCGGGGCCGAAGGCGCCGCGGTGCGCGGCAGTGGCGCCATCGTCGCGCTCGGCGGGGTCGGACAGGCCGACCAGCGTCTGGCGGATCTGCGGCAGGGCGTCGCGCGGCTCGCGCCCGGCCTGCCCCAGGTCGGCGAGCAGGCAGTCGAGCGCGCCTTCGCCGTCCAGCGTGGTGATGAGGTTGTTGCTGGAGCCGGTCACCGTGCGCAGCCGGCCCACCGGCTGGCAGCCCTGCGTGACGCGCGACACCAGGCCGATTCCGGCCCCGAAGGCCACGCCGGAGAGGCCGCCCTGCAGCACCGTGTCGGCGATGTGCAGCGTGCGGCTGCGCGCCGAGGCCAGGCCGCCGAACAGGTAGCCGGTGGCGGTGCGGTCGCTCATGTCGGCCACCAGCTCGGCCAGGTCCTGGGTGTTCGGGTCCGCATGCACCTGCGCGGCGTGCGCGGCGAAGCCGGCCAGCGGCGTGGCACCCGAGAAGACGCGGAACTGCGAGCGCGGCAGCTCGGCGAGCATCACCGACAGCGCCGGCTCGTCGAAGTACTCCACCCCGCTGGCCGACACGCCGATGCCCACCGCACCGACCCAGGTCACGCCGGGCCAGTGCCGCTTCAGCTCGGCGAGCAGCGCCTCGGCCTGTGCGGCGTAGTGGTCGGTCAGGTAGACCCAGCCGAGTGTCGGCTCGTACGGCGCGCGCTCGCGCTGCTGCGCCTGCAGTTGCGGCTGCACCATCGCCAGCGCATAGCGCCAGTCGGGGTGCGTGGCATGGGCCTGCAGGAAGGTCTTCATCGGCGCGACCGCCTGATTCGCATCAAGGCGCGCCCTTCTTGCGCGAGATCGACTTGCGCGTGGCGGTGCGCGCCGCCGCGCCGGCGCCGCGCGCCACCTTGCCGGGCACCGACGCGGCCTTCTTCATCGTCTGGCTGGCCGCGTCGAAGCTCTGCTTGACCATCGTGCCGGCGAGGTTCTTGGCGGCGTCGGTGGCGCTGTCCTTCATCGCCGTGGCGGCGAGCTGGGTGAACTGCTTGGTCAGCGCGCCCCACCACTGCATCGGGTCGACCGCCTGCGGCGGCTGCGCGTCCTCGGCCGCGGCGGACTTGCGCGGTGCCGCCTTCGCCTTGCGCGGCGCGGCCGCGGGCTCCGCGGCGGGCGCCTCGGCCGCGGCCGGCGTCGGCACGCGCAGCGTCAGCGATTCGCGCAGGTCGTCCATCTGCACGTTCATCGTCTTCAGCGTCGACAGCGTCATGCGCTGCACCTCCAGCGCCTGGATGGTGGCGCCGAGCATGCGGGCGTTCTGCTCCAGCCAGAACTGCACCGTGCGCAGCTCCTCGATGCGCTTTTCCAGCTCCTCGGGGTTCAGCGTCGGCGCCACCCACTGCCCGATGTTGGGCAGCGCGGAGCCGGCGTTCTTGACCAGGCCCTGCAGGAAGTCGAATCCGGGAACCAGCTTGGTGAAGGCGGCGGCATCGGCCATGGAGTCTCCTTGTCGGTGGTGTTGTGGTGGCACGGCGTGCGCGAGCCATTGTGCCCCTGCCACGGGCGGGTTGGAGCCGTTCAGCGCGACAGTTCCAGCATCCGCGCGAGCCGGGCGTCGTCGGGCCGGTCGGCCGATTCGTCGCGCGACAGCAGCGCATGCGCCTGCGCGAAGTAGGGCTTCGCCTGCGCAGCCTGGCCGAGCGCCAGCAGGTTCTCGGCGATCTCCTCCGGCACGAAGCCGTCGCTGGCGCCGGCCGAGGCCAGCTCGCGTTCCAGTTCGCGCAGCTGGGCCAGCGCCTCGTCGTGGCGGCGCAGCGCGCGCAGTTCCCACGCCACCATCCAGCGCGCCTCGCGCTGCCGGCTCGGCGCGGCGCCGTCGCGCAGGCGTGCGGCCAGCGCGTCGCGGAAGGCCTGCAGCGCTTCGTCGTGGCGGCCGGCCTCGTGCAGGGCGTAGCCGATGTTGTGCGACAGCGAGGCCTCCCAGCGCCGCGCCTGCGGGTCGCGCGAGGCACGCGCCGCGGCCAGCGCGCGGCGGTTCCAGTCGAGCTGCGCGTCGGGCGTGGACTCGACCAGCGCGACCATGTGCAAGGCATCGACGTGCAGGTACTCGAGGCCGGCGGCGCGCGCCTGCTGCTCCGCCTGCAGGAACAGCGGCCGCGCCTTCGCCGGCTCGCGCGCCGAGCGCCAGGTGCGGCCGCGTTCGAGCAGCGCGCGCACGCGCGGCTCGGCGCCGGCGCCAGCGAGCTCCGCGTCGACGCCGTCGAGCAGCTGGTGCGCCTGCACGAACTGGCCGCGCAGGCTGTGCGTGCGGGCGATCTGCGTGCGCAGCGACAAGCCGACCTCGTGCGAGGCCTCGTCCAGCCGCTCGCGAAAGCGCGCCTCCGAGGCCGCCGGGTCGTCGAAATCCCACAGCGCGAGCAGGTCCGGCGCGGGCGACTCGAGCACGATGCGCTCGACGCGGTAGCCGCGCTGCGCCATCAGCGCCGGCAGCCCGCGCACGCCGGTCATGTGCAGGCTGCCCACCGCCGCGAAGACGCGCTTGCCGCCGCGGTGCAGCGCGTCGATGCGCGTGGCCAGCGCCGGATTGCGACCCTCCAGCAGCCGGCGCATCGCCGCGGCCTCGGCGGGCGTGCGCTGGCATTCGCACCATTCCTCGTAGCGCGCCAGCCGGGCGTGGTCGCCGCTGGCCCACAGCTGCGCGATGTGCGCGAGCATCTGCTGCGCGCGGCCGCTGTCGAGCTCGTCCAGCGTGCTGCCCACCAGCTCCATCGCCTCGGCGCGGTTGCGGGCAGCCAGCGCGCGCAGCTGCTCCTCGACCGTCTCCAGCGAGACCACCGGCTTGCCCTCGCGGCGCGCAAGGTTGGACAGGAACAGGTCGACGCCGAAGCCCGGCTCCAGCCCGCTGCGGCGGCCGGCGAGCATCGACAGCGTGGCGATCTGGAACTCCGGCTTCATGCCGGAGAGCTGCTCCGGCTCCACGCACTCGGCGCGGGCGCGCCGGGCCAGCCGCTGCTGCAGCGTGGCCGGCAGCGCGTCGCCGGGCCTGGCGGCCACGCCGGCGGCCATGCGGCGCTGGATGTCGGGGTCGAGCAGGTCGAGTTCGAGCGCCACCGTGGTGCTGGCGGCCAGCGCCTCGCGCACCCGCGGGCCGGGGAACATCCACGGCAGGCGGGCCACGTGCACGGTGCCGTAGAGGTAGGACTCCAGGCCGTCCTTCTCGATGCGCCACAGGAAGCCGCGGTCGCGCGCCTGGGCCATGCCGGCGCGGATCGCCTCGGCATTGGGCGGCGCGGGCGGCGCCGGGCAGTCGGTGGCGGGCGCCTGGGCGAGGGCGCCGAACGACAGGACCCAGGCCGCAGGCGCGAGCGTGCGGCGGACGAAACGGAGCCAGCTCATGGCGGCAGCTTAGCGCGAGCCCAGCGAGCGCAGGTCGATGCGCAGCACGCCGTCGCCCTGCTGCCATTTCAGTTGGCCCAGCACGTCCATGCCCAGCAGCGGCCGGTCGCTCAGGCCCTGCAGCGCCACCACCGGCAGGCGGTCGGCCCGGAAGCCGCCGCGCAAGGCGATGTCGGCACGCACCACCTCGCCCGTGACCACGCCGCCGGCGGTGCTGGACTGCACGGTGTCGATGGCGCGCAGGCCGAGATCGCGCGCCAGCGCGGCGGAGATGGCGGTGCCGGTGGCGCCGGTGTCGACCAGGAAGTCGACCTCGCGGCCCTCGATGGAGCCGGGCCAGTGGTAGTGGCCGTCGGGGCCGCGGCGGATCTCGATGATCTCGTCGCCCGTGGAAAAGCGGGCCTGCTGGGCCCGGTGCTGCCACCACTGCACGCCGAGGAACAGCACCATGCCCGCCAGCAGCCAGACGGTGACGACCTTGAAGGTGGGTGGCAGTTCGGCGCTCATGTACTTACGATGCCATGAAAACCAAGGCCGTCCGCGATGAAAGCCCTCTTCCACCTCGCCTACCACGTCACGGACCTGGCCGCCGCGCGCGCCTTCTACGGCGGCGTGCTCG
Organism: uncultured Piscinibacter sp.; assembly: GCA_964628175.1. Lineage (GTDB taxonomy): Bacteria > Pseudomonadota > Gammaproteobacteria > Burkholderiales > Burkholderiaceae_C > Piscinibacter. The sequence continues at coordinate 953 of CAZVLY010000224.1, read as the reverse complement.
GCTGCCGCGAGGGCCGCAGCACCGACACCTGGGTCGATTTCGACTTCTTCGGGCACCAGCTCTCGCTGCACCTGGGCGAGCCGTTTCGCACCAGCGACACCGGCCGCGTCGGCGACAAGCTGGTGCCGATGCCGCACCTGGGCCTGGTGCTGCAGCGCGACGACTGGCAGGCGCTGGCGAAGCGGCTGACGGCTGCCGGCACCGCCTTCGTGCTCGAGCCGCAGCTGCGCTTCGCCGGCCAGCCCGGCGAGCAGTGGACGATGTTCTTCCGCGACCCCTCGGGCAACCCGATCGAGGTCAAGGGCTTCGAATCGCTGCAGACGATCTACGACGCCTGAGTCTCAGGCCATAGCGAAGGCCCTGCGAAGCTGGCCAGCGTCGGCCTGAGTTGAGCCGCCTGCGCTGCGCAGTTTCACAGGCGCCTCGCTTCGGCGGCTCAGGTCTGCAGCGGCGCGACGCGCTGGTCGATCGCGCCGAACAGGCTCATGCCGTCGGAGCCCTTCATCTCGATGCGGACGCGGTCGCCGTAGCGCATGAACTCGGTCTTCGGCGCGCCCGACTCGATGGTCTCGATGGCGCGCTTCTCGGCGATGCAGCTGTAGCCGCGCGACCAGTCCTTGTTGCTCACCGTGCCGCTGCCCACGATGCTGGCGGCGCGCACGTTGCGCGTCTTGCAGAGGTGGGCGATCAGCTGGCCGAAATGGAAGGTCATCTCGTCGCCGGCGTCGCACAGGCCGACCCGCTTGCCGTTCCAGGCCGACTCCAGGTTCAGGTGCACCCGGCCGCCTTTCCAGGCGCCGCCGAGTTCGTCTGGCGTCACCGCCACCGGGCTGAAGGCGGTGGCCGGCTTGCTCTGCAGGAAGCCGAAGCCCTTGGCCAGCTCGGCCGGGATCAGGTGGCGCAGGCTCACGTCGTTGGCCAGCATCAGCAGGCGGATGCCTTCGAGCGCCTCG
>CAZVLY010000223.1:0-7986 GCA_964628175.1 uncultured Piscinibacter sp. | reverse complement strand
TGCTCGGCGCGATGCTGCTGGTCCTGCTGGCGGCGAACCGCAACACGCTGCTGGAACTGCGCCAGTCGGCCAACCAGATGCAGTCGACCGTCGCGTTCGAGGCCGCGGAAGCCGGCCTGGAGTGGGCGGCCGCGCTGCTCAACGCGAACGAACGGCTCGGCACCGATTGCCGGCCCGCGACGACGGCGACCGAGACCTACCGCGAGCGTCACCTGGACCTGAGCGTGCCGGCGCTGACGCCACGCCCGCTGCAACCGGCCTGCCTGCACGGGCCGAACGGCTGGACCTGCGCCTGCCCCGGCGACAGCGCCGGCAACCTCGGCCCCGCCACCGGGCCCGACGCCGGCGCAGCCTTCAGCCTGCGGCTTGCCGCCGGGCCGCAACCCGGCGTGCTGCGCGTCGCCTCCAGTGGCTGCAGCCACTGGGCGGGCGACTGTCGGCCCGGTGGTGGCGGCCGTGATCCGGCCACGGCACGCCACGAGGCCCTGTTCGCGTTGCAGCCGGCTTTGCCGGTGACGCCTTCGGCGGCCCTGACGGTGCGCAGCGGCGGTGTCGATGCGCACGACTTCTTCGTCGGCTTCTTCGGCTTGTCGCCTTCGGCGTGGAAGCACCAGCCCGCCGTGCACAGGCTCGATTGCCAGGCCGATTGCGCCACGGCACTCGCGGCAGCGGCGGCGCGCGGCATCACGCTGGTGTCGGTGCCGGGCGATCTCGTGCTTTCGGGACCGCTGAGCCTGGGCACGCCGCAGCGGCCGATGCTGATCGTGGCCGACGGCGCGGTCCGGCTGCAGGGCAATGTCGCGCTTTACGGCGTGCTGTACGGCAACGGTCTCACATGGGCCGCGCCCGCCGCCGTGGTGCGCGGCGCACTGATCAGCGAAGGCCCGGCCGCGGGCGACAGCTCGCTCGACCTGGCACTCGACGCCGCCGTCCTGGATGCCCTGCGCACGCGCCAGGGCAGCTTCGTGCGCCTGCCCGGCAGCTGGCGCGATTTCTGAACCTCACTGTCGAGGAACTCGACCATGCATTCGATTCCATCGCGCCGCCAGGGCGGTTTCACCCTCGTCGAGGTGCTCGTCGCATTCCTCGTGCTGACACTGGGCCTGCTCGCGGTGATCCGACTGCAGCCCGAACTGCGCCAGCATGCCGAGCTGGCACGCCAGCGCAGCGAGGCCACCCGGCTCGCGCAGCAAGACATCGAGGGCATGCGCGGCTTCTTGCAGATCGGCACCGTGGGCAGCGCCCCGGCTTTCGACGCCATCGCTGCCGCGTCCTATGCCATCGAAGCCGATGCGCTGGGCAGCCCGCGCTACGCGGTCGAGCGGCGTGTCGATGCCGGCGCGATGCCCAACGCCCGCGCTGTCGACGTCACCGTTCGTTGGCTCGACCGCAGCGGCGAGCCGCAGCAGGTGACGTTGGCGACGCTGATCGCCGCCAGCGATCCGGCGCTCGCCGCAGCGCGCCTGCTGCCGCGTTGATCCTTCAGAATGCAGGACCGCTTCACCCGCCGGCGATGACCGCACCCCATTTCCCCACGCCCATGCACGAGGCCCTGGCCCTGGCCGGGCAGTCGGTCGGCCTGACCGAGCCGAACCCGCGCGTGGGCTGCGTGATCGTCGCGTCCGACGGCCGCGTCATCGGCCGCGGCCGCACGCAGCAGGCCGGCGGGCCCCATGCCGAGGTGATGGCGCTGCGCGATGCCGAGTCACGCCACGAGATCGTGCACGGCGCCACCGCCTACGTGACGCTGGAGCCCTGCGCCCACCACGGCCGCACGCCACCCTGCTGCGACGCGCTGATCGCCGCGCGACTGGGCCGCGTCGTGATGGCGCTGGAAGACCCCTTCCCGCAGGTCGCCGGCCAGGGCGCGGCGAGGCTGCGCGCCGCCGGCATCGCCGTCGACGAGGGCCTGCTCGCCGACGAGGCGCGCGAGCTGAACATCGGCTTCTTCTCGCGCGTCGTGCGCGGCCGGCCCTGGGTGCGGCTGAAGGTCGCCGTCTCGCTGGACGGCCGCACGGCGCTGGACAACGGCGTCAGCCAGTGGATCACGGGGCCGGCCGCGCGCACCGACGGTCACGCGTACCGGCGCCGCGCCAGCGCCGTGCTCACCGGCGTGGGCACGGTGCACGACGACGACCCGCGGCTGGACGTTCGCCTCGTCGAGACGCCGCGCCAGCCGCTGCGCGTGGTGGTTGATTCGCGGCTCGAGACCCCGGTCACTGCACGGTTGCTCGACCCGCCCGGCGCCGCGCTGATCTACGCCGCCCAGCCCGACGAGGCGCGCGCTTCGGCCTTGCAGGCACGCGGCGCCGAGATCGCATTCACCCCGGGCACGAACGGCAAGGTCGACCTGGCCGCGATGCTGGCCGACCTGGCCCGGCGCGGCGTCAACGAACTGCATGTCGAGGCCGGCCACAAGCTCAACGGCTCGCTGGTGCGCGAAGGCCTGGTCGACGAATTCCTCGTCTACATGGCACCGCGCCTGCTCGGCACCGGGCGCGAACTGGCCGCCTTCGGCCCGCTGGAGCGCCTCGAAGACACGCTGGACCTGCGCTACGTGAGCGTCGAGCGCGTCGGCGACGACCTGCGCATCGTCGCCCGCCCCCCCGGCCGCGAAGACTTCTGACGCCCAGGCGACTGCCGCGCGCCGGCAGCCTGCGACAATGCCGGCATGTTCACCGGCATCATCTCCGGCCTCGGCCGCATCGTCGACGTGCAGGCCCTGGGCGCCGACGCCTCGCATGGCCGCCGCCTGACGATCGAGGCGCCGGCCGGCTACCTCGACGACGTGCAATTGGGCGACAGCATCGCGCTCAACGGCGCCTGCATGACGGTCACCCGCTTCGATCCGGCGGCCGGCCGCTTCAGCATCGACATCTCGGCCGAGAGCCTGGACAAGACGGCCGGCCTGGGCGAGCCCGGCGCGGTCAACCTCGAGAAGGCGCTGCGGGCGCACGATCGCCTGGGCGGCCACCTCGTCAGCGGCCACGTCGACGGCATCGGCACGGTCGCGAGCTTCGAGCCGGTGGGCGAGTCCTGGGAGCTGCGCATCAGTGCGCCGCCGGCGCTGGCGCGCTTCCTGGCCTACAAGGGCTCGATCACCGTCAACGGCGTGAGCCTGACGGTGAACCGCGTGGTCGACCTGCCCGAATCCTGCGAGTTCAGCATCAACCTGATCCCGCACACCATCGAGAACACCACGCTGGGCCAGCTGCGCGCCGGCCACCGCGTCAACCTCGAGATCGACCTGATCGCACGTTACGTCGAGCGCATGCTCGGCGGCTCGCTGCCGCGCCACTGAGGCGCGGGCAGATTCCCCGGGGGCGCAGCACCCCGCCACCTACAATTCCGCCATGTCCATTTCACCGATTCCGGAGCTCGTCACCGAGCTCGCCGCGGGCCGCATGGTCATCCTCGTCGACGAGGAGGACCGCGAGAACGAAGGCGACCTGGTGCTCGCCGCCGACCACGTCACGCCCGAGGCGATCAACTTCATGGCGAAGTTCGGCCGCGGGCTGATTTGCCTCACGCTCACGCGCGAACGCTGCGAGCGGCTGAACCTGGTGCCGATGACCGCGCGCAACGGCCAGAAGACGGGCACCGCCTTCACCGTGTCGATCGAGGCGGCCGAGGGCGTGACCACCGGCATCTCGGCGGCCGACCGAGCCCGCACCGTGCAGGCCGCCGTGGCGCGCCACGCCACCGCCGCCGACCTCGTGCAGCCCGGCCACATCTTCCCGCTGCAGGCGCAGGACGGCGGCGTGCTCATGCGCGCCGGCCACACCGAGGCCGGCTGCGACCTCGCCGGCATGGCCGGCCTGACACCCGCCGCGGTGATCTGCGAGGTCATGAAGGACGACGGCACGATGGCGCGCCTGCCCGACCTGATCGAGTTCGCGCGCGAGCACCAGCTCAAGATCGGCACCATCGCCGACCTGATCGAGTACCGCAGCCGCAACGAGTCGCTGATCGAGCGCGCCGGTGCACGCCGGCTGTCGACCGCGCAGGGCGAGTTCCAGTGCACGGCCTTCCGCGACCGCACCGGCGGCCTGCACCTGGCGCTGACGCATGGCGCCTGGACGCCGCAGGACGAGGTGCTGGTGCGCGTGCACGAGCCGCTGTCGGTGCTCGACCTGCTGGACACCGGCAACTGCGGGCATTCGTGGCCGCTGCCCAAGGCGCTGGCGGCGATCCAGGCCAGCCCGCGCGGCGCGGCGCTGCTGCTGAACTGCGGCGAAGACGTCGAATCGCTGCTGCCGCAGATCGCCGGCCCGCGCGCAGACGCGCCGCCAGCGCGCGTCCAGATGGACCTGCTCACCTACGGCGAGGGCGCGCAGATGCTGCGCGCGCTCGGAATCGCCAAGCTGGGCCTGCTCGGCAGCCCGCGCCGCATGCCCAGCATGACCGGCTACGGGCTCGAAGTGACCGGCTTCGTGTCCGCCAAGGAATGACCATCGAAACGAAAGCCACCCATGCAGGACGCTGACAAGGGCGACAGTGCCGAGCTCGACGGGCGCGATCTGCGCATCGGCATCGTGCAGGCGCGCTTCAACGCGGCGCTGACCGCCAAGCTCGCCGAAAGCTGCCTGGCCGAGCTCAGGCGCCTGGGCGTCAACGAACGCCACATCCGCCATGTGACCGTGCCCGGCGCGCTGGAGGTGCCGCTGGCGCTGAACGCCCTGGCCGAAAGCGACGACTTCGACGCGCTGGTGGCGCTGGGCTGCATCATCCGCGGCGAGACCTACCACTTTGAGCTGGTCGCCAACGAGAGCGGCGCCGGTGTCACGCGCGTGTCGCTCGACCATCACCTGCCGATCGCCAACGCCATCCTCACCGTGGAAGACGAAGCGCAGGCCTGGGCCCGCGCCGAGGACAAGGGCCGCGACGCGGCCCGCGTGGCCATCGAGATGGCCAACCTGCTGGAAGACCTCACGTGACCGAACCGACCACGCCTCCGAAGAAGAAGCCCCGCCCGAGCGGCAACCGGCCGCCGTCGGCGCGCCGGCGATCGCGCGAGGCGGCGCTGCAGGGCCTGTACGAGTGGCTGCTCGGCGGCGGCGACGCCGGCGTGATCGACGCCCACATGCGCGAGCAGGAAGGTTTTTCCGAGGTCGACGCGGCGCATTTCGATGCGCTGCTGCACGGCTGCATCGCCGAGGCCGCCGACATCGACGCGCTGCTGGCCAAGCACGTGGACCGCAAGACCACCGAGCTCTCGCCCGTCGAGCACGGCGTGCTGATGATCGGCACCTACGAGCTCAAGCACTGCATCGACGTGCCCTACAAGGTGGCCATCAACGAGGCGGTCGAACTGGCGAAGAACTTCGGCGGCACCGACGGCCACAAGTACGTCAACGGCGTGCTCGACAAGGCCGCCGCCGACCTGCGGCCCGTCGAGGTGCAGGCCGCCCGCGCGGCGCGGCGCTGAGGCCCATGCGCACGGCGGCCCGGCTCGAGCACATCGAGCCCTTCTACGTGCTGGAGTGCGCCAAGGCGGCGGGCGAACTCGCGCGTTCGCCTGAATGCCGCGAGCGGCCGATGATCTTCCTGAACATCGGCGAGCCCGACTTCACCGCGCCGCCGCTGGTGCGCGAGGCGGCCGAGCGCGCGCTGCGCGACGGCCGCACGCAATACACCGATGCCACCGGCCTGCCGGCGCTGCGTGAGCGCATCAGCGGCTGGTATGCGCAGCGCTTCGGCCTCGACATCGCGCCCTCGCGCATCGTCGTCACCGCCGGGGCCTCGGCGGCGCTGCAACTGGCCTGCCTGGCGCTGGTCGACTGCGGCGACGAGGTGCTGATGCCCGACCCGAGCTACCCCTGCAACCGCCACTTCGTCGCCGCCGCCGACGGCGTGCCGGTGCTGCTGCCCAGCGGCCCCGAGCAGCGTTTCCAGCTCGACGCCGCCGGGGTCGAGGCGGCCTGGACGCCGCGCACGCGCGGCGTGTTGCTGGCCTCGCCGTCCAATCCCACCGGCACCTCGATCGACCCGCAGGAGATGGGCCGCATCGTGCGGGCCGTGCGTGCGCGCGGCGGCTTCACGATCGTCGACGAGATCTACCTGGGCCTGAGCTACGACAATCGTTTCGGCCACAGTGCGCTCGCTCACGGCGACGACGTCATCTCGATCAACAGCTTCTCGAAGTACTTCTCGATGACCGGCTGGCGCCTCGGCTGGCTGGTGCTGCCGGAGTCGCTGGTGCCGGCGATCGAGAAGCTGGCGCAGAACCTGTTCATCTGCGCCTCGACGATCGCGCAGCGCGCCGCGCTCGCCTGTTTCGAGGCGGAGTCGATCGCCGAGTACGAGCGCCGCCGCGCCGAGTTCAGGGCGCGCCGCGACGTCGTCGTGCCGGCCTTGAATGCGATGGGCCTGAACGTGCCGGTGCCGCCCGACGGTGCCTTCTACGCCTGGGCCGACTGCAGCGCCCACGCGAGCAGCAGCTGGGACTTCGTGTTCGACGTGATGCGCCGCGCCCACGTTGCACTGACGCCGGGGCGCGACTTCGGCCGCCACGGCAGCGAGCGCTGGGTGCGGCTGTCGTACGCGAGCGCGATGCCGCAGTTGCAGGAGGCCCTGTCGCGCCTGGCCCACTTGCTTGCAGCGCGGGCGTGACAGCTGCACACGCCAAGTCAAACTTTGGTGAGAGTCTGTTACGAATTGCCCCGCCGCGGGCCTATTTCACGCGCCCGCCCCCTGCCCCTGCACTAAGCTCCCGGAGTGACTCCGTCGAGCCCTTCATCGCGGCCCGGTCCGGCTGATTCCGAGCCGGCCGACAACATTCCGCCGACCCTGCCGCCCTCCGCGTCCGACATCGTCCCGTGGGGTGACACCGACATCGGCGCGCCGCCGGGGCCGGCGGTCGCATTCCCGACCAACACGCCGACCAAGAACGACGACCAGATGCCCACCATCGGGCACATCGGCCGTTATGCGCTGAAGTACAAGATCGGCGCCGGCGGCCTGGGCACCGTCTACGCCGCGCACGACCCGCTGCTGTCGCGACTGATCGCCATCAAGACCCTGAACCTCGAGATCGCGCCGGAGGAGCGCGACGCGTTCAACGCGCTGTTCCTGAACGAGGCGCGCGCGGCCGGCGGCCTGAGCCATCCGCACATCGTCACGGTGTTCGATGCCGGCGTCAGCGACCAGAGCGCCTACATCGCGATGGAACTGCTCAAGGGCCGCGACCTGCGCCAGCTGCGCCAGGAAGGCTGGCGGCCGACGCCGATGCAGGCGGCGATGATCGTGCGCCGCGTCGCCGACGCGCTGGCCTACGCGCACAGCAAGGGCGTGGTCCACCGCGACATCAAGCCGGCGAACATCTTCATGGTCGGGCGCACGCAGCCGCGCGTGCTCGACTTCGGCATCGCGCGCATCGCGCACCAGCACGATGGCGCCGGCGACATCGCCGCCGGCTCGCCCTACTACATGGCGCCCGAGCAGGCGCGCCAGCAGACGGTCGACCGCCGCGCCGATGTGTTCTCGCTCGGCGTCGTGCTCTACGAGCTGCTCACCGACAAGAAGCCCTTTCGCGGCAGCACGCTCAGCGAGATCACCACCGCGGTGATCGAGCACAAGCCGCCGCGCGCCGACGAGATCGAGCCGAGCGTGCCCACGGCGCTGGCCGAGATCACCGCACGGGCGATGGAGAAGGACCCGGAGCATCGTTACCGCTCGGCGCGGGCGCTGTCGCGCGAGCTGCGCCACTGGCTCGACGAAAACGGCAATGCGCCCGAGAGCGTGCCTGCCGAGAGTGGCGAGCTGCCGCCCGCCGCGCGGCGCAACCGCTGGGTGACGCTGGCCGCGGGCCTGGCGGTGGGCGTCGGCGCGGTGCTGGTCTGGCTGGCCACGCACTCCGGTTCGCCGGCCCCGGCCGAGACGGTCGCCGCGGCGCCAACCCCCGCACCGGCCGCGCCGGCCACCCCCGTCGCGCCCGCCCCCGTCCCCGCGCCCGCGCCCGCACTGGCCGCCGCAGCGGCCGAAACC
>CAZVLY010000222.1:0-8018 GCA_964628175.1 uncultured Piscinibacter sp. | reverse complement strand
CTTGATGCCGGCGCTGCGCTTGGGCGGCTCGCTGACCTTGAGGGTCTTGATGCGCGGCGTGACGTTGACGCCGAGGTCGGCCGGCTTGACGGTCTCGAGCGGCTTCTTCTTGGCCTTCATGATGTTGGGCAGCGTCACGTAGCGCGGCTCGTTCAGCCGCAGATCGGTGGTGACGACCGCCGGCAGCGTGACTTCCAACGTCTCCAGGCCGCCGTCCACCTCGCGCGTGACCTTGGCCTTGCCGCCCGCCACCTCCACCTTGCTGGCGAAGGTGGCCTGCGGAAGGTCCGCCAGCGCCGCCAGCATCTGGCCGGTCTGGTTGCAGTCGTCGTCGATCGCCTGCTTGCCCAGGATCACCAGGCCCGGCTGCTCCCGGTCCACCAGCGCCTTCAGAAGCTTGGCCACCGCCAGCGGCTGCAGTTCCTCGGCCGTCTCGACCAGGATCGCCCGGTCCGCGCCGATGGCCATCGCGGTGCGCAGCGTCTCCTGGCACTGCGCCACGCCGCACGACACCGCAATCACCTCCGTCGCCGCGCCCTTCTCCTTCAGCCGCACGGCCTCCTCCACCGCGATCTCGTCGAAGGGGTTCATGCTCAGCTTTGCGCCGGCGAGGTCGATGCCCGTGCCGTCCGCCTTGACCCGCGCCTTGACGTTGTAGTCCAGCACGCGCTTCGTGCAGACCAGGATCTTCATGCGTTCGCTCCTTCGCCCCGCGGGGCGTTCAGGCCGCCGCGGCGGCGACTGCGGTCACGGCACGCGCCTCGCGCCGAGCTCTCGAGGTGGTCATCACGTGCGCCTCGCCTTCGATGACGACCGTGTCGCGCACGCGGCACACGGTGGCGAGCACCGCGCGCGCGCGCGCCGTGTCCACCGACTCGACGGTGACGGTGGCATGCACGGTGTCGCCCGGCCGCACCGGCGCCTTAAATCGCAGCTGCTGGCCGAGGTACACGGTGCCGGGCCCGGGCAGCCGGTTGGCCACCGCGGCGGAGATCACGCTCGCGGTCAGGAAGCCGTGCGCGATGCGCCCGCCGAACGGGGAGGCGGCGGCGAACTCCTCGTTCAGGTGGACGGCGTTGTTGTCGCCGGACACGCCGGCGAACAGCACGATGTCCGCCTCGGTGATGGTCTTCGAGAAGGTCGCGGTCATGCCGGGCCGCAGGTCCTCGATGTCATGGCCGTTCATCTCGTTCATGGAGCAGTCCTCGTTCGGTCGTTCGGTTCGGGCACGGGCCGGCCGCTTCAGAGCTGGCCGGCGCCGAGCGCGAGCGTGGATGCCGCGCCGTGCAGCACAACCTCGCGCAGCGCCGCGGCGTGCGGCAGCAGGTGCAGCGCGAAGTGCAGCGCGGTGCCGCGCTTCGCATTGAGGAAGTCGGCATCGGCGCTGCCGCTGGCAATCTGGGTGGTCGCGGCGTCGGCCGCGCGCGTCATCAGCCAGCCGCCGATCACCGTGCCGGCCAGCCACAGGAAGGGCACGGCGGCGGCCGCGGCCTCGCGCGGGCCGAGCGCCAGCAGGCCCTCGGTGGCGTCGGCGAGCGCCTGCACGCCGCGCTCGAGCGAGCCGCGCAGCGTGCCGATCAGCGCATCGTCGTGGCCGGCGAGCGCCGCGGCGTCGCTGCGCATCTGCGCGATCAGGCGGTGCATCACGGCGCCGCCGTCGCGGGCGATCTTGCGGCCGATCAGGTCGTTGGCCTGGATGCCGGTCGTGCCTTCATAGATCGTGGTGATGCGCGCGTCGCGCTGGTGCTGGGCCGCGCCGGTCTCCTCGATGAAGCCCATGCCGCCGTGCACCTGCACGCCGGTGGCGGTGACGAGCTGCGCGCCCTCGGTGCACCAGCCCTTGACCACCGGGATCAGCAGGTCCACCAGCGCCTGCGCGGCGGCGCGCTGGCCCGCGTCGGCGTGACCGCGCGCGCGGTCCATCTGGCCGGCCGCGTAGTAGGCGAGGGCGCGCTGTGCCTCGGTGCGCGCCTTCATGTCCATCAGCATGCGGCGCACGTCGGGGTGGCCGACGATGGTGCGGTCCGACTCGCCCTCGCGGCCGAGCGTCCTGCCCTGCACGCGGTCGAGCGCATAGGCGCGCGCCTGCTGGTAGGCGCGCTCGGAGATCGCCACGCCCTCCAGGCCGACGTTCAGGCGTGCGTGGTTCATCATCGTGAACATGCACGCGAGGCCTTGGTTGGCCTCGCCGACCAGGTAGCCGATCGCGCCCGGCCCCTCGCCGAAGCTCATGACCGCGGTGGCGCTGGCGCGGATGCCCATCTTGTGCTCGATCGACGCGCACACGAGGTCGTTGCGCTCGCCGAGGCCGCCGTCGTCGTTGACCAGGAACTTGGGCACCAGGAACAGTGAAATGCCCTTGACGCCCGGGGGTGCGTTCGGCAGACGGGCCAGCACGAGGTGGACGATGTTCTCGGCCATGTCGTGCTCGCCCCAGGTGATGAAGATCTTGGTGCCGCTCACGCGGTAGTGCTCGCCCTCGGGAACGGCCTTGGTGCGCAGCGCCGCCAGGTCGGAGCCGGCCTGCGGCTCGGTGAGGTTCATCGTCCCGGTCCAGCGGCCCTCCACCATCGCGGGCAGGAAGCGCGCCTTCAGCGCGTCGGTGCCGTGGTGCGCGATCGCCTCCACCGCGCCGAGCGTGAGCATCTGGCACAGGCTGAACGCCATGTTCGACGCCTTCCACATCTCCAGCACGGCGGTGGACAGCAGCGTGGGCATGCCCTGGCCGCCGAACTCGGCGGACGCGGGCATGCCGTTCCAGCCGGTCTCGCAGAAGCTCGCGTAGGCCTGCTTGAAGCCGTCGGCGGTGGTAACGGTGCCGGCGTCCCAGCGGTTGCCCTGGCGGTCGCCGGGCTGGTTGAGCGGCGCCAACACCTCGGCGGCGAACTTGCCGGCCTCGTCGAGGATGGTGTCGACGAGGTCGGGCGTCACCTCCTCGAAGCCGGGCTGGGCGAGCACGGCGTCCAGGCCGCCGATCTCCTTCATCGTGAACAGCATCTCGCGCGTCGGGGCGGCGTAGCTCATGGCAACTCTCCGTGGGCGGTTTCGGGTGGCGCGGGGCGGGCGGGCGTCAGTCCTGCTCGTCCTGCTCGTCGCGGCGCGCGCCGCGCAGCGCGAGCAGTTCGCCGACCAGGCCGCGCCGGAACGCCAGCACGCAGACGACGAAGATCGCGCCCATGATCACGGTGACCCAGGGGCCGACCTTGTCGGCCAGCTCGTTCTCGAGCGTGACGATCACCAAGGCCCCCGCGGCCGGGCCGAGCAGCGTCCCCAGGCCGCCGAGCAGCGTCATCAGCACCACCTCGCCGCTCATGTGCCAGTGCACGTCGGTCAGCGAGGCGAGCTGGAACACGATGGCCTTGAGCGCGCCCGCCGTGCCCGCCAGCGCCGCGGAGATCACGAAGGCCAGCAGCTTGTAGCGGTGCACGTCGTAGCCGAGCGAGATCGCGCGCGGCTCGTTCTCGCGGATCGCCTTCAGCACCTGGCCGTAGGGCGAATGCACGGTGCGGCGGATCAGCCAGAAGGCGGCTGCGAACACCGCCAGCACGAAGTAGTACATCGCGTGGTTGTCGCCCAGCTCCACCAGGCCGAACAGGCGGCCGCGCGGCACGCCCTGCAGGCCGTCCTCGCCGCCGGTGAAGGGCAGCTGCAGCGCGATGAAGAACACCAGCTGCGCGAGCGCGAGCGTGATCATCGTGAGATAGATGCCCGAGCGGCGGATGGCGAGCCAGCCGAACACGCCCCCCATCGCCGCCGCCACCGCGGTGCCGGCGAGGATGGCGAGCTCGGGCGTGAGGCCCACGTGCTTGGCGAGCCCGGCGCACACGTAGGCCGAGCCGCCGAAGAAGGCCGCGTGGCCGAACGACAGCAGCCCCGCGTAGCCGAGCAGCAGGTTGAACGCGCAGGCGAACAACGCGAAGCACAGCACCTTCATCAGGAAGGTGGGGTAGATCGCCCACGGGGCGGCCAGCGCGAGTACGACGGCCACGCTCCAGCCGAGCAGGTGGCGGTTGGAGTGCGCCGCGGCGCGCGGCGCGGCGGCGGGGTGCGTAACGGGGGAGTTCATGCGGCGTCTCCGTGCCGGTCAGGCCTGCTTGCCGAAGAGGCCGGCGGGGCGGAAGAGGAGCACGACGATCATGATCACGAAGATCACGACCGCCGACGCCTCGGGGTAGACGACCTTGGTCAGGCCCTCGACGAGGCCGAGGCCGAGGCCGGTGACGATGGAGCCGGCGATCGAGCCCATGCCGCCGATCACGACGACGGCGAACACCACGATGATCAGGTTCGAGCCCATCACCGGGTTCACCTGCATCACCGGCGCGGCCAGCACGCCGGCGAACGCGGCGAGCGCGACGCCGACGCCGTAGGTGGCGGTCACCAGCACCGGCACGTTGATGCCCAGCGCCTGCACGAGCTGCGGCTTCTCGGTGGCCGCGCGCAGCGTGGCGCCGAGCGGCGTGCGCTCGATCACGTACCAGGTGCCCGCGCACACCGCGATCGACGCCACCACCACCCAGCCGCGGTACAGCGGCATGAACATGAAGCCGAGGTCGATGCCGCCCTGCAGCTGCTCCGGCGGCGGGTACGACGAGCCCGAGACGCCGAAGAAGTAGCGGAACACGCCCTCGGCGATGAGCGCCAGGCCGAAGGTGAGCAGCAGGCCGTACAGGTGATCCAGCTTGTACAGGTGCCGCAGCATGCTGCGCTCGACCACGACGCCGAGCACGCCCACCACCAGCGGCGCGACGGCCAGCGCCAGCCAGTAGTTCAGGCCCAGGTGCTCGAGCCCCAGCAGGGCCACGAACGCGCCGATCATGTACAGCGCACCGTGGGAGAAGTTGATGATGTTGAGCAGGCCGAAGATCACGGCCAGCCCGAGGCTCAGCACGGCGTAGAACGATCCGTTGATGAGCCCGAGCAGCAGCTGGCCGAACAGGGCCTGCGAAGTGATGCCGAACAGGGTCATGGGTCTCCCCCAGTGTGGGTGCGCGGTCGGCCGCGCCCGCCGCGAGCCGGCGGCTCGCACCCGGGCACGGCAGCGGGCGGCTTACTTCTTCTTGACCAGCGGGCAGGTGCTCGCCGCCAGCGGCTGGAACGCCTCGGCCGCCGGGATCGTGGCGCGCACGTGGTAGTAGTCCCAGGGCACGGTGGACTCGGCCGGCTTCTTCACCTGCAGCAGGTACATGTCGTGCACCAGGCGGCCGTCGTCGCGGATCGTTCCGTTCTTCGCGAAGAAGTCGTTCACCGGCGTCTTCTTCATCTGCGCCATCACCTTGCCGGTGTCGTCGGTGCCCGCCGCCTTCACCGCCTTCAGGTAGTGCATCACCGAGGAGTACTGGCCGGCCTGCACCATCGTCGGCATGCGCTTGTGCTGGTCGAAGAAGCGCTTGGACCAGGCGCGCGTCTCGTCGTTCAGGTTCCAGTAGAAGCCCTCGGTCAGGTACATGTTCTGCGTGACCTTCAGGCCGAGCGAATGCACGTCGGTGATGAACATCAGCAGGCCGGCGAGCGACTGCTTGGGCGTCACGCCGAACTCGGCTGCCTGCTTGATCGAGTTGATCGTGTCGCCGCCGGCGTTGGCCAGGCCGATGATCTGCGCGCCAGAGCCCTGCGCCTTGAGCAGGAAGGACGAGAAGTCCGAGCCCGGAAACGGGTGGCGCACCGAGCCGAGCACCTCGCCGCCGTTGGCCTTCACGACCTCGCTCGCGTCCTTCTCGAGCGAGTGGCCGAAGGCGTAGTCGGCGGTCAGGAAGAACCACTTCTTGCCGCCGGTCTTCGTCACCGCCTTGGCGGTGCCGTTGGCCACCGCGTAGGTGTCGTAGGTCCAGTGCACGGTGACGTCGTTGCAGTCCTCGTTGGTGACGCGGGTGGAGGCGGCGCCCGAGACCAGCGCGATGCGGTTCTTCTCCTTGGCGATCTTCTGCACCGCGAGCGCCACCGAGGTGGTGACGAGCTCGCTCGCCACGTCGACCTTCTCGCGCTCGAACCACTCGCGCGCCTTGTTGGCGGCGATGTCGCCCTTGTTCTGGTGGTCGGCCGAGACCATCTCGATCTTGAACGCGGGCTTCTCGGCCGCGATGAAGTCGTCGATGGCCATCTGCGTGGCGATCACGGTGCCCTTGCCGGCCACGTCGGAGTAAACGCCGGACAGGTCGGTCAGCACGCCGATGCGTACCACGTTGTCCGAGATCTGGGCCTGCGCGGGGCCGAAGGCGGCAGCGAGGGCGGCCGCGAGCGCGAGGGAGGTGAACTTCATGCGGAGTCTCCTGAGTGGAAGGTCGGTTTCGGGTATCGGTCCGGGCGGTCGCCGGCGTGGCAGCCGCCCGCTGGCGGCGCGTCAGACGCCCAGCAGTTCGTGCAGCAGTTCGGTCTTGTCGGCGAGCTCGTCCTGGTGCACGGTGGCCACGATGCGGCCGTGCTCGAGCACGTAGTGGCGGTCGGCCAGCGGCGCGGCGAAGCGGAAGTTCTGCTCCACCAGCACGATCGTGTAGCCGCGGCCCTTCAGCAGGCGGATCACCTCGCCGAGCTTCTTGACGATCACCGGCGCCAGGCCCTCGGTGATCTCGTCGAGCAGCAGCAGCCGCGCGCCGGTGCGCAGGATGCGCGCCATGGCGAGCATCTGCTGCTCGCCGCCGGACAGCCGCGTGCCCGGGCTGTTGCGGCGCTCGTGCAGGTTGGGGAAGACCTCGTAGATCTCGTCGATCGTCATGCCGCCGGAGCGCACCACCGGCGGCAGCATCAGGTTCTCCTCGGTCGTCAGGCCGGAGAAGATGCCGCGCTCCTCCGGGCAGAAGCCCACGCCGAGGCGCGCCACGCGGTGCGGCGCCATGCCCACCAGCTCGCGGCCGTTGAACATGACCGAGCCGCTGCGCCGCCCGACCAGGCCCATCACCGACTTCAGCGTGGTCGAGCGCCCGGAGCCGTTGCGCCCGAGCAGGGTGACGAGCTCGCCCTCGGCCACGCGCAGGTCGATGCCGTGCAGCACGTGCGACTCGCCGTAGAAGGCGTGCAGGTCGGTGATGCGCAGCATCTCGTTGCCCGACGCCGGCTGCGTGGCCGCGTCCGCGCGGCGCCGTTCGATCGTGGCGCTCATGCCTCCACTCCCACGTAGGCCTCGAGCACGCGCGGGTCCTTCGACACCTCGGCGTACGGCCCTTCGGCGAGGATCTCCCCGCGTTGCAGCACGGTGATGCGGTCGCACAGCTTCTCGACCACCGACAGGTTGTGTTCCACCATCGCCACCGTGCGCTTGGCGGCGACGCGCTTGATGAGCTCGGCCACGCGGTCCACGTCCTCGTGGCCCATGCCCTGCGTCGGTTCGTCCAGCAGCATCAGCGCCGGGTCGAGCGCCAGCGTGGTGGCGATCTCGAGCGCGCGCTTGCGTCCGTAGGGCATCTCCACCGCCAGCGTGCGCGCGTAGTGCGCCAGGTCCACCTGCTCGAGCAGGTGCATGGCCTCCGCGTCGAGCTGGCGCAGCGTGCGTTCGGAGCGCCAGAAGTGGAACGAGGTGCCGAGCCGGCGCTGCAGCGCCACGCGCACGTTCTCCAGCGCCGTCATGTGGCCGAAGGTCGCCGAGATCTGGAACGAGCGGATCACGCCGCGCCGCGCGATCTGCGCCGGCTCGTCGTCGGTGATGTCCGTGCCGTCGTAGAAGATCCGTCCGCGCGTGGGCTGGAGGAACTTGGTCAGCAGGTTGAAGACGGTGGTCTTGCCCGCGCCGTTTGGCCCGATCAGCGCATGGATCGTGCCGCGCCGGATCTTCAGGTTCACGTCCTGCACGGCCGCGAAGCCCTTGAACTCCTTGGTCAGGCCGCGCGTCTCGAGGATGATGTCGGATGCCATCGCGTGCCTCACTCGATCGCGCTGGCGGACTTGACCCGCTCGCGCAGCTGGAACTTCTGGATCTTGCCGGTGGAGGTCTTCGGCAACTCGCCGAACACCACCCGCTTGGGCACCTTGAAGCGCGCCAGCTGCGAGCGGCAGAACTCGATCACCTCGGCCTCGGCGGCCTGCGC
>CAZVLY010000221.1:0-8039 GCA_964628175.1 uncultured Piscinibacter sp. | reverse complement strand
TGCGCACCCGGCCTGCGCGCGGGTTCCTGCATGTTCTTCGTTCCTTCCCTCGGGCCCGTTTCGCCCACATCCTAGCGCTTCGGTCGCGACCGACCTTACCGCATGCTTGCCCGGGGTAGGCTGCGCAGCATGCGCCGCCTGCCCTTTTTCTTTGCGCTGCTCGCCGCCCTCGCGGGCTGCGCGGCGATGCCGTCGCGCCCCGCCGACACGGTGGCGGTGAAGCTGCTGGCGATCAACGACTTCCACGGCAACCTGCGGCCGCCCGCGGGCGGCTTTCGCGGGCGCGATCCGCAGGAGCCGGCGAAGACGATCGACATCGCCGCCGGCGGTGCCGAGCACCTGGCCAGCGCCGTGCGCGCGCTGCGTGCCGGGCACCCGAACCACCTGTTCGTCGCCGCCGGCGACCTGGTCGGCGCCAGCCCGCTGCTGTCGGCGCTGTTCGACGACGAACCGACCATCGAGTCACTCGGCCTGATGGGCCTGGCGATCAGCGCCGTGGGCAACCACGAGTTCGACCGCGGCGCGGCCGAGCTGCTGCGCCTGCAGCGCGGCGGCTGCCACCCGGACAAAGGCTGCAAGGGGCCCACCCCGTTCGCCGGCGCGCGCTTCCAGTACCTGGCGGCCAGCACGATCGACACGCGCACCGGCCAGACCCTTCTGCCGGCCTATGCCGTCAGGCGCTTCGAGGGCATCCCGGTCGCCTTCATCGGCCTGACGCTGAAGGCCACGCCGCAGATCGTCATGCCTGCCGGCGTGGCCGGCCTGGAGTTCCGCGACGAGGCCGCGACCGTCAACGCACTGGTGCCCGAATTGCGCCGCCAGGGCATCGAGGCGATCGTCGTGCTGATCCACGAAGGCGGTTTCCCGGCCAGCGGCGAGGGCGACTGCCCGGGCCTGTCGGGCCCGATCGTGCCCATCGTGCGGCAACTCGACCGCGCGGTCGACCTGGTGATCAGCGGCCACACGCACCGCGCCTACGTCTGCCGCATCGACGGCCGGCTCGTCACCAGCGCCGACAAGTTCGGCACGCTGATCGGCGAGATCGACCTGCTGCTCGACCGCGCCAGCGGCGACGTGCGCGAGGCGAGCGCCCGCAACGTCGTCGTGCGCACGGACCTGTACGCCAGGGACGCGGCGCAGACCCGCCTGATCGAAAGCTACGAGCGGCTGGCGGCGCCGCTGGCGCGCCGGGTGGTGGGCCGGCTCAGCGCGCCGCTGCCGCGCGACGAAAGCGCCGCGGGCGAGTCGCCGCTGGGCCAGGTGGTGGCCGACGCGCAGCTCGCCGCCACGGCCGACGCCGGTGCGCAGCTCGCGCTGACGAATCCGGGCGGCCTGCGCACGGCACTGGCCGGCGATGCCGACGGCACGGTGCGCTACGAGGACCTGTTCGCCGCGCAGCCCTTCTCCAATGCGCTGGTCACGATCACGCTCAGCGGCGCGCAGCTGCTGCAGGTGCTCGAGCAGCAATGGGTCGGGCAGGCACGGCCGCGCCTGCTGCAGGTGTCGCGCGGCCTGAGCTACACCTGGGATGCCGCGCGCCCGCTCGGCCAGCGCATCGTGCCGGGCAGCCTGCAGCTGGACGGCCGCACGATTGCGCCGGAGCAACGCCTGCGTGTCACGGTCAACGCCTACCTCGCCTCAGGGGGCGACAACTTCAAGGCGCTCGCCGAAAATGGGTCGGACGCACACACCGGCATGATGGACATCGACGCACTGGAGCAGTACTTCCGGCAGGCCGGCATCGTCTCGCCGGCCGCCGCATCGCGCATCCGGCGCCTGAACTGACACGCCGCACAGAGATGCTTCCCCAGGAGATCATCCGCCGCAAGGGTCGCGCGCAGGCGCTGGAGGCCGCCGAGATCCAGGCCTTCGTGCGCGGCCTCGTCGACCGCTCGTGGACCGAGGGCCAGGTGGCCGCCTTCGCGATGGCGGTGTGCCTGCGCGGCATGTCCCGCGACGAGTGCGTGGCGCTGACGCAGGCGATGACGGATTCGGGTGACCGGCTCGACTGGTCGCGCGCGCGGCTGAACGGCCCGCTGCTCGACAAGCATTCCACCGGCGGCGTGGGCGACAAGGTCAGCCTCGTGCTCGCCCCCATCGTCGCGGCCTGCGGCGGCGTGGTGCCGATGGTGTCGGGCCGCGGCCTGGGCCACACCGGCGGCACGCTGGACAAGCTGCAGGCGCTGCCCGGCTACACGGTCACGCCGCGGCGCACGCAGCTCGTGCGCGTGCTGCGCGAGGCCGGCTGCGCGATCGTCGGCGCGAGTTCGCGCATCGCACCGGCCGACCGGCGCCTGTACGCGATCCGCGACATCACCGCCACGGTGGAGTCGGTGCCGCTGATCACCGCAAGCATCCTGTCGAAGAAGCTCGCCGCCGGCCTCGATGCGCTGGTGATGGACGTGAAACTCGGCAACGGCGCCTTCTGCACCGACGCCGACACGGCCGACACGCTGGCGCGCAGCCTGGTCGAGGTGGCGGTGGGTGCCGGCCTGCCCACGCAGGCGCTGGTCACCGACATGAACCAGGTGCTCGGCAGCACCGCGGGCAACGCCGTCGAAGTGCGCGAGGCGATCGACTTCCTCACCGGCGCGGCGCGCGAGCCGCGGCTGCTGGCGCTGACGCTCGCGCTGGCCGGCCGCATGCTGTGGCTCGGCGGCCTGGCCAGTTCACCGGCCCGCGGCGAACTGCAGGCGCTGCAGGCCCTCGACGACGGTCGTGCCGCCGAGCGCTTCGAGCGCATGGTGGCCGGGCTCGGCGGCCCGTCGCGCGTGCTCGCGCGCGGCGGCGCGCAACTGCCGGTGGCGCCAGTCCAGCGCGTGCTGGCCGCGCCGCGCGCCGGCGTGCTCGTCTCGATGGACACGCGCCTGCTTGGCCTGGTGGTGGTGGCCCTGGGCGGCGGTCGGCGGCGTGCAACGGATGCAGTCGACCCACGCGTCGGCCTGACGCGGGTGCTGCCGGTGGGCAGCAAGGTGCGCGCCGGCGACCCGCTGCTGCGCGTGCATGCCGCCAGCGCCGCCGATGCCGACGCGGCCCTGCAGACGCTGGCCCAAGCGCTGCCGATCGGCGACGGCCCGGCCTTGCCCGATCCGCCGGTGGTGCGCAGCGTGGTGGGCAGCCCCGCGAAGCGCGCCTGAAGACGGCTCAGGGCGTGCCGGCCGGATCCCACAGCAGGGCGAGTGCCAGCGACGCCTGCAGCACACGCTGGCGCAACACGGCGTCGGCGGGGCCGGGCAGCAGCAGAACCGGCGTCGGTCCGTTGATCTCGACCGCGGCGACCGGGCGGCCGGCTTCCTCGAACACGTAGCCGATCGGCGCGGCCAGCGGCAGGGCGCCGCCCTGCACCTCGTGCACCGAACGCAGGGCCACGCTGCGGCCCTCGAAGCGCAGCTCGCCACGCCGCTCGGCCTTCAGGGTGCGCGCGCCCGTGCGGGCTTCCTGCACGGACAGCGTGGCCGGCGTCGCGCCCCCCAGCGTGCATTCGAAGGCAAAGGGCTTGGCGTCGAAGCCGAGCACGCCCAGAGCGAGGCTGCGCTGCTTCATGCCGCAGTTGACGGGCACGGGCGACTGACCGGCAGCCTGCAGCGTGAAATCGACGCGGCCGCGGTCGGTGACGATGCGTTCGTCGAACAGCGCGAGCCGGCTGGCGCTGCGCGTGAACTCGAGCGACTGCCCGAGCACCGTGGTGTGGCCGCGCGTGCCGAGGCCCAGACCGGTCACCTCGAGGCGTTCGGCGCGTTCGCTCAGGCCTGCGGGGATCACCATGCGCGCGACCGTCACGCAACCGGCCAGGGTGGCCATCGCCAGCACGGCGATCGGCGCGCTTCGAAACACGGCTTGCAGCACTTCGACAAGGGGCGACGGCCCGAAGTGGAGAGGCGCAAATGATAGAGGCCGAGGCCTCAGCGCTCGCCCTTGCGGTAGGGCTTCATCAGCGCCTGCGGGTAGGCGGCGCGGCGTGCCACCACGACCAGTGCGACGATGGCCATCGCATAGGGCAGCATCAGGTAGGCCTGGTAGGGCAGCTCGATGCCGAGCAGCCCGCCGCCGGCCTGCTGCAGGCGCAGCTGCAATGCATCGAAGAAGGCGAACAGCAGCGCACCGAGCAGCGCCTTGCCCGGCCGCCACGAGGCGAACACCACCAGCGCCACACACACCCAGCCGCGGCCATTGACCATGTTGAAGTAGAAGGCGTTGAAGGCCGACAGTGTGAGGAAGGCGCCGGCCACACCCATCAGCGCCGAACCGGCGACGAGCGCCGCGGTGCGCACACCGGCCACGCTCAGGCCCTGCCCCTCGGCCGCCGCCGGGTTCTCGCCGACCATGCGCAGCGCCAGTCCGGCCGGGGTGCGGTACAGGCCCCAGGCGATCGCCGGCACGAGCAGCAAGGCCAGCAAGGTGAGCGGCGTCTGCGCGTTCAGCACGGGGATCGGCAGGCCCTCCATCGCCGCGAAGGGCTGGATGGTCGGCGGGCTGTCGACCTTCGGGAAGCTCACGCGGTAGGCGTAGCTCGCCAGGCTGGTGGCCAGCAGCGTGATGCCCAGGCCCGACACGTGCTGCGACAGCGCCAGCGTGACGGTGAGCAGCGCATGCAGCAGGCCGAACAGCGCGCCGATGGCCGCGGCCGCCAGCACGCCGGCCCACAGCGGGGCACCCTGGTACACCGCGAGCCAGCCGGCGAAGGCACCTGCCACCATGATGCCCTCGATGCCCAGGTTGAGCACGCCGGCCCGCTCGCACAGCAGCACGCCCAGGGTGCCCAGGATCAGCGGCGTGGCGATGCGCAGCACCGCGATCCAGAACGGCGCGGCGGCGAGGAGCTCGAGCGTCTCGGCGAACATCGTCAGCGCCAGCGCAGCCGGTATTGCGTGAACAGGGTGGCCACCAGCACCGCGATCAGCGACACCGACACGATCACGTCGGCGATGTAGGTCGGCACGTTGACGGCGCGGCTCATGCTGTCCGCGCCGACCAGGATGCCGGCGACGAAGATCGCCGCCGCCACCACGCCCAGCGGGTTCAGCGCCGCGAGCATGGCGATGACGATGCCGCTGTAGCCATAGCCGGGCGACATGTCGAGCGTGACATAGCCGGCACGGCCGGCCACCTCGATGGCGCCGGCCAGGCCGGCCAGCGCACCGGACAGCAGCGCCACCCTCACCTGCACCGCGGCCACCGGCATGCCGGCGAAGGCGGCGGCGCGCGCGTTGGCGCCGACGGCGCGGATCTCGAAGCCGGTGGTGGTGTGCTTGAGCAGCGCCCACAGCGCGCCGGCGGCGGCCAGCGACCACAGCAGCCCGGTGTGCACGCGGCTGCGCTCGATCAGCTTGCCCAGCTGCAGCGCATCCTGGATGGCCACGCTCTGCGGCCAGCCCATCGCCGAGGCGTCCTTCATCGGGCCGTCGAGCATGGCCGAGACGAACAGCAGCACGATGAAGTTCAGCAGCAGCGTGGTCACCACCTCGTCGACGCCGAGCCGGCTCTTGGCCAGCGCCGGGCCGAGCAGCAGCAGCGCGCCGGCCAGCGCGGCGGCGATCATCATCAGCGGGAAGAGCAGCCAGGGCGGTGCGTCGAAGCCGCTGCCGCCATGCAGCCCGCCGACCGCCACCGCCGCCAGCGCGCCGGCATAGAGCTGGCCTTCGCCGCCGATGTTGAACAGACGCGCGCGGAACGCCACCGCCGCGGCCAGGCCGGTGAGGATCAGCGGCGTGGCGCGGGTGAGCGTCTCGGTCCAGGCGAAGCGCGAGCCGAAGCCGCCCTCGAGCAGCAGCGCATACGCGCGCGTCACCGGCGCGCCGGCCCAGGCGACGAGCAGCGAGGTGATCAGCAGCGTGAAGGCGATCGCGCCCACCGGCGCGGCGAGCAGCAGCCAGCGTGGTGTCGTGCTGCGGCGTTCAAGCTGCACGCGCGGCCTCTTCTCCGCCGGCCATGGCCAGGCCGATGGCGGCGAGCGTCCAGTCGCGCGCCGGCCTGGGTGCGCCGAGGCGGCCGTGGTGCATCACGGCGATGCGGTCGGCCAGGGCGAAGACCTCGTCGAGGTCCTCGCTGATCAGCAGCACCGCGCTGCCCAGCGCGCAGGCGTCGAGCAGCTGCTGGTGCACGTAGGCCACCGCGCCGATGTCCAGGCCCCAGGTGGGCTGGTTGGCGACGATCAAGGGCGGCGTGGTCGTCGTGTCGGGGTCGCCGGCCAGGGCACGCCCGAGGATCAGCTTCTGCATGTTGCCGCCGGACAGCGAACGTGTCGTCGTCGCCAGCCCCGCCGATTCGGTGCCGCGCACGTCGAAGCGCTCGACCAGCGACTGCGCAAACGCCATGGCCCGCTCCCGCCGCACGATGCCGTGGCGCGAGAACGCCGGCGAGGCGTATCGCTCGAGCACCGCGTTCTCCCACAGCGGCAGGTCGCCGACCACGCCGACCGCGTGGCGGTCTTCCGGGATGCGCGCCACGCCGGCCTCGACGAAGGCGCGCGGCCGCGCCGGCAGCGCGCGGCCGGCGATCGTCAGCGTGCCGGCGTCGAGCGCGTGCAGCCCGCAAAGCAGCTCGGCCAGCACGTCCTGCCCGTTGCCGGCCACGCCAGCCACGGCAAAGACTTCGCCGGCGCGCAGTTCGAGTTCGACGCCGGCCAGCAGCGGCCGCGCACCCATGCCGCGCACCATGCCGCCATGCAGCGCGACCACCGGTGCGCCGGGTGTGCGCGCATGCTTGGTGGCCGGCGCCACCGCGCGGCCGACCATCGCCTCGGCGAGCATCGCCTTGTCGGCGCCCGTCGCGGGCAGGTCGGCGACCAGCCGGCCGCCGCGCAGCACCGCGATGCGGTGCGAGACGCGCAGCACCTCGTCGAGCTTGTGGCTGATGAAGATCACCGACAGGCCGGCGGCGACCAGCTGCCCCAGCGTGGCGAACAGCGACTCGCTCTCCTGCGGCGTGAGCACAGCGGTGGGCTCGTCGAGGATGAGGATCTTCGCGCCGCGGGTGAGCGCCTTGAGGATCTCGACCCGCTGCCGCTCGCCCACCGACAGCGCACCGACCTGCGCGTCCGGCTCGACCTGCAGCCCGAAACGCTGCGCCGCGTCGAGCAGCCGCGCGCGGGCCTCGGCGCGGCGCGAGAACGGCCACCACAGCGGCTCGGTGCCGAGCATCACGTTGTCGAGCACCGACAGGTTGTCGGCCAGCGTGAAGTGCTGGTGCACCATGCCGATGCCCGCGGCCAGCGCCGCCCGCGGCTGGCCCGGGGGCAGCGGCGCGCCGAAGACTTCGATCGTTCCCGCGTCCGCGAGGTAGTGCCCGAACAGGATGGACACCAGCGTGCTCTTGCCGGCACCGTTCTCGCCCAGCAGTGCGAGCACCTCGCCGCGGCCGAGGTCCAGCGAGATGCCGTCGTTGGCGACGAGGCTGCCGAAGCGCTTGGTGATGCCGCGCAGCCGGAGGGCGATGCCGCTCAAGCGATCAGGGTCGGTCGATCACTTGGCCGAACCCTTGGGCTGGCCGTCGTCCACCTTGACGGCGAACTTGCCGTCGCGGATGGCGGCTTCCTTGGCCTTCACCTTGGCGGCCAGGTCGGCGGGCACCTTGCCCTCGAACGTGCCCAGCGGGGCGAGCTCGCTGCCCTTGTGCTTCATGGTCGAGTAGACGCCGTAGTCGTCGGCCTTGAACTTGCCTTCCTTGACCGCCTTGATGGCCAGGTCGATGGTCGGCTCCATGTTCCACAGCGCCGAGGCGACCACCGTCTCGGGGTACTTGTCCTGCGTGTTGATGACATTGCCGATGGCCAGCACCTTGCGCTCCTTGGCCGCGTCGGAGACGCCGAAGCGCTCGGCGTACATCACGTCGGCGCCCTTGTCGATCATCGCGAAGGCGGCTTCCTTGGCCTTGGGCGGGTCGAACCAGCTGTTGATGAAGCTGACCGTGAACTCGACCTTCGGGTTCACCTCCTTGGCGCCGGCCATGAAGGCGTTCATCAGCCGGTTCACCTCGGGGATCGGGTAGCCGCCGACCATGCCGATCTTGTTCGACTTGGTCATGCCGCCTGCGACCATGCC
>CAZVLY010000220.1:0-8135 GCA_964628175.1 uncultured Piscinibacter sp. | reverse complement strand
CGCCCTGGGCGATGTCGTTGGATTGCTTGTCGTAGGCCACCAGCACCGCGCAGCCCTTGTAGTCGATGCCGTACTCGGTGTTGTCGTAGCCGATGCGCTTGATGGTGTCGCGCGCCACCTGGATGTAGTCGACATGCGCGTTGGTGGTGATCTCGCCGGCCAGCACCACGAGGCCGGTGTTGGTCAGCGTCTCGGCGGCCACGCGCGAGCGCGGGTCCTGCTTGAAGATCGCATCGAGAATGGCGTCCGAGATCTGGTCGGCGACCTTGTCGGGGTGGCCTTCGGAGACGGATTCGGAAGTGAAAAGGAAATCGTTCGACACTCTTAAACTCCAGTCAGGTTGCACACTGCGTTGCCGGCCTGGATGGTTTGGAGGAGCGGCGAACGCTTTAGCGGATTTTGTGAGTCGCCCCGCAAGTAGTTCATAACTCGGCGACGCCCCAATTATAGAAAGATGATTCGACTGTTCCGCTGGTTGTCGCGCCGTTCGCTGGGCTTTCTTCACACCCTGGGTGCGGGGGTGGGCTGGCTGGGTTACGTCTTGTCGCCGACCTACCGGCGGCGCTTCCGCGACCACGTCGGCCAGGCGGGCATTCCGGCCCCGGCCGCCCGTGCAGCCATCGCCGAGGCCGGCCGCATGATCGCCGAGCTGCCCTTCCTGTGGCTGCGGCCCGAATCGACGCCGCTGTCGGGCTTCGTGCGCATCGAAGGCGCCGAGTTCGTCGAGTCCGCGCACGCTCAAGGCCGCGGCCTCTTGCTGCTGACGCCGCACCTGGGCTGCTTCGAGATCTGCGCGCAGGCCTATGCCGACCATTTCGCATCGCAGTACGGGCCCATCACGGTGCTGTACCGGCCGGCTCGCCAGCCCTGGCTGCGCGAGGTGATCGAAGGCTCGCGTGCCCGCCCGGGCCTGGCCACGGCGCCGGCCTCGCTGGCCGGCGTGCGCCAGATGATCCGCGCGCTGCGGCGCGGCGAGACGGTGGGCCTGCTGCCCGACCAGGTGCCGCCCGAGGGCATGGGCGAATGGGCGCCCTTCTTCGGCCGCAGCGCCTACACGATGACGCTGGCCGCGCGGCTGGCGCAGCAGACCGGTGCCGTGCCGCTGCTCATCTGGGGCGAGCGGCTGCGCGGCGGGCGCGGCTACACCGTGCGCATCTCGCCGATGGCCGAGCCGCTGCCGGCCGATGCGTCGGCGCAGGCAGAATCGGCGGCCGTCGTGAACCGCGCGATGGAATCGCTGATCCGCCAGTGCCCGCAGCAGTACCTGTGGGGCTACCACCGCTACAAGGCGCCCCGCGCCGGCGCGGCCGACTGAGAACACGGGGACACTTCCTTTGGCCGCTCGCCTCCTGCTGGCGCTGTTGTGGGTGCTGCACTGGCTGCCGCTGGGCGCGCAGGCCGCGTTCGGCCGCGGCCTCGGCGCGCTGCTGTACCGGCTGGCCGGCTCGCGGCGGCGCATCGCGCTGCGCAACCTCGAGCTGTGTTTTCCGCAACTCGGCGAGGAAGCGCGCGAGATGGTCGCGCGCGAGCACTTCGGCTGGCTCGGCCGCAGCATCGTCGAGCGCGGGCTGCTGTGGTGGGCGCCGCGCGAGCGCCTGATGCGCCTCATCCACGTCGAGGGCGAGGTGGATCTCGCCGAGCGCAGCGAGCGCCCGGTGATGTGGCTGGTGCCGCACTTCATGGCGCTGGACGTCGCCGGTGCCTCGGTGCTGCTGTTCCAGAAGAAGAAGGGCGCCTCGATCTACCAGCAGCAGACCAACGCGGTGATGGACGCGGTGATGCGCCGCGGCCGGCTGCGCCTGGGCAACGCGGTGATCTTCCCGCGCAGCGACTCGGCCAAGCCGCTGATCCGCGAGATCCGCCAGGGCACCGGCTTCTTCAACCTGCCCGACATGGACTTCGGCGAGCGCGACGCGGCCTTCGTGCCCTTCTTCGGCGTGCCGGCCGCCACGCTGCTGGCGCCCTCGCGCATGGCGAAGGCGCTGAACATGGTCGTGCAGCCGGTGCTGGCCGAGATGCTGCCGGGCGGGCAGGGCTACCGCGTGCGATTCATGCCGCCCTGGGCCGACTTCCCCACCGACTACGCGCTGGCCGACACCGCGCGGATGAACCGCTGGATCGAGGACGAGAGCCGGCGCAACCCGGCGCAGTACCTGTGGGTGCACAAACGCTTCAAGACGCGGCCGGCCGGGGAGCCTTCGCTGTACTGAGCGGGGGATAATCCCGCCCAGGATGAGACTCCACTTCACCAAGATGCAGGGCGCGGGCAACGACTTCGTCGTGCTCGACGCCACGCGCGGCCCGCTGTCGCTCAGCCCCGAGCAGTACCGGCGCCTGGGCGACCGCCGCTTCGGCGTGGGCGCCGACCAGATCCTCGTCGTCGAGAAGAGCGCCACGCCGGGCGTGGACTTCCGCTACCGCATCTTCAACGGCGGCAGCGGCGACGAGGTCGAGCAGTGCGGCAACGGCGCGCGCTGCTTCGTGCGTTTCGTGCAGGACAAACATCTCACCGACAAGAACACCGTGCGCGTGGAGACCATGAACACGCTGCTCGAGCTGCGCGCGCAGCCCGATGGTCGCGTCACGGTGGACATGAACGCGCCGGTGTTCGACACCGAGCGCGTGCCTTTCGACGCCGCCGGCCTGACGCCGCGCGAACAGAACGGTTTCGCGCTGTGGCCGCTGGACCTGGGCGACTACGCGGTCGACGTGGCCGTGCTGTCGATGGGCAACCCGCATGCGGTGCAGTTCGTGCACGAGGTCGACGGCGCCGCCGTCGGCACGCAGGGGCCGATGATCGAGACGCATGCGCGCTTCCCGCGCCATGTGAATGCCGGCTTCGTGCAGGTGCTGTCGCGCAGCCACATCAAGCTGCGCGTGCACGAGCGCGGCGCCGGCGAGACGCTGGCCTGCGGCACCGGCGCCTGCGCCGCGGTGGTGGCGGGCATCCGGCTCGGGCTGCTCGATGCGAAGCTCGACGTCGACACGCGCGGCGGGCGGCTCACCATCGAGTGGGCCGGTGGCGCAAGCCATGTGTTCATGACCGGGCCGGCCGTGACGGTCTTCGAAGGCGAGATCGAACTATGACAAAGGGCCAACCGTGAGCATCCAGGGCATCACCGAGCAGGACATCGCCAACTACCTGGCCAACACGCCGGGCTTCTTCGAGCGCCATGCCGAACTGCTCGCCTCCGTGCAGCTGACCAGCCCGCACGGGCAGCGCGCCGTCTCGCTGCAGGAGCGGCAGATGGAGATGCTGCGCGACAAGAACCGCGGCCTCGAAGGCAAGATCATCGAGATGATCCGCCACGGCCAGGAGAACGTGGCCATCGCCGACAAGCTGCACCGCTGGACGCGCGCGCTGATGCTCACCGCCAACCCCGGCGAGCTGCCCGAAGTGCTCACGCGCGAGCTGATGCACCAGTTCATGATCCCGCAGGCCGGCATCCGCGTCTGGGGCGCGGCCGACGCCTTCGCCACGCTGCCCTTCGCCAAGCCGGTCAGCGCCGACGTGAAGAGCCTGGCCAGCAGCCTGACGCTGCCCTACTGCGGCGTGAACAGCGGCTTCGAGGCCGCGCAGTGGCTGGACGACGCCGCCTCGGCGCTGTCGCTGGCGATGATCCCGCTGCGCCACGGCGCCACGATCGAGGCCTTCGGCATGCTCGTGCTCGCCTCGCCCGACCCGACGCGCTACACCGCCGACATGGGCACCGAGTTCCTGCAGCGCATCGGCGAGTTGTCGAGCGCGGCGCTGTCGCGGCTGCTGCCCGTTCGCTGATGGCCGAGACGCCGGCGCCCGACGACATCGCCCGGCACCTCGTCCACCTCGAGGTCGAGCGGCGCCTGGCGCCGCGCACGCTGGCGATGTACGGCGAGGCCTTCGAACGACTGCGCCAGTTCACCGAGGCCCACCCTGTCGCGCTGCGCGACGTGCAGGTGCACCATGTGCGCCGCTGGGCCGCGCAGATGCATTCGCAGGGCCTGGCCTCGCGCAGCATCGCCATCGTGCTGTCGGCCTGGCGCGGGCTGTACCGCTGGCTCGGCCGCGACGGCCTGGTGGCGCTGAACCCGGTCGACGGCGTGCGCGCGCCCAAGGCCGGCAAGCCGCTGCCCAAGGCGCTGCCGGTCGATCAGGCGATGGCGCTGGCCGACCACCACCCCGAGGCGGGCAACCCGTTGCTCGACGCGCGCGACCACTGCATCGTCGAGCTGCTCTACGGCTGCGGGCTGCGCGTGGGCGAGCTGATCGGGCTGGACGTGGGCGCCAGCGCCAAGGCGGCCGGCTGGATCGACGCCGGCGACACCACGGCGCACGTGCTCGGCAAGGGCAGCAAGCGGCGCAGCGTGCCGGTGGGGGCGTCGGCCCTGAAGGCGCTGCACAGCTGGCTGGCGGTGCGCGAACAACTCGCCGACCCCGGCGAGCCGGCGCTGTTCGTCAGCAATCGCGGCACGCGGCTCACGCCCAGCCAGCTGCGCTCGCGCCTGAAGCAGCGCGCCATCCAGGCCGGCGTGCCCACGCACGTGCACCCGCACATGCTGCGCCACTCCTTCGCCTCGCACCTGCTGCAGTCCAGCGGCGACCTGCGCGCGGTGCAGGAACTGCTCGGCCACGCCAACATCACCACCACCCAGGTCTACACGCGGCTCGATTTCGGGCACCTCTCGAAGGTGTACGACGCCGCCCATCCACGCGCCAAGCGCAAGTGAATCCCGCATGAAAGTCATCACCCTTCGCGACGGCAAGGAACGTTCGCTGCTGCGCCTGCACCCCTGGGTGTTCCAGGGCAGCGTGGCCACGGGCAAGGCCGATGCCGGCGAGACCGTGCGTGTCGAATCCAGCGACGGGCGCTTCCTCGCCTGGGCCGCCTACAGCCCGAGCTCGATGATCCGCGTGCGTGCCTGGAGCTTCGACGAGGCCGAGCGCATCGACGCCGCCTTCTTCGAGCGCCGCATCGCGACGGCGCTCGCGCTGCGCCGGCGCCTGCCGATCGAAAGCGACGGCGTGCGCCTGATCCACGGCGAGGCCGATGGCCTGCCGGGCCTGATCGTCGACCGCTACGGCGACGTGCTGTCGGCGCAGTTCCTCTCCGCCGGCACCGAACGCTGGAAGGGCACCCTCGCCGATCTGCTGCTGCAGGCCACCGGCGCCACGCGCATCTACGAACGCAGCGACTCCGGCGTGCGCAAGCTCGAGGGCCTGGAACCGGTGGCCGGCTGGCTGCGGGGCAGCGGCGCCACCGAGGTGACGATCCGCGAGCACGGCTGGCAGCTCACCCTCGACGTGGCCGAGGGCCACAAGACCGGCTTCTACCTCGACCAGCGCGACAACCGCAAGCTGTTTGCCGACACCGTGCGGCACTTCGGCCTGCAGCGCGTGCTCAACTGCTACTGCTACACCGGCGGCTTCAGCGTCGCGGCGCTGGCCGGCGGCGCGTCGCACGTGACCAGCGTCGATTCGTCGGCCCCGGCGCTGGCGCGCGCTTCAGCGCATGTGGCGCTGAACGGTTTCGACCCGGCGCGCCACGAGGCGCTCGACGCCGACGTCAACCAGACCCTGCGCGACGCGATGAAGGCCGGCAAGAGCTACGACGCGATCGTGCTCGACCCGCCCAAGTTCGCGCCCACCGCGGCGCATGCCGAGCGCGCCGCGCGCGCCTACAAGGACATCAACCGCCTGGCGCTCAAGCTGCTCGCGCCCGGCGGCATGCTGTTCACCTTCTCGTGCTCGGGCGGCGTGGGGCCGGAGCTGTTCCACAAGATCGTCGCCGGCGCCGGCATGGACGCGGGTGTCGACGGGATCATCTACGCGCGTGTGGCCGCTGCGCCCGACCACCCGCAGACCATCGTCTTCCCCGAGGGCGAGTACCTCAAGGGCCTGGTGATCCTGAAGTCCTGAGCCCGCTCAGGACGAGAGCGTCGGCGAGGGCAGGGCCAGGCCCGGCTCGAACTTGGCGCGGTGCACGCTGAAGAAGGCCTTCACGTTGCGCACGTTGGCGTCCTGCGTGAACAGGCGCTGCACCAGTGCGTGGTAGGCCGGCATGTCGGCCACCTGCAGCATCAGCAGGAAGTCCGGCCCCGGCGTGACGCGATAACACTGCCGCACCTCGGCATCGGCCACGGCGCGCGCCTCGAAGGCCTGCAGGTGCTCGGCGCCCTGGCGGTCCAGCGTGACCTCGACGATGGCGGTCAGCCCCGCGCCCAGGCGCTGCGGCGACAGCAGCGCGACCTGGCGCTCGATCACGCCGGCGTCCACCAGCCGTTTCACCCGCCGCAGGCAGGTCGCCGGCGAGGTGTGCACGACGGCGGCCAGCGCCTGGTTGGTCAGCGAGGCGTCGCGCTGGAGCTGGTCGAGGATGCGCAGGTCGGTCGCATCGAGCTCGAAGGTTGCGGCGGTTTCTGCCATGTCAAGACAAAACGTGAACTATTCATTCACCACGTTTGGGGGATGGCTGAATATTCCATACAGGGCAGAAAATTGCAATCAATCGCCTCGGGGGTGTTCCTACGATGCGGTCCCTGCCCAGACAAAGGAAGCCTCCCATGTGCGGAATCGTCGGCGCCGTCTCCACGCGCAACATCGTCCCCGTCCTGCTCGAAGGCCTGCGCCGCCTCGAATACCGCGGATATGACTCCTGCGGCGTGGCGGTGCACCAGGGCGGCGAGCTCAAGCGCGCGCGCAGCACCTCGCGCGTGGCCGAGCTGGAGGCCAACGTGGCCAGCGAGGGCGTGCAGGGCGGCACCGGCATCGCCCACACCCGCTGGGCCACGCACGGCGCGCCGGCGGTGCACAACGCCCATCCGCACTTTTCGCACGGGCCGCAGGCGAAGGCGGCGAGCGCCGGCCGGATCGCCCTGGTGCACAACGGCATCATCGAGAACCACGACGAGCTGCGCGCCGAACTCAAGGCCAAGGGCTACGAGTTCACCAGCCAGACCGACACGGAGGTCATCGCCCACCTGGTCGACCGGCTCTATGAAGGCGACCTGCTCGACGCCGTGCAGCGTGCCGTGGTCCACCTGCGCGGCGCCTACGCGATCGCGGTGTTCTGCCGCGACGAACCGCACCGTGTGATCGGCGCGCGCGAAGGCTCGCCGCTGGTGCTCGGCGTGGGTGCGAACGAGCGCGCCGGCGAGAACTTCCTGGCCAGCGATGCGATGGCGCTGGCCGGCGTGACCGACCAGATCGTCTACCTCGAGGAGGGCGACGTCGTCGACCTGCAGCTGGGCAAGTACTGGATCACGCGGCGCGAGGGCGACGGCCCCTTCAAGCCGGTGACGCGCGAGGTGCGCACCGTGCAGGCGCACACCGGCGCGGCCGAGCTGGGCCCCTACCGCCACTACATGCAGAAGGAGATCTTCGAGCAGCCCAAGGCGATCGCCGACACGCTCGACGCGGTGGCGAGCATCACGCCGGAGCTGTTCGGCGACGGCGCCTACAAGGTGTTCAAGGAGATCGACAAGGTCCTCATCCTGGCCTGCGGCACCAGCTACTACAGCGGCTCCACCGCCAAGTACTGGCTGGAGAGCATCGCCAAGATCCCCACCAGCGTGGAGATCGCCAGCGAGTACCGCTACCGCGACAGCGTGCCCGACCCGCGCACCCTGGTCGTCACCATCACCCAAAGCGGCGAGACGGCCGACACCCTGGCGGCGCTGAAGCACGCGCGCGGCCTGGGCATGAAGCACACGCTGACAGTGTGCAACGTGGCCACCAGCGCGATGGTGCGCGAATGCGAGTTCGCCTACATCACGCGCGCCGGCGCCGAGATCGGCGTGGCCTCGACCAAGGCCTTCACGACGCAGCTGGTCGGCCTGTTCCTGCTCACGCTGGCGCTGGCGCAGGTGCGCGGGCACCTCACCGACGAGCAGGAGGCCGAGCACCTGAAGGCGCTGCGCCACCTGCCGGTGGCCGTGCAGGCCGTGCTGGCGCTGGAGCCGCAGGTGGTGGCCTGGAGCGAGGCCTTCGCGCGCAAGGAGAACGCGCTGTTCCTCGGCCGCGGCCTGCACTACCCGATCGCGCTGGAAGGTGCGCTCAAGCTCAAGGAGATCAGCTACATCCACGCCGAGGCCTACCCGGCCGGCGAGCTCAAGCACGGCCCGCTGGCGCTGGTGACCAGCGCGATGCCGGTGGTGAC
>CAZVLY010000219.1:0-8218 GCA_964628175.1 uncultured Piscinibacter sp. | reverse complement strand
GGCCTTGCAGTTCACACCCCGGGTTGCCACCTCCGAAGAAGCTGTCCTCCTCGAGCTGGAGGCCAGCGCACGCCTGTTCGGGGGCAAGCGCGCGTTGCGCGACCGCATCCTCCAGGAGGGGGCCGACCAAGGGGTGAGTGCGCTCGCCTGGGCGACCAACAGCCTGGCCGCTCACCTGCTGGCGCGCGCCGGCATCGAGAACGGCTTCAAGCGCCCGCTCGAGGAACTGCTCGACGCCCTCCCGATGAGGGCCCTCACGGCGGTGGCCCCCCACGAGGGGATCCTTTCCCGGCTGGGGTGCCGCACCTTGGGGGATGTGCGCCGGCTCCCCCGCGGGGGTGTGAGCCGGCGCTTCGACAAGCTGCTGCTGGGCGCCCTGGACCGCGCCTACGGCCTGCAGCCCGAGGCCCATGTGTGGGTCGAGCTGCCAGAGACCTTCGACGCGCGCCTGGAGCTCATGTCACGCGTCGAAATGGCGCCGGCGTTGCTGTTTGGCGCCCGCCGGCTGCTGATGCAGATGTGCGGCTGGCTGGCGGCGCGCCACAGTGGGACCACCGCCTTCACCCTGAAGTGGGCCCACGATGTGATGCGCTCGAAAGAGGCAGGGCAGGGGGGTGAGATCACGATCCGCACCGCCGAGCCCAGCCGCAACCTCGAACACCTCTGCCGGCTGCTCGCCGAGCACCTGGCCAAGACCGAGCTGAAGGCGCCGGTCGGCGAACTCTGGCTGAACGCGACCGAAGTCGTTTCGCTGGACGAGAAGAGCGCGTCGTTGCTGCCCGACGAGGCGCAGCAGGGCGAGTCCCTGCAGCTGGTGCTCGAACGCATCGCGGCCCGGCTGGGTCCTGACCGGGTGCTCCGCCCGGTCCTCACCGAGGACCACCGGCTCGAGTGGATGCAGATGTGGCAGCCGGTGCCGATGCCGCGCCCCCGCAAGGCCGCAGAGCCGCTAAACATGCCCCAGCCGACCTGGGTGCTGCCGACGCCGCTCAAGCTCGCAACGCGCGGCCACCGCCCGCTGTACCAGGGCGTGCTGCATCTGCTGACCGGACCGCACCGCGTCGAAGGCGGCTGGTGGCATCGGCTGGGCGAGGGTTGCGATGCGACGACCGGGCATGTCCAGCGCGACTACTGGGTGGCGCTGAGCGAGCACGCCGGCGTGCTGTGGATCTACCAGGAGCGGCTGGCGAGCGAAGAGACTGCCTGGTACCTGCACGGGGTGTTTGCATGACGGCCGGCGATGGGCGCCAGGGGCAGGGGGCGGGCACGCCCGTGCCGAGGTCCGCTTCCTCGGTGCCGGCCGCCGGGCTGCCCGACTACGCCGAACTGCGCTGCGTCAGCACCTTCAGCTTCCTGGTGGGGGCGAGCCAGCCCGAGGAACTCGTCGAGCGTGCGCACAAGCAGGGCTACCGCGCGCTCGCGCTCACCGACGAGTGCTCGGTCGCCGGCGTGGTGCGCGCCCACGTGGCGGCCAAGAAGATCGGCCTCAAGCTGCTCATCGGCAGCCAGTTCAGCGTGGCCGTGCCGGAGCCGTCCGGCGATGACGCGCCGGGGCCCTTCAGCCTGGGCGTGCTTGCCTGCAACCTGAACGGCTACGGCAACCTCTGCGAGTTCATCACCAAGCTCCGACGCGCTTCCGAGAAGGGGACCTACCACCTGGACCTTGGCGACATCGCCTCGGACGAACTGGCCGACTGCGTCGTCGTGGCCTCGCCGGTGCGCGGATCGACCGACGCGCAGCTGGTGGGCCTCGCCCGCTGGTTGCTCACCCACTTCACCGGTCGCTGCTGGCTGGGTGTGGAACTGTTGCGGCAGCTCGACGACGAGATGTGGCTGCACAAGCTGCGCGAGGCGAGTGACCTGTCGGCGATCCCGCTGGTGGCCGTCGGCGACGTCTACATGCACGTGCGATCGCGCAAGGCGCTGCACGACGTGATGACCGCGATCCGCACCGGCCGGCCGCTGACCGAGTGCGGCCGCGAGCTGCAGGTCAACGCCGAGCGGCACCTGCGCACCCGGCTTCGCCTGGCGCAGACCTTCCCCGCCGACCTGCTGGCCGAGACGATCCAGGTGGCCGAGCGCTGCAGCTTCTCGCTCGACGAGCTGAAGTACCAGTACCCCGATGAAGTCGTGCCGGCGGGCGAGACGCCTTCGAGCTACCTGCGCCGCATCACCTACGAAGGGGCAGGGCGGCGCTGGCCCGAAGGCGTGCCGGCCAAGGTCGAGGCGCAGATCGAGCACGAGCTGCAGCTGATCGGCGACCTGCACTACGAGCACTACTTCCTGACCGTCTACGACATCGTCGCCTTTGCGCGCTCGCGGCAGATCCTCTGCCAGGGGCGCGGCTCTGCGGCCAACTCGGTGGTCTGCTACTGCCTGGGTGTCACCGAGGTGGATCCGGCACGCATGTCGGTCCTCTTCGAGCGCTTCATTTCCAAGGAGCGCAACGAGCCGCCGGACATCGACGTCGACTTCGAGCACGAGCGGCGCGAGGAGGTCATCCAGTACCTCTACGGCAAGTACGGCCGCGCCCGCGCGGCGCTCACCGCGGTAGCCATCACCTACCGGCCGAAGTCGGCGATCCGCGACGTGGGCAAGGCCCTGGGCCTGCCCGAGGAGACCATCGAGGCACTGGCCAAGAACCATACCTGGTGGGACGGCGCCGGCATCAAGACCGAGCGGATCGAGGAACTCGGCCTCTCGCTCGATGACCTGGCCATCCGGCAGCTCGTGGACCTGACCGGCCAGATCATGGGCCTGCCGCGGCACCTGTCGCAGCACCCGGGCGGCTTCGTGCTGACCAAGGGGCCGTTGTCGCGCCTGGTGCCGATCGAGAACGCGTCGATGCCCGACCGCACCGTGATCCAGTGGGACAAGGACGACATCGACGCGCTGGGCCTGCTCAAGGTCGACGTGCTGGCCCTGGGGATGCTCACCGCGATCCGCAAGAGCCTGGCCTTCATCGGCATGCGCAAGGGCTACGCCTTCGCGATGCAGGACATCCCGGCCGAGGACCAGACCACCTACGACATGATCTGCCAGGCCGACACGGTGGGCGTGTTCCAGATCGAAAGCCGCGCCCAGATGAGCATGCTGCCGCGGCTGCGGCCGCGCTGCTTCTACGACCTGGTGATCGAGGTTGCGATCGTGCGGCCCGGGCCGATCCAGGGAGGAATGGTCCACCCGTACCTGAACCGCCGGCAGGGCAAGGAGCCGGTGACCTTCCCGAGCAAGGCGCTCGAGGAGGCGCTTGGTCGCACCTTGGGCGTGCCGGTGTTCCAGGAGCAGGTGATGCAGATCTCGATGCTGGCCGCGGGCTTCACGCCGGGCGAGGCGGATCAGCTGCGCCGCGCGATGGCCGCGTGGAAGCGCAAAGGCGGCCTCGCGCAGTACTACGACAAGATCGTCAACGGCATGACCTCTCGCGGCTACCAGCGCGAGTTCGCCGAGGCGATCTTCGAGCAGATCAAGGGCTTCTCGGAGTACGGCTTCCCGGAAAGCCACGCGGCCAGCTTCGCGCTGCTGGTCTACGCGAGCTGCTGGATCAAGTGCCACCATCCGGCCGAGTTCCTGGCCGCGATGCTCAACAGCCAGCCCTTGGGCTTCTACTCGGCGAGCCAGCTGGTGCAGGACGCCAAACGCCACGGTGTCGAGGTTCGTCGCGTGGACGTGATGAGCAGCGAGTGGGACTGCACGCTGGAAGGCCTGCCGCACCCGCCGGCGGTGCGGCTCGGACTGCGCATGGTGGCGGGACTGATGGCCGAGTCGGCGCTTCGCATTCTCAAGGCCAGACGCGAGCGGCCGTTCGACGGTGCCGAGGACTTGGCCAAGCGGGCCGAGGTCGAGCAGCACGAGATGACGCTATTGGCCGCTGCCGATGCGCTGATGAGCCTGGCTGGCCACCGGCGACAGCAGGTCTGGGAGGCCGCGGGGCAGCGCTCGGCACCGCAGTTGCTGAAGCAGGCGCCGGTCAACGAGGAAGAGCTCGAACTGCCGCCGGCGCCGGAGGGAGAAGAGGTCGTCTGGGACTACGCAGCGACAGGCCTCACGCTGCGCCGGCATCCGCTGGCCATCCTGCGACCGGTGCTGGCGAAGCAGGGGTGGTACACGGCGGCCGAGCTCCACGACTTGCCCGACGGACGGCTGGCGCGGGCCTGCGGCATCGTGACGGTGCGGCAGCAGCCTGAGACCGCCAAGGGCGTGATGTTCGTGTCGCTGGAGGACGAGACCGGCAGCGTGCAGGTGATCGTGTGGCCCAAGCTCAAGGCGCAGTTGCGCGGGCCGCTGCTGCGTTCAAAGCTGATGGCGGTGAAGGGGACTTGGCAGCGGGATGGCGACGTGCGCAGCCTGATCGCCGGCCACGTTGAGGATCTGACGGCGCTGCTCGGTGGGTTGGCGACGAGCAGCAGGGATTTTCACTAGATAGCGCTTCGCTGATTCCCAAAAGTCACGAATCACACTTCACATGTAGTAGCGGTAACTTGGATCGGGCTTTGCCTCGGTCAGTTGGCCGTACTCTGCCATGATGCCCCCAACGCGCCTTGCGAAACCGAGCGTGACAGGCTGGCTGCTTCGAAGGTCAGAAGTATTCCAGTTCAGTCGGCCGAGGCCGAGGGCGTCGATTGCGCATTCCCTGACGTCGTGCATGTCCGTGTTGCCGTGAACGATCAACTCGACTGGGATCGGTATGTGCGGTCCTGGGTAGGTCCCAAGCTCGGGTACGAAGCCGGACGTAAAGAGGAAATGTCTCTTCTCGTCCACTGTAACGAGGGTTCCGCGTGCAGGCGGGTACACCCCCTGCGTGACGAAGCGGACGCTGGATGGGGCTAGAGCAACGAGCTGAACGACAGGCACATCTCTAAAGGCTTTGCGGAACCCATCCTGCTCCTGCCTCCAGAAACGAGACGACTTGTGAAGCACGATGCGCTTCGGGAGCTCGCCATTGCGGGCTGTGTACTCATCGACCACCAGCTTGCCGAGTTCTTCGGCCTGCATTTCCGTCAGATGCGGTGTACGGGTTGTCGCATCGCGTTCTGGCTCGAATGACTGGCCCCTGAGCGCGAAGCCGCCTCCGTTTGTCGAGAAGGCCTGTGCCAATGCAGAGTGCACCAAAGCCCTCTTGGTCGTGCGAAGGTGGTGGAAGGTTATGCCGACGAAGCAGGTTTCAGGGCCTCGATTTCGAACGCGCCAGGGAATACCTCCAGCTTTGTAATAGAGGCCAACGCCAAGATTCCATGAACGAGCGGCAGGCTCCTCGTTAGTTCTCAGATCAACCATGCCGCTGTTGCGCAGCAGCTGAATTGGCACGCCGATCTGCATCGCGCGCGCTTTGAGGGCTCGACGGAAGTCGCGCGTCAACAAATCCTCCGAGTGCTCCTCGACGTCCCAATCGAAAGGGAGTTGGAGCTGCTGGCTGGTAGCGGAGGCGGTTGCCTTCTTGAGTGTGTCCCGCTCTGCCTTCGAGAGTGCGCGACTAACGCTCCAGAACCTTCGCTCGACGGCTTCAGGGACAACACACACCACGACGTCCGGGCGGAAGTCCTCCTTCGCTCGGGTTATGGCGGACGCGTAGACACCGACCATCGCCTCGAGACCGTCATAGGGCTTTAGACCCAGCGCCTTCTCGAGCTGCTGATCATGCAAGACGACGTTGCTCGCCTCATGGACGACGAGCTCCGAGCGGAAGACTGCATCAAACCCTGGGAAGGCAATTTGGCTTCCATCTGGCGAACGCGGGTCGATCGCCGACTTGCAGCGACGTAGCCACGAAGAGGCCAGGTCGATGCCTTCGTTGGTTCCGACGATCGATACTCGAATCTGGCTCTTGTGTGCAGAGCCAAACCGAGAATCAAAAGGGCCTGCCTCAGACAATCCGAGGCGCGGATCCTGGAAGAAGCCAGCTCCACCGAACTCCAGCTCTGGGATGGGGAGCCTAGCGATCTGAATCTTCATCTTGCGCAGCCTCGGTAGCTTCTTCGGCGACGATTCGCTCGATCTGCTCCTGCAGGTCTTCGGCCTCTTCACCAAGGTCAGCTGGTGAATCGATTTCTTTACCCTCCGAGGCGGACATCTCCAGAGAATCCTGGAAAACGAACATTGGAATTGTCGAAGCAACGTCCGCGAACGGGCCGGCAGGCTGTCGCGTTAGCTGCAATCGGAACGATGAGTCATCATGGCCATCGGCAAGCATCCGAGACCAGAATACAAGGTCGTGAAGTACCGTCGGGTTGTAGTCGCGCGCCGCCCTTCGAGTCGAGAGTGGTCCAATCTTTTCCGAGGCAATCGGCCTGGTTTCACCGTCGAGCGTGAACACGTAGCCGGGCAGAAGCGTGAGTGCCCAGGCTTCGCCAAACTGTTCGAAGCGCAGGTAAACCGCCTTGTGCTCCCAATAGACGGTCTTGCCAGTGGAACGGGATACGATAGGCTTCGCGACGGTCCTCCTAGATTGCTTGAATGTGCTGCGGTAGCTGATCTCCCTGGGCGTTCCGTCCAGTGATGCGTAGTAAGCCCGCATTCGACCTACTTCGAAGCGGACTGTCATTCCGAGTTTTTCCAGGCGCAGTGCTAGTGCGCGGTTCAGCAAGGCGGGGACTACGCTCAGCGAGTCGCGATCGGCTAGAAGTTGATCGACCGGGACTTGCTCAACTTCGTCTTCAACGGCTAGGTCGAATAGGCGCTTGCCGCCATTTGACCCCTCCGAGGCGAATGTCCATATCCAGCCACGAGAGCATCCGAAGGGATCAACGCCAGCGCGGTCCAGCTTGTTGATCTCGCGATGATCCTCAATTGTCCCGATACGCCAAACCGACTTGGGCCACTCAGTGACGCGCAACAGGTTTGCCGCGTATCGGTGATCACCGGCTGAGGACTTGGCAGTGCGAGTGTGTGCGTCGACCTGCAGAGCCTCGGGTCTGCAAGTGATGGAGGCGATGAATCGGCCATTGTCTTCAGCCGGACCAAAGCGAACACGGTTTAGATTGTTGGCGGCTTCCCGCAAGACATCAGGCAAGCCCGAGCCGGCCTTGTCCATGTCTCCCGCAGAATAGAAGAAGTCAGCCACAACGGGATTTCTGTAGCCCTTCGGGCGTCTAGACCCCACGCCGATGACGTCCTGGAGTGATTCGTCCTCGAGTTCGCGGGTGACGCCTTCAACCAGGCCTCCAGGGTTGTCAAAGGTAATTTCTTCGGCCGTGACGAGTATGCGAGCTGGGGTATCGGCTACGTAGCTTCGGTGGGCGATCAGGTTAGTGAGTAGTTCTTTGAGCGCAAGCGGTGGATACGGGAAGGCCGTTTGCGATACGGCGCCCTTCATGCGAAACGGCCGATTCGCACGAGACAGGAGCGTCGTTGCTTGCTCGAGTTGCTCCCAAAGGTTGCCCTCGATTCGAATCGTCTCTGCTTCCCGCGCTGACGAACCGGCGGCGTCAAGCACTTCAGCAACCCAGGCAGCCGGCCCGCTGATGGTGACCTCGATCCAGCCGACGTCGACTTGCCGATCTGGTCGTCTCGCAAAGAGCAAAACGGCGCCATTGGTCGCCGTTGTGGCGCTCGCGTCAACGACGACAAGGTGGTGCGATTCCATAGCTGCGACAAGGCGCTCTGGCGTGTCGAGAGCAGGTACGTCTTCCCTCAATGCCTCGGCGTAGGAAACTAGCTTTGATCTGACAAGCGTATCGCTGAGGTCTTCCAACTGTCGGTCGGAAGGTCGCATGTCGAATGGGAGGTTCTCGATCTGCGCTGGCGAAGTTGCTCCGACCGGACGTGCAGGGATCGCATTTACCAGTTTGTCGAGTGAAGTTAGCAGCCCGTCGAAGCCGTCGATTTCAACGAACAGCAGATTGGTCTGGATTTGCGATTGGAGTTCTCGCAGAAGTGGGCTCTCCGCAAGTGGATCGCCGCCCTTTCGGTAGCACCAGTAGATCCCGCGACGATAGCTCTTGCAAGCCTCGGCCTGTTCCAGCAGCAAGTGCCGCATCACCGACGGCTCAGCACCTCGATATCCGACCACTACGAGTGGATGGTCGCGCAAGAGCGGGCGAAGTAGTTCGACCAAGGCGTCGTCCAACTTCTGCGTCTCGTTGAAGAGGTTCTTATCGGTGTAGTGATCCACGGACCCGTGGAGATAGAGTACCTGCGGCACGCTTGGCGCGGTGTCGAACATCGCGTAGTCCGAAGCGGTCTTGATTTCGACACAGTGGCCGACGGCCCGTGCTCCCCT
>CAZVLY010000218.1:0-8239 GCA_964628175.1 uncultured Piscinibacter sp. | reverse complement strand
TCGCCATCGCGCTGCCAGGTGCCCTTCACCGCCATCAGCTTTGAACGCAGCAGCGGCCCGCGCAGCTGCGCCTTGAGCTTGGGCCACACGATCACCTGCACGCTGCCGGTCTCGTCCTCCAGCGACACGAACATCACGCCCTTGGCGGTCTCAGGCTGCTGCCGCACCGTCACGATGCCGCAGGCCCGCGCCAGCCGGCCGTCGGGCAGGTCGTGCAGCTCGGCTGCCGTGCACCACCCCTGCTTCGCCAGGACTGGCCGCAGGATGGCCAGCGGATGCCGGCGCAACGTGAGGCCTGTCGCTGCGTAGTCCCAGACGACCTCTTCTCCCTCTGGCGCCGCCGGCAGTTCGAGCTCTTCCTCGTTGACCGGCGCCTGCTTCAGCAGCTGCGGAGCCGAGCGCTGCCCCGCGGCCACCTGCCTCCGCGCTGCGGTACTCAGACACATTACCTGTCAGTTGTACGGTGTATTTGCCCTGAATACAGCAATGCAGTGGTTGATCAACCCGCCGCCGGGACTCGACCAGCCTTGTCTTTTGTCGTGCTGGCTGTCTCGATCACCAAGCATTTGGCTGGCGCCCCCGGCGCCGCACTGGCGCGAACTCAAGTTGGCCCGTCTCCGGTCGAAAACCCTCTCGGGACGGTTCGCCCGAAGTACGTGCGACGCCTGACGAGGAAGTGCCAAGACAATGACAACCAACACAGCGCCCTTGCCCGCCTTCGACCGAGGTGCGGCCCCGTCACGGCGACCTGACGCCGGCTTCTTTGCCCATCACGGGGTCTGGGCGCCCGGCGTGCGCCTCTTCCGGGCGCTGAAGTTCAACGCCAAGGCCGTGATCATCTCGCTCGCCTTCGTCGTGCCGCTGCTGGGTTTGATCGCCTGGCAGTTGATGCATCAGGCCGAGTTGACGATGCAGGCGCGAGCTGATGCGACGCGCCAGCACGTCGAGATCGCTCATGGCATCCTGGTACAGGTGCATGCAAAGGAGGCCGCCGGAAAGCTCAGCCGAGAGCAGGCTCAACTCCTCGCGATGGAGACCATCGCCGCGCTGCGCTACGACGGCAGCGAGTACTTCTGGATCAACGACATGCAGCCGCGTGTCGTGATGCATCCGATCAAGCCCGAGCTCAACGGCAAGGACGTCTCGGAGACCAAGGACCCCAACGGCGTGCCGCTGTTCAAGGCCTTCGTGGCCAAGGTGCGCGAGAGTGGCAAGGGCTTCGTGGCCTATCAATGGCCTAAGCCCGGCAAAGACAATCCGGTCGAAAAGCTCTCCTACGTGCAGGGTTTCGAGCCCTGGGGCTGGGTTGTCGGATCCGGCATCTACGTCGGCGACGTCCGCGAGGCCGCGCAGCGGCAGGTGGCGTGGATGGCCGCGATCGTCGCCGCCGCGCTGCTTCTGGCCGGCTACCTTTTCATCAGCTTCTACCGCGTGATGGACGGAGGCCTGAACGAGACCCGCCGGCACCTGCGCGCGATGACACAAGGCGATCTCACCACATCCCCGTCACCCTGGGGGCGCGACGAGGCGGCCCAGCTCATGATGGAACTGAGGGCGATGCAGGAATCGCTGCGTCAGATGGTGATGCGTGTCCGGCGCTCGAGCGACGAGATCGTTCACTCGAGCAGCGAGGTGGCCACGGGTGCGATGGATCTCTCGGCTCGGACCGAGCAGGCGGCGGCCAACCTCGAAGAGTCGGCGGCTTCGATGGAGCAGATCTCGGCAACGGTGAAGAACGGCGCTGACCATGCGAACGAGGCGTCTCAGGTGGCTCACGGCAATGAGGCGGTCGCCACCGAAGGAGGCCTCGTGA
Source organism: uncultured Piscinibacter sp. (assembly GCA_964628175.1). GTDB lineage: Bacteria > Pseudomonadota > Gammaproteobacteria > Burkholderiales > Burkholderiaceae_C > Piscinibacter. Next base: position 6,426 of record CAZVLY010000218.1, on the reverse strand, counting down.
TGCGCGAAGTCGTGCAGACCATGGAGTCCATACGCCAGTCCTCGGCCAAGATCAGCGAGATCATCGGCACCATCGACGGCATCGCCTTCCAGACCAACATCCTCGCGCTCAATGCCGCCGTTGAAGCGGCTCGAGCCGGCGAGCAAGGCCGCGGTTTCGCGGTCGTCGCTTCGGAAGTACGCACGCTGGCGCAGCGTGCGGCGACTGCCGCCCGAGAAATCAAGACCTTGATCGGTCAGAGTGTCGAGCAGGTCCAGGCAGGCACGGCAGTGGTCAACCAGGCCGGGGCGAAGATGGACACGATCGTCGAGGCGTCGCGTCGGGTCAGCGGTCTGCTCGGCGAGATCGCCGACGGCTCAAGGGAGCAGAGCCAGGGCGTGGCCCAGATCGGTCAGGCGGTCAATGAACTCGATCAGATGACCCAGCAGAACGCGGCCCTGGTCGAACAGACCGCGGCCGCGGCAGCGGCGATGAAGGACCAGGCCTCTGCGCTGGCTCATGAGGTCGATCGGTTTCGCCTGCCGCAAGGATTCGAGACACCTGAAGCATCGGTTCACGAACCCGCGATCGACTTTGACTTCGACAAGGCGATCGAAGCCCATCGGCAGTGGAAGGTTCGCCTGCGCAAGGCAATCGCCGATCGCGCGCAACTCGACGCCGACACCATCTGTCGGGACGACCGCTGCCCGCTCGGGCAGTGGCTGCATGGCGCCGGTGGCCAGCGTTGGGGCGGTCAGCCAGGATTCATCGCGTTGCTGGACAAGCACGCGGAGTTCCACGACGTGGCCGGCAGCGTGGCCCGACAAATCAACTCGGGCGCGATGGCCGAAGCGGAGCAGCTTCTTGGGTCGGGCTCTCGTTTTGCGCAGGTGTCGACTGCCGTTTCCACCCTGCTGACACGCGCGAAGCGGGGCCTCTGAGACTCGGGAGGTCTCACCCGGGCTCCATGGCGGCCTGCCGATTCTGGGCAGGCGTTGATCATGCTGGGCGGACGGCATTCAAGGAATGCCGCCAGGAGCCTCGACCTTGCTGGAGCAATACGCCTACGCAGTAGTGCGACTTGCCGGCGGTCCATTGCCGGAATGAAGCGACGCCGCTAGAGTTCTGCATATGTTCTTCAGCCCCTCCATCGCCGCCTTTCGCGGTGCACCGTGCCAGGTGACCGTTCGGGTCATTCGCCGGTCGAGCGCGCCCGCTCTGCGGGCCGGGGCGGGGACACGCACCTGCCTGCCGGCCGCACATCACTAAGCCCGGCGATCCACTTCCACCCTCATTGCGCAAACCTCAGATCGCCGGGCCCCAAGCCCGCGCGATGGCGTCTGTCGGCGACTGACCGGCATGCGTCCGAAGACTGAAGGAATGCCTCGTGGAGATCCTGACCCTTGAGCGCACGCTCACCGAACTCGACCATGTGCGTCTGCTGAACCTCGTGCGCCGTGACAGGCGCAGCGACGGCTCGTCCACTCCAAGGCTGGCGATCGAGCATGTCCTCGACGCCTGCGCCATCGTGCCGTCCCGCCAGGCCCCGCCTGACGTGGTGACGATGAACTCGCAGCTCGTGATGCGGGACCTGGCGAGCGGCCAACGCAGCACGCTCACGCTGTGCTATCCGGCGGACGCGCAGCCGACGTCGGGGTTCGTTTCGGTGCTGTCTCCCGTGGGCGCCAGTCTGCTCGGTCTGACGACCGGCAGCGTGGCCCGATGGTCCACGCCCGCAGGAGAAGAGCGAGCGGCCGAGATCCTGGCCATCCTCTTCCAGCCCGAGGCAAGCGGCGACTACGCGACGTAGCCAACCGCGTGCAGCCAGCGCGAGCTGGAGATCACACCGCCTCGCGTCCCCCATGGACATGCGCCCAGGCGCGACCGGCCCGACGGCCGGCGCATGCGCTCGTCCGACGCCATTCGAACACCCTGGTCATGAGGGCAACACAGATGACACCGCTCACTTCCATCTTGGTGGCCACCGACTTCTCGATCGATGGAAACAACGCCGTTCGCCGGGCGGCGCTGCTCGCGCACGAGCACAGCGCGCGACTGCGCCTCGTGCACGTGCTGGACCCCGCAGGCTGCAAGCCTCTGCGGGACTGGTTTACGCCGTCGATCGACATCGACCTCAAGGCCTCGCAGGCGCGGGAGTCACTGCGCCGTTTCGCCGTCGAGATTGCCGGCCGGTATGACGTGACCACGAGCGTCGAGGTGGCGGTCGGTGAGCCGCTCGAGACCTTGATGCAGGCATCGGAGCGCGCGGAGTTGCTGGTCCTCGGCCGACGCGGTCTCAATCGCTTCAAGCCCCCGCTGGTCGGCCGGATCGCGGATCGCACGCTGAGAACGTGCCGGCGCCCGGTGCTGGTCGTCAAGGCGCCGGTCGAACGGGCGTATCGGTGCGTGTTGGTGCCGGTCGACTTCACGGCCTCCTCGGAGGCCGCAGTCCAGGTCGCGGCCCGCTTGACGCGCAGCAGCGGCTTGCATGTCTTTCATGCGATCGACTCTCGTCGAGAAGCCGTGCTGCGCGATGCCGATGTGCCCGAACACGTCATCCGCGAATCCCGGCTGCGACAGGAGGCCGGGGCCAGCGCACGCATGCGCCGCATGGCCGCAAGACTCGGCCTGGACCGCACGGGCATGGACTTCATGGCGGCACACGGGCCCGCGGTGCGTTCGACCTTGCGCCACGCGCAGTGGCTCGGCGCCGACCTGATCGTCGCCGGCAAGCAGGGCCGATCGACCCTCGGGCGATTCCTTCTGGGCAGCGTCAGCAGCCGGATCCTGTCGGGGGCCAATTGCGACATGCTGATCGTTCCGCGACCCCGCGACGAAGCTCGTGCCTGTGCAGACAATGCCGTTCTCGCGCGAAATGCCGCGGCCCTCGCGGGATCCCTGACACCTGCCCAGTGGCCCGAGAGGGCCGAGCGCTTCGAGTCCGGGAGGGTTGCATGAACGCGCCGTTCCTACCCCTGATCGACGTGGTGCTCCATCATGCGCGGCGCTGCCACCATCTCGCCTGGTTCCTCTACGGCTGTCTCGAGCGCGAGCAGGCGCTCAACGCGGATGCCTACATGGCATGGTGGCTCCGCGGGGTTGAGCCGTCTTCGAAGCGCTTGCTGTTTCCAGCGGCTGGACGTCGAATCCCGGCTCCGACGACGAGTGCGCCCAGGGCCAGTGCAGACAACACCAGGCCGATACCGGTTCGACGCTGATCGTCCTGCAGGTAGTTTGCGCACAGGCGAGCCGGCGCATCGACATACAGAAGGCCGATGGTCGCCAGCATCCAGACCAGGTTGCCGACGAAGAAGAGCCGCAGCTCGGTGTCCATGCGACGCCAGCTGTCTGCCAGCAGCCAACCCGCCAGCCACCAGCTCGCGAGCTTGGCGGCGGCAAGGTTCGGCAGGAACAGGGCAGCGTCCAGCGCCGACGGCAGCATCCAGACCAGCGCGACGCCACTAGTCAGTGTCGCTCCGGTCCAGCCATGCCAGTCGAACCGTCGCTGGCCGCGCAGCCATCGCCGCGCCCGCACGCGGCGCAGGTACAACCGGCTGGCTGACCAGCCGGCGACAAACAGCATGGGGAATTCGCCCAGCATGTGCAAAGACATGCGGCTTTCCACACCGTGGCGCAGCGCCGGCCACAGCAGCACCAGCGGCAGCAGCGCCAACACCAACGGCCAGGTACCGTGCAAAGGCACGAGACGGCGATTCACCGCAAGGCCTCCGGCCGTGTGGCCACCAGCCGGCGCGCCGCTTCCAACGCCTGCTGCCACTGGTCGAACCCGTACAGCCCACGCAGTCGCCCGCGCTCGTCGAGCAGGTGGATCGCCCCGTTGTGCACGAACCCGCCCTGCCCGTCCGGTACGACGACGACGCCCAGGGAAGCCAACAACTCCCGCGCGTCGTCGTGCGTTGCGGGAACGGCCAGCGTCCAGTGCCGCGGGTCCACGTGCATGTCGGAGGCATACCGCGCAAGCCGTGCAGGATCGTCGTGGTCGACATCGAACGAGATCGAGACAAGGTGCACGCCGCGCAACTGCTCCTCGTCCTGCTGCACGACCAGTTCCCGCTGCATCTGCTGGTACTCGCCGCCCAGCGCGCGACAGACGCTCGGACAGCTTGTATAGACAAAATCGACCAGATAGGCGGCCGGTGAGGCGCCGGCATCACCCCACAGGCGCGGCATACTGCCGTCGCTGCCGCGCAGATCCACCGGACGCGCGCGCAGTTCGCCAGCCAGCAACTGCATCTGTCGCCGCCCCTCGAAGGTCCAGACCTCGAAGCCATGGGTCCAGCGATACAAGCCCAGGAAGAGCACGAGCATCAAGCCCAGGCACAGCATGGCACTCGAGCGGCGCGCCACCGACTCCTCTCTTGCCAGCCGGGATGCACGCACGGTGGCGAGACGCGCAGTCACTTCAGCGGCGTCAGCTCGGCGTCGCCTTTGAACGGCTCGGTGCGCGCTGCCGTTTCCTTGCGAACCGCGGCCACGGTGTCGGCAGTCACTGGCGCGGCGCCGTTGCCCCACTGGCTGCGCACGTGCGTGAGCACGGCGGCAAGCTCCGCATCCGGCAGCTGCGCGCCGAAGGCGGGCATGGCGCCGTTGTAGGTGCTGCCCTTGACGGTCAAGGGGCCGCCGGCGCCGTGCAGGACCAGCGCGATCAGCGTCGTCTCCTTGCCCGTCACCCACTCGGATCCCGCCAGCGGCGGAAACACGCCGGGCAGCCCGGCGCCGCTGGCCTGATGGCAGGCCACGCAACGCGACGCGAACACCGCCGCACCGTCCACCGCAGCGCCGGCCACCGCGGGGGCTGCCCCTTGCAGTTCGGCGGTCGAGCGGCCGTCGCCCAGCGAGGGAGCGTTGCCGATCGCCGATCGGGCGATGTAGAACACCCCGAAGCTCATCAACAGCGCCGTCAGCACCATCACGAACCAGGGCATCGGGTTCGAACCCTCCTGCGGCTCCGGGTTCTCGCGTTCCTGTTGCGGGTGGATCTCGGTGGGCTTCAACGCGGCACCCCTTGAGAGGTGATGGCCGGGTAGCTGCGGTTCAGCGACTGGAGGTACTTCACGAGGTCCACGGCCTGCGGGCTCGCAACGACCACCTGACCGGCAGGCGCAGTACCTTGCGGCAGGTTCACGAGCACGTCGTCCTTGTCTGCCTTCGCCTTGGCCTCGAACAGGAACGGGTAGCTCGGCATGATGCTGCCCGGCATGTAGGCACGCGGCTGGTACAGATGCCCGAGGTGCCATTGTTCGCTGGGTTGGCGCACGCCGATGTTCATCAGGTCCGGTCCGGTGCGCATGGTGCCCAGCAGGTGCGGCTGGTCGTAGGCGTAGTCGCCGGCGACGGTGGCCCGCCCCCAGCCGCGCGAGTAGTCCGGCGCGAAGGCCTTGGCGCGCGGCTGCTGCGAGTGACAGTAGACGCAGCCATTGGCGATGTAGACCTCGCGGCCGCGCAATTCGACGCTGCTGTAAGGCTTGAGGCCGGGCAACGGCGGTGCGTCATGCACCTGCAGGTAGGGCAGGACCACCAGTGCGCTGGTGGACAGCGCGAGCATCACCATCGCGCCAGAGATGAGCTTGACCTCGCTGTTCATGCTGCGGCCGCCTTGCGGAAAAGTTGCCTGAATAGGGCTGGCTGATCACGATTCGGTCCGAAGCCTAGGGCCAGTGCCATGAAGTGCGTGGCGAACACCAGGTGGCCCAGCACCATGAAGGCGCCGCCGATGCTGCGACCTTGCAGGTACGGCAAGGTCACGGCCACCGAATCCATGAACGGTCGGGCTGCGTCCAGCATCGCCATGCCCTGCAGCCAGCCGGCGGTGGTCAGGCTCACGAAGTACAGCGCGAACCCGCCGCTGACGAGCCAGAAATGCGCCGCGATCATCCACGGGTACGGCCACTCGCGCGCCGTGATGCGCGGCATCACGAAGTACATGGCGCCGAAGAACACGAAGCTGACGAAGCCGTACAGGCCCAGGTGGGCATGCGCCACCGTGTAGTGCGTGAAATGCGTGACCGCGTTCATGCTGCGCAGCGCCTCGAACGAGCCCTGCACCGAACTCGCCGTGTACATCAGGCCGCCCACGCCGATGAAGCGCAGCGTCGGCGACCAGCGCAGCGCCGACAGGCGGCCCTGCAGCGTCTGGTATTGGTTCACCGTGAACGCTGCGACCGGGATGATCATCATCATGCTCTGCACGATGGACAGCGTGACCATCCATTCCGGCACCGGCCCGCCAATCAGGTGGTGCCCACCGACCTGGCCGTAGAAGAAGGCCAGGCCCCAGAAGCCCAGCAGCGACAGGTTGTACGACTGGATCGGCCGGCCGATCACCTTGGGCAGGAAGTAGTACACCGAGGCCAGCGCCAGCGGCGTGTAGAACAGGCCCAGCACGTTGTGGCCGAACCACCAGTTCATCGCCGCCTGCTGCACGCC
>CAZVLY010000217.1:7973-8259 GCA_964628175.1 uncultured Piscinibacter sp. | reverse complement strand
GCGAGCTCGATGCCGATCAGGTCGGCCTCGGACTCGTCTTCGCGGCTGAACTTCAGCGTCAGCAGCTGGCCGCCCATGTCGGCCACCGAGCGGCCGATGCTGCCCAGTCCGCGCAGGGCCGAGCCGATCTCGCCGGCCCCGCGCGTGGCCTGCCCAATGACTGGACCAGCGCGCTGCTCGAGGCGCCGCTGCGCGAGCGCTTCGCCACCGTGCGCGTCGAAAACGACGGCATCGGCGCGTTGCAGGCCGAGCGCCGCTGGGGTGCGCTGCAGGGCCTGCAAAGCTG
>CAZVLY010000217.1:0-7963 GCA_964628175.1 uncultured Piscinibacter sp. | reverse complement strand
AGGCTGCCCAGGCCGAGCAGGGCCGAGCCGATCTCGACGGCACCGCGCGTGGCCATGGTCTTGCCCATGCGCTCGCGCGCGTGCTCGCGCAGCGCATGCGCCGCCTCGTGGCCCATGATCATGGCCACCTCGTCGTCATTGAGCTGCAGCTTGCTCAGGATGCCGTAGTAGAAGGCGATCTTGCCGCCGGGCATGCAGAAGGCGTTCAGCTCGCTGCTGCCGATCAGGCTGACCTCCCACTTCCAGCCCTGTGCCCGCGGGTTCCATTCGTAGGTGTGCGGGATGATGCGCTTGGCGATCGCGCGCAGGCGGATCAGCTGCGGGTGGTCGTCGGGCGCGAGCGCCTTCTGCGCGCCGGCCTGCTGGCGCATCTGCTGGTACTGCGAGGCTGCCGCCTTCTCGATCTGGTCGGCCGACACCAGCTTGGACAGCCGCGACGGCGGGCCCACGTCGACCCCTTCGCGTGCCAGCGCGGGCAGCGCTGCGCCGGCGAGCAGGCCGCCGGTGAACAGCCGGCGCGAATGCAGCGGGCAGCGGCAGCGCCGCTCATGCTGCATCGCGGGCAGCGGAACCTGGGCGTCGGTGCGGAAGTCGTGGTTCATGGCGGGCGGATTCTAGGCAGCGCTCAATCCTCGGTGCCGGGTGCGGTGATCGGGTCGGCCTCGAGCGCGCGCACCGGCACGCGCAGCCACCAGAGCATCCACAACGCCGGCAGCGCCACGACGGTCGACACCAGGAAGAAGGTCGGCCAGCCGATCGTCTCGGCCAGCACGCCGGCCAGCGGCCCGACCCAGACGCGGCCGACCGAGGCGAAGGCGCTGAGCAGCGCGAACTGCGTGGCGGTGAAGCGCTGGTTGCACAGGCTCATCAGGAAGGCGACGAACGCGGCCGTGCCCATGCCGCCGGACAGGTTCTCGAAGGCGATCACCATCAGCAGCCCGCCGTCCACCGGCGTGGCGCTGGCGAGCTTGACGAAGCCCCAGTCGAAGGCCGGGATCACCAGGCCCGGCATCAGACCCTTGCCGCTGACGGCCAGCCACCAGAAGCCCAGGTTGCTGGCCATCTGCAGCACGCCGAACAGCATCAGCGAGCGCCACAGGCCGAGCTTGAGCATCAGAGCGCCGCCGAGCAGCGCGCCGCCGATGGTCAGCCACAGGCCGATCACCTTGTTGACCACGCCCACCTCGGCCGGCGCGAAGGCCATGCTCTTGAGCAGGAAGGGCGTCATCAGCGAGCCGGCGAAGGCGTCGCCGAGCTTGTAGAGCACGATGAACAGCAGGAAGGCGGCCGCGCCGGGCTGCGAGAAGTAGTTCGACAGGCCCGACAGCAGCGTCTCGAACTTCGCGCGGCGCGCCGCCCAGGCGGCCAGCGGCAAGGTGATCGCCATGCCGATCAGCAGCGCCAGCAGGTCGGCCCACTTGGGGGCCGAGGCGAACATCGAGCGCGCCAGCGGCGAGACCACGCGGTCGGTGATCAGCACGCCCAGCGCCACCGCGGCGAGCACGGCGACGAAGCCGATCAGGTCGTTGCGCGCCAGGCTGCGCGGCGCCGCAAGCGCCGGCAGGCGCGGCAGCACCAGCGCCGAGAGCACTGCCGCCGCCACCATCAGCCCGGCCATGAAACGGTAGACCTCGGGCCAGTCCCAGCCGCCGCCCTGGTTCGGGTCGGTCCAGATCAGTGCGATGCCACCGGAGACGATCATCGCCAGCCGGTAGCCGAGCACGTTCAGCGAGGAGCCCAGGCCGCGCTCGGCGGCGCCGAGCAGGTCGGTGCGGTAGGCGTCGATGACCACGTCCTGCGAGGCCGACACGAATGCCACCACCACCGCCAGCAGCGCGAAGGCGCGCGTGGCCTGCGTCGGCGAGGTGGCGGCCATGGCCATCAGCGCGCCGGCCAGCGCGAGTTGCGTGAGCACCAGCCAGCCGCGCCGGCGGCCGAGCAGCGGCAGCTCGAAGCGGTCCATCAGCGGCGCCCACAGGAACTTGAAGGTGTAGGGCAGGCCGACCAGGCTGAGGAAGCCGATGGTGGCCACGTCCAGCCCCTCCATGCTCAGCCAGGCCTGCATGGCCTGGCCGGTCAGCGCCAGCGGCAATCCGGATGCGAAGCCCAGCAGCAGCACGACCGCGAGACGGTGCCAGGCCGCGAGGCGGCGGGCCAGGCCGGCGGCGGGCGCGGCGACGGGAGACGGGGGCATCGGCCCATTCTAGGAGCGGGCCTGTGGCGGCCCGGACGGCGGCCGGATCAGGACGCCGGTCGGCTCGCCGGCGGGGTCGGATCCTGGCGCTCGATGGCCTCGGCCAGCGCGAGCAGGCGCTCGCGCGGCAGGTCGCCGACGATCGCGTAGCCGCAGGCCGGGTGGCCCGGGCTGGCACCTTCCACCCAATAGAACAGGCCCGTGCGGCCCTGCTGCTCGTAGCGGAAGGCGGCTGGCGTGCCGTCCTCGGGCTTGCGCAGGTAGATGGTCACGCGCACCGGCTGCTGACCGGCCGGCACCTCGCCGATGGCCTGGTACATCAGCTGGGCACTCGGCCCCTTGGCGTCGGGCAGCAGGCGGCCGCCGACGAGCTCGAAGCCCTGCGAGCGCAGGTCGAACAGCTTGACCGGCAGCTCGACGCGCCGCGTCAGCCAGCGCGCGAGGTGTTCCTCCTGCGCGCGCACTTCCACGGGGTGGCGCACCTCGGGCACGTAGACGCTGTGCGCCACCGCGGCGCGCTGCACCCAGTTCGATCCGGCCGCGGCCGACGCCGCGAGCAGGACCTGGCGATCGACGCGCCAGGTGATCGCGGCGCCGACCGCGCCGCCGAGCACGAAGACCGCGAAGGCCGCGGCCCAGCGCATCCAGCCGCCGTTCGACGACGATGCCGTCGCCGGGGCCTGGCTCCACACCACCTGCGTCAGCCGCTGCGGCACCGGCTCGGCGAGCACGCTGTCCAGGCGCGCACGCAGCCCTTCGGCATCGGCGGCCCACAGGCGCACCCGGGCGGCCTCTTCCGGATGGTCGCGCAACCAGGCTTCGACACGGGCACGTTCGTCGTTGGCGAGCTCGTCGTCCAGCCAGGCGTTGAGAAGGGTGTCGTCGATCGGGGCGTTCATGGCATGACTTTCAGCGGCTCACACCACACGGCGCAGGCCGCGTGCGGTGCTCGGGGCGCGGCCGTCGAGCAGGTCGCGCAGCGCCGTGCGCGCGCGCGAGATGCGCGACATCACCGTGCCCACCGGAATGCGCAGCACCTCGGCGCACTCGGCATAGGAGAGTTGTTCCAGCGTCACGAGCAGCAGCGGCTGGCGCTGCTCGATCGGCAGCTTGGACAGCGCGGCGACGAGGTCCATGCGCAGGCCGATGTCGTTGCCGACCGCCGGCAGGGCGTCGACCACGTCGCGGGCCTCGGTCGGCTCGACCAGGGTCATGCGCTTGTCGCGCCGGCGCTCGTCCATGAACGCGTTGTGCGCGATCGACAGCGTCCAGACGAGGATGTCGCGCTGCTGGTCGAACTGGTGCCAGTGCGCCAGCGCACGCTCCAGGGTGGTCTGCACGAGATCGTCCGCCGCGCTGGCATCGAACACCAGCGAGCGCGCGTAGCGCCGCAGGCGCGGGATGGCGCCGAGCAATTGCTGGCGGAATGCGGTGGGGGCGTCCACGTTGGGCGTACGGAGCCGGGTGGGCGATTATTCCCCCGCGCCGGGGCAAGGACGGGCCCGTTCCGCGAGAATGTCACGCATGACGCCGCCTTCGCACGCGCCCGCCAGTGCGCGCTCGCCCACCTTCTCGTCCCCCGAATTCCGCGCGGCGCTGGGCATGTTCGCCACCGGCGTGACGGTGGTCACGGCGCGCGGGCCGGACGGCGCGCCGGTCGGGCTGACTGCCAACTCCTTCAATTCGGTTTCGCTGACGCCGCCGCTGGTGCTGTGGAGCCTGTCGCGCAAGGCGGGCACGATGCCGGCCTTCCGCGCCGGCTCGCACTACGCGATCAACATCCTCGCCGCCGATCAGCGCGAGCTGGCCGAACGTTTTGCCGGCAAGGCCGAAGAGCGCTTCGCCGGCGTGGCCTGGCACGACGGCGCCGCCGGCGCACCGGTGATCGACGGAGTGGTGGCGGTGTTCGAGTGCTTCAACCGCAGCCGCTACGAAGAAGGCGACCACGTCATCTTCGTCGGCGAGGTGGAGCGCTGCAGCCACCGCGCCGGCGCGCAGCCGCTGCTCTTCCACGGCGGGCGCTACTACACCGAGCTGCCGCTGTAGGCTCAGGCGGCCCCGGTGCCGCCTGAGCCCACCGAACGGCCTCCGTCGCGCTTCACGGCGTCGCCAGCCCGGCCCAGGCCGCATCGAGTTCCTGCGAGACCGCCGGCACCAGGGTGCGCGCCAGCTCGCCGCGACCGACGCGCCCGGCCTGGCCGGCGCCGGGCAGCGACAACGCGAAGGCGTTGTCGTCGTCGACCAGCTCGATCACGCGCAGCCGCGGCTGAACGGCACGCAGTTCGTCGATCAGCGCGCTGCAATGCGGCTCGTCGCCCGCCAGCCCGTTGACGAAGACATCGGGCCTGCGCTCGCGCAGCGCGCGGCGTGCCTGGTCGATCGAGATCACCGCATCGACCTGCATGCCGGCATCGTGCAGCAGCCGGTGTGCCTGCAGCCGCGACATCTCGCGCGGCTCGAGCAGCAGCACCTGTCGGCCGGCGGCGATCGGCGTGCGCGGCAGTTGCGCGGCACTGCGCGGCGCCGCCCCGACCGCCTCGTCGCGGGCGGCGAAGCCCAGCATCAGCGTCACCGAATCGCCGACCGCCACGCGGTTCGGCGCCAGCCCGCAGGCGCGCGCCAGCACGCTGAACAGCAGCCAGTGCACCTCGTCGATGCCGTCCGTGCCGGCCCGTCCGCCGCGCTGCACCCGCAGCGTCAGCATCGGTCGTGCCGGCAGGCCCTGCATGCCCACTTCGAGCGCGACGTCCGAACCCAGGCGTGTCGCGTGGTCGATGGCCAGGTCGAACAGTTGCTCGAGCACGCCCGCGGCGACCTCGACCTCGACCGCTTCGCTGCCCGCACCCGGCCCCTCGAGCCGCGCGGCCCGGCGCGCGGCCGTGGCCTGCCATTCGCGCGCCGCCGCCATGGCCGCCGCGTTGAGGTCGAGCGTCTCGGGCGCGGCCAGGCCTTCGCCAGCGAGCACGCGGGCCAGTTCCTGGACCTGCATGCCCAGGCGCTCGAGCCGGCCGACAGCCGCCAGGGCCGCGTCGAATTCGCCGCGCTGCGCCGCCGGCGGGGACAGCGCCTCGAAGCGCTGCTGCAAGGCATACAACGATGTCGCGAAGGCTTCGCCGACCTTGCCGAGCACCTCGGGCGCGAGCCGGGCCAGCGTCAGGTGGGCGTGAGTGGTTTCAGGGGTCATGTGGTCTCCGGGTCGGTCAGGCATTGCTCGCCGCGAGCACCTCGGGCAGGTCGGTCAGGCCGGCCAGCACCTTGTCGATGCCGTCCTGGCGCAGCGTCTTCATGCCGCCGGCCAGCGCCGCCGCCTGCAGCACGCCGGCGTCTTCGCGGTGGCGGATGTGACGGCGCAGCTGATCGTCGGCCACCATCAGCTCGTGGATGCCCATGCGGCCGTGGTAGCCCTGGCCGCCGCAGCGGTCGCAGCCGCGGCGCCGCTGCAGGCGGATGCGCCCGCGCGCGTCGCCGTGTGCAGCACGCCAGCGCGCGCGCAGCGCGGCATGGGCCGCGGCGTCGCGCGCCGGGGCGGTGGCGAGGTACTGGCCGGCCAGCGCATCGAGTTCGTCCTCGCCGGCGATCTCGCTCTCGCTGCAGTGCGTGCACAGGCGCCGCACCAGACGCTGCGCCAGGATGGCCAGCAGCGAATCGGAGAAGTTGTACGGGTCCAGCCCGATCTCCAGCAGGCGCGCGATGCTCTCCGGCGCCGAGTTGGTGTGCAGCGTGGACAGCACCAGGTGCCCGGTCAGCGAGGCCTCGACGGCGATGCGCGCGGTCTCCTCGTCGCGCATTTCGCCGATCATGATCACGTCGGGGTCGGCGCGCAGGAAGGTGCGCATCGCCGCGGCGAAGGTCCAGCCGATGCGCGGGTTCATCTGCACCTGGCGCAGGCCTTCCTGGGTGATCTCCACCGGGTCCTCGGCGGTCCAGATCTTGCGCCCGTCGGTGTTGATGTCGCGCAGCACCGAGTGCAGCGTGGTCGTCTTGCCGCAGCCGGTGGGGCCGCAGATCAGGATCAGCCCGTAGGGCTTGGTGACCACCGAGCGCAGCGCGCTGAGGTTGGCCTCGGCCAGGCCGATCTGCTCCAGCGGCATCGGCTTGAGGCCGCTGAGCAGGCGCAGCACCACGTCCTCGAGGCCCCGCGAGGTCGGCACGGTGACCACGCGCAGCTCGACATGCGGGCCGCCGAAGCGCGCGAAGTCGATCTTGCCGTCCTGCGGCTTGCGGTGCTCCGAGATGTCGAGCTCGGCCATGATCTTGATGCGCGCGACGATGGCGAAGCGCAAGCGCGCCGGCAGCTCGATGAAGGGCAGCAGCTCGCCGTCGACGCGCAGACGGATGCGCACCTGCCGCGGTGCATCGGCCGTCTCGATGTGGATGTCCGAGGCGCCGCGGCGCACCGCCTCGTCGATCAGCGAGTTGATCAGCCGCACCAGGGCGTTGTCCGACTCCGCGGCGATCTCGGCGTCGACATGCGCGGCCAGGTCGGGCGCGCTGCGCAGCTGCTCGGCCAGCGCCTGCACGCTGTCGCGCGCCGCGGCCTCGGCCGGCTCGCGCGCGGGCGAGGCGCTGTAGGCACGATGCACCGCGGGCATCAGGCTGCCGGGCAGCGCCATCAGCGGGCGGATGCGCCGCTGGGTGGCGAAGCGCAGCTCGTCGAGCAGCGCGTGGTCCCAGGGGTCGGCCACCAGCACGGTCAGCGTCTCGCCGTCGACGAACAGCGGCAGCACGCCGTCGCGTTCGGCGGTCGCGCGCGGCACCAGCGCGAGCACCTGCGCCTCGGGCGCCAGCGCGCCGGGATCGACCACCCGCACGCCCTGCCATTCGGCCAGCGCCATGCGCAGGCGCAGCTCCGACAGCGCACCGATCTCCACCAGGATGCGCCCGAGCGTGCGATGCGGCCCGGGCCGGGCCTGCAGCGCCAGCGCGCGCTTCAGCGTGGCGCCGTCGATCAGCCCGGCGTGCAGCAGCGCCTCGCCGAGGTGCGGCGCGGCGTCCGGTGCCTGCGGCAGGCCCTGCAGCTGGCTGCGCAGCAGCTCGGTGCTGGCCGGGCGCAGCGCGCTCGGCCCCGGGCGCGCCGGCTCGTCGAGGGGGATCGGGTGGGTCGGCAGTTCGGCCAGATCCAGCGTCTGGCTGTCGTGGGCGGAGCTGTGGAAGAAGCGCGGATCGAGGTTCATGCGAGCGGAAATGGCATACCCCCTATGGTGCCCTGCTTGAAATCGGCACTGGCGTCGCCAACTCCGCAGGAATCCACGTTTCCCGCGAGAACCGCACCATGCACATCGTCTGCAGTCACTGCCAAGCCACCAACCGCGTGCCGGATGAACGGCTGGCGCAGGACCCGGTCTGCGGCCGCTGCGGACAGGCATTGCTCGGCGGCGAACCGATCGAATTGACGGATGGCAATTTCGACGCGGTCACCTCCCGCACCGAGCTACCCATCGTGGTGGATTTCTGGGCTTCGTGGTGCGGCCCTTGCCGCATGATGGCGCCGCAGTTCGAGCAGGCCGCGAAGCAGCTCAAGGGCCGCGCGCTGCTCGCCAAGGTCGACACCGACGCCAACCCGCAGGTCGCCTCGCGATTCGCCATCCGCAGCATCCCGACCATGGTCAAGCTGCAAGGCGGCCGCGAGGTGCAGCGGACCTCCGGCGCAATGCAGGCCGGGCAGATCGTCGGCTGGGTGGGCTGAGCGGCGTTCTCAGCCGGCGTGCGCGGCGGCGCGTTTCGCCGCGAACGCGACGAACCAGGGCACGCAGGCCGCGTTGGCCATCG
>CAZVLY010000216.1:288-8284 GCA_964628175.1 uncultured Piscinibacter sp. | reverse complement strand
TGACGCCGCGCGAGGCCAAGGTGCTGCGCATGCGCTTCGGCATCGAGATGTCCACGGACCACACGCTGGAAGAGGTGGGCAAGCAGTTCGACGTGACCCGCGAGCGGATCCGCCAGATCGAGGCCAAGGCGATCCGCAAGCTCAAGCACCCGAGCCGCTCGGACAAGCTGCGCACCTACCTCGACAACCTGTAATCCGACCGACGGTGGCGCGCCACGGACGAAGGGCCCCCTAGGGGCCCTTTTCCGTTCCGGAAGCGGGCGTCCAGCGGATAAACTTTCGAGCATGCAGCGTCCGTCCCTCCGATGACCCAGATCGTCCAGCGCACCATCCTGTTCGCCGACCTGCGCGGCAGCACTTCGCTGTACGAGACCATGGGCAATGCCGAGGCCACCGCGGTGGTGACGCAGAGCGTGTCCCTGCTCGCGCGCATCGTCGAGACGCTCGGCGGCCAGGTGGTGAAGACACTCGGCGACGGCCTGATGGCGATGTTCGAGGCGCCCTTCGAAGGCGTGCAGGCTGCCGACGAGATGCACGAGTCGATGGAGCGCATCGGCGGCCCCGGCAGCGCGCTGCCGCAGCCGCTGAAGGTGCAGGTGGCGCTGGCCTGCGGCGAGGTCGTCGAGATGTCGGGCGACGTCTTCGGCGACGCCGTCAACGTGGCGGCACGGCTGCTCGACCATGCGGGCGACAACGAGACCCTGGTCACCGCCAACGTGCTGGCCGGGCTGCCGCCCGTCGAGCGACTGCGCTTTCGCAGCCTCGACCGCATGCAGCTGCGCGGCCGTGTCGAGCCGGTGCACGTGCATCTGCTGGAAGCCCAGCGCAATGCCGGCGACACCGCCGCCACCGCGTTCGGTGACCTCGCCCCGGCCGCCGAGCCCGAAGGCATCCGGCTCGTCTGGACCAGCCTGAACCGCATCTACAGCGGCGCCAGCCTGCCGGTGGTGCTCGGGCGCAGCCCGCAGGTCACCTATTGCATCGACGACACCCGCGTGTCGCGTTCGCACGCCCGCATCGACTGGCATGGCGGCACCTTCCAGCTCACCGACCTCAGCTACAACGGCACCTACGTGCGCTTCGACCACGACCCCGAGGTGATCAGCCTGCGCCGTGGCACCTGCACCCTGCACGGCAGCGGCCTGATCGGCCTGGGCACGCCACCCGTCGAGGCTGACGGGCCCTGCGTTCGATTCGAGGTCATGAAGTTCGCGGATACGCAGCCGCACGACCTCTTGCGCTGACCATGTCCGCGTCCGCATCGGCCGATCGCGCCGCCTTGCTGGCCGAACTTCGGCTCGACGCGGCAGCGCAGTGGCCCGAAGCGCTCGACGCCCTGCTGCGCGGTGTCGTGCGGCAGACCGGTGCGCTGGCTGCGGCGCTGCTGCTGGAGAACGGATACCGGCGCCTCGTCGCCAGTGGGTCGAGCGACGCGCCAACTGCAGCGGCGGACGCATCGGCGCCCGTGCAGATCGGCGAGATCCACGTCGGCAGCCTGCAGCTCTGGAGCCCGGGCGGCCCCTGTGACGCTGCCCTGGCCGATGCCGCGCGGCTCGCGGCGGCCTTGCTGGACGCACGGCTGCGCGAGATGCGGCTGGTGGCCAGCCTGGAGCGCGAGCGGATGGCCGCCGCCGCGGGCAGCGACTGGCTGTGGGAGACCGATCCCGATGGCGTGCTGACCTGGGTGTCCGACAGCGTCGAGGAGCACACCGGCTGGCCGGCCCGGCGCGAGATCGGCATGCACTCGATGAACCTGAATCGCCCGCCGCCGGGCGCGGCAGAGCGCGAGAGCTGGGATCGGTACCGTGCGCTGCGTGCCGCCCGCCAGCCGTTCCGTGACGGCATCGGCGAGCGCGACACCGCGCGCGGCACGCTGCTGGTCGCGATCAGCGGCCGGCCACGCTTCGATCCGGATGGCCGATTCCTCGGCTATCGAGGTGCCGCGCGCGACGTCAGCGCCGAAGTCGCGCAGCGCACGCAGGCGCAGCGTGCCGAACACCTGCTGCTGCAATCGATGGAGCTGGTCCAGGCCGGCATCATGATCAGCGGCCCGGACGGCCGCATCCGGCTCAGCAATGCCTCCTGGCAACGGCAGGTGGGCCGGCACGCCCGCGACGGGGACGACAGCTGGGAAGCGCTGGTACGCGCCATGGCCCGCAGCGGCGCCTATCCCGATGCCGTCGGCCGCGAAGAGGAGTTCGTGCGCTGGCGGCTCTCGCTCGCCTCGCCCGAGGCGAGAACGCATGAGCTGCGCTACCTCGACCAGGAGGTGCTCGTCTGCGACCAGCGCCTGCCCGACGGCAGCACCGTGCACCTGTCCATGCCGATGAGCGGGGATCGCCGGGTCGAGCGTCAGATGCTCGCGTCGGAAGCCCGACTGTCGGCCGTGCTGCGGGCCGTCCCGGATCTCTGGTTCGTGGTCGACCACGACGACCGGCTGCTCATGTGCAGCGACGAACAGCATCCGCTGCTGATCGTCCCCTTCGAACAGCAGCGCGGCCAGCGCTTCGGTGCGGTGTTGCCAGCGCCCTACGACGACATCGCGCAGGCCGCGCTCGCCCGGGCCCGAAACACCGGCGAGACCCAGCGGCTCGAGTACGAAAGCGCGACGCTCGACGGCAGGCTTCGCCACTTCGAGGCCCGGCTCGCGCCGATGCCCGACGGCCAGGTCCTGTACCTCACCAGAGACCTCACCGACCTGCGACGCCTCGAGCACGAGCTGCAGGTGTTGCAGCGCGCCATCGAGGCCGATGCGTCCGTGCCCATCATCGTGACGGACGCGACCCGTGCCGACGAGCCCATCGCCTACGTCAACCCGGCCTTCGAACGCCTGACCGGGTATTCGCGCGAGCAGGCCATGGGCCGCAATTGCCGCTTCCTGCAAGTGCCCGAACGCCAGCATCCCGGTCTCGCCGCGCTGCGCGAGGCGCTCGCCGACGACCGGCCCTGCACCGTGGTGCTGAACAACCGGCGGCGCGACGGCAGCGAGTTCCTCAACGAGCTGAGCGTGGTGCCGATCCGCGATGCGCAGGGCCGCGTGGTGCAGCACCTGGGCGTGCTCAAGGACGTGACCGAGCGGGTGCGTGCCGCGGAGCGCCTGCGCGTCAGCGAAGACCTCTACCGATCGGTGGCTGCCACCATCAGCGACGGCCTGCTCGTCGTCGGCCCCGTCGGTCGCATCATCGCCTGCAACCCCTCGGCCTGCGAGATGCTGGCCTGCTCGCCCGAGCGCCTGAGCGGCAAGCGACTGAGCGAACTGGGCTATCGCATCCACACCGAAGCCGACCTGCCGTTTGCCGAGACCGAGCACCCGGTGCGCCAGGTGCTTGCCGGCGGGCCGCCCGTGCGCGACCTGCCGCTGCAGTTGCACCGGCCCGACGGCAGCGTGCGCACCATGATGCTGACGGCCCGGGCCCTCAGCGGTGCCGGCTCGCCCGCGGCCTCGTGCCTGGTCTCGTTCCGCGACGTCACCGATCAGCGCGCCGCGGCCCGGGCGCTCGCCGCGGCGGAAGAGCGCTGGAAGTTCGCGCTCGAGGGTGCCGGTGATGGCGTGTGGGATTACGACGAGGACACGCGCCAGGTCTTCTATTCGAAGAGCTGGAAGGAGATGCTCGGCCACGCCGAATCGGAGATCGGCTCGTCGCTGAAGGAGTGGTCGGACCGCGTTCATCCCGACGACCGCCAGGCGGTCCTGGCGGCGATCGCGGAGTACCGCAGCGGCGTTCGCCCGAGCTACCAGACCGAGCATCGCCTGCGCCACCGCGACGGGCACTGGATCTGGGTGCTCGACCGCGGCAAGATCGTCGAACGGCATGCCGATGGCCGGCCCCGTCGCGTGATCGGCATCCACACCGACATCACGCGCCTGAAGGAGGCCGAGCAGGCCCTGCTCGACAAGCAGGCGGCCGAACTGGCCAGCCGGGCGAAGAGCGAGTTCCTCTCGCGCATGAGCCACGAGATGCGCACGCCGCTGAACGCGGTCATCGGCTTCACGCAGCTGCTGAAGATGCAGCCCGACGGCGGGCCGGCCAAGGTGGTCGAGTACGCCGACCACGTGCTGCGTGCCAGCGAGCACCTGCTCGGGCTGGTCAACGAGGTGCTGGACCTGCAACGCGTCGAGGAGGGCCGCACCGAGATGCAGCCGCAGGCGCTGGAGCTGGCGCCTTTCCTGGACGGCACGCTCGCGCTGATGCGGCCTGCCGCGCAGCATGGCGGGATTGCGCTGACGAACCAGGTGCCCGCCGGCCACTGGGTGCATGCCGATGCACGCTCGCTTCGCCAGGTGCTGATGAACATGGTCTCCAACGCCGTCAAGTACAACCGCAGCGGCGGTTGGGTGGTGATCTCGCTGCTGCCCGCGCCGCCGGGCCGCTGCGTGATCGGCATCGAGGACACCGGCTCGGGGCTGTCCGACGAGCAACTCGCCCGGCTGTTCCAGCCCTTCGAGCGCCTGGGCCACGAGACCTCGGCCATCGAGGGCTCGGGCCTCGGGCTGGTCATCACACGCAGCCTGATCGAGCAGATGGGCGGCACGGTCGACCTGAAGAGCGTGCCGGGCGCCGGCACGCTCGCGCGCATCGACCTGCCGGCCGCCGCTGCGCCCGCCGCCACCCTGCCACCGGCGGCCGAACCGGCTGCGCCCTTCGAGGACACGCGCCCCATGGACCTGCCCGCGCTGCGCGTTCTGTACGTCGAGGACAACCGCATCAACGCCCTGCTGTTCGAGGAAGCCATGCGCGTGCTGGGTGGCATCGAGCTGCAGGTGGCCGAGCACGGCGCCGAGGCCTTGCAGGTCGTGGCCAACTGGACGCCGCAGGTGCTGGTGCTCGACGCCAACCTGCCCGACATGAACGGCAACGAGCTGCTCCTGCGCCTGCGTCAGCGTCCCGAACTGGCCGGGGTGCCGGCCTACATGTGCTCGGCCGACGCCATGCCCGAGGATTTGCAGCGCGCCCGCGACAGCGGCTTCCAGGGCTATTGGACCAAGCCGATCGAGATGAATGCCGTCAGCGCCGCGCTCGATGCGCTGCGCCCCACCGCCCCGGCATGAGCGGCCGGGGCGTCGCGCGCCGTCTCGCCGATAATCGCCGGCCACCCGACGCCCCCGCATGACCTTCGCGCCCGAACCCCCCTTTCGCCACGGCACACCCGAAACCACCGCGGTGGTGCTCGTCAACCTGGGCACGCCGGACGCGCCGACCCCCGCCGCGCTGCGGCGCTACCTCGCGCAGTTCCTCGGTGACCCGCGCGTGGTCGAGATCCCCCGCGCGCTGTGGTGGCTGATCCTGCACGGCGTCATCCTGCGCGTGCGGCCGGCCAAGTCGGCGAAGAAGTACGAGAGCATCTGGATGCCCGAGGGCTCGCCGCTGCAAGTCTGGAGCGCCCGGCAGGCGACGCTGCTGCGCGGCTACCTCGGCGAGCGCGGCCATGGCGTCGTGGTGCGCCACGCGATGCGTTACGGCAACCCTTCGGTGGCCAGCGTCATGGACGAGCTGAAGGCCGCGGGTGCCACCCGCGTGCTGCTGCTGCCGATGTACCCGCAGTACTCGGGCCCCACCACGGCCAGCGCCTGGGACGCGGTGGGCGCCTGGGCAGCGCAGGTGCGTCACGTGCCCGAGTTGCGCTTCGTGAATCGCTACCACGACGACACTGGCTACATCGAGGCGCTGGCCCAGCGCGTGCTGGCGCAGTGGCAGACGCACGGCCGCGGCGACCGGCTGGTGTTGAGCTTCCATGGGGTGCCCAGACGCACGCTGCTGCTCGGCGACCCCTACCACTGCGAATGCCTGAAGACCGCGCGGCTGCTGGGCGAGCGGCTCGCGCTGAAGAAGGACGAGCTGGTCGTCACCTTCCAGAGCCGCTTCGGCAAGGCCGAGTGGCTGCAACCCTACACCGAGCCCACGCTGATCGAGCTGGCCCGCCAGGGCGTGGGGCGCGTGGACGTGATGTGCCCCGGCTTCACCTCGGACTGCCTGGAGACGCTGGAAGAGATCGACCAGGAGGCGCGCGAGGCCTTTCTCGAGGCCGGCGGCAAGGAGTTCCACTACATCCCCTGCCTGAACGACAGCCACCCCTGGATCGCGGCCCTGGCCGACATCGCCATCCGCCACCTGCAGGGGTGGCCGACGCGGCCGGCCGATCCGGCCGTGCTCGATGCGCAGCGCCAGCGGGCGCTGGCGGCCGGCGCGAGCCAGTAGCGGACGGGCCCGCGCGGCCCGCTCAGGGCGCGCGGCGCAGCTTGCGGCGCAGGCGCAGCAGGCGCGGCAGGCCGAGCACCGCGATGATCACCACCAGCAGCACCACCGACATCGGGCGCTGCACGAACACCCCCCAGTGGCCCTCGCCGATCGACAGCGCGTTGCGCATCTGCGCTTCGGCCAGCGGGCCGAGGATCATGCCCACCACCACCGGTGCGGTCGGGAAGTCGTAGCGGCGCATCACCACGCCGAGCAGCCCGATGACGTAGAGCAGCACCAGGTCGAAGGCCGACTGGCGCATGCCGTACACGCCCACCGTGGCGAAGATCAGGATGCCGGCATACAGCGGCGGCTTGGGGATCTTCAGCAGCCTGACCCACAGGCCCACCAGCGGCAGGTTGAGCACCAGCAGCATGACGTTGCCGATGTAGAGGGAGGCGATCAGGGCCCACACCAGTGCGCCGTTGGTGTCGAACAGCTGCGGCCCCGGGTTGATGCCGTAGTTCTGGAAGGCGCCGAGCAGGATCGCCGTGGTGTTCGAGGTCGGGATGCCGAGCGTGAGCAGCGGGATCAGCGTGGCGGTGATGGCCGCGTTGTTGGCCGCCTCGGGGCCCGCCACGCCCTCGATCGCGCCGGTGGTGCCGAACTCCTGCTTGTGCGGCGAGAGCTTCTTCTCCGTCGCATAGCTCAGGAAGGTCGGGATCTCGCTGCCGCCGGCGGGGATGCAGCCGAAGGGGAAGCCGATCGCGGTGGCGCGCAGCCAGGCCGGCCAGGAGCGGCGCCATTCGGCGGCGGTCATGTGGACCTTGCTCATGCGGTTCTGCGACTCGTCGGTGCGGCCCTCGTACAGCACGGCGTAGAGCGCCTCGGCCACGGCGAACAGGCCGACGGCGATCAGCACCACCTCGAGCCCGTCCATCAGCTCGGGCACCCCCCCGGTGTAGCGCGCCTGGCCGGAGATCTGGTCGAGCCCGACCAGGCCCATGGCCAGGCCGATGAACAGCGAGGTCAGCCCGCGCAGCGTGCTCTTGCCGAGCACCGCCGAGACGGTGCAGAAGGCCAGCAGCATGAGCAGGAAGTATTCGGGCGGCCCGAGCCGCACGGCGTACTCCGCGACCAGCGGCGCGAACAGGGTCACCAGCACGGTGGCGATGGTGCCGGCGACGAAGGAGCCGATCGCCGCGGTGGCCAGCGCCGCCCCGGCGCGGCCGTTCTTGGCCATCTTGTTGCCCTCCATGGCCGTGACCATGGAGCCCGCCTCGCCCGGCGTGTTGAGCAGGATCGAGGTGGTCGAGCCGCCGTACATCGCACCGTAGTAGATGCCGGCGAAGAAGATCATCGACGCGGTCGGGTCGACCTTCAGCGTGATCGGCAGCAGCATCGCCACCGCGGTGGCCGGCCCGATGCCCGGCAGCACGCCCACCGCCGTGCCGATGGTGCAGCCCAGCAGCGCCCACAGCAGGTTGATCGGCGTGCCGGCGGTGATGAAACCCTGCAGGAGGTTGTTCCAGATGTCCATCAGATCCAGCCTGTCGAAGTGAGGCCCGGCAGGTTGATGGCCAGCAGCTTGGTGAACATCCAGAACACCGGCGCGGCGATGGCCGCGCCAATGGCCAGGTCGATCAGCCAGGCCCTGGGCGACAGGTCGAGCCGGCCTTCGGCCGACTTGAAGCCGCGCACCGCCAGCACGAAACACAGCGCGCAGCTCAGGATGAAGCCGATGGTCGTGATCAGCGCCGCGTTGACGAGAATCGCCACCGACACCCACACAAAGCCGGGCCAGTGCCCGCGCTCGTCGC
>CAZVLY010000216.1:0-278 GCA_964628175.1 uncultured Piscinibacter sp. | reverse complement strand
TCCACGGCCCGGAAGCCCCCGCTGCCCGCCCCCCAGGACAGCGTCGGGCCGGAGGCGAGCAGCGCCGAGCGCAGCACCGAGGGCAGGGAGTGCGGCCCGACGCCGCCATAACCGGCGGCCGAGCTGATCTGCGTGGCGCCGGCGGCGATCAGCCCGCCCAGCACCAGCGTCCCCGCGCCGACCAGCGCCTGGCGCCTGTTCATCAGACCATTCCGGACTTGACCATCACCGCGCGCAGGCTGGCGAATTCGTCGTCGACGAACTTCTCGAAATCGGCG
>CAZVLY010000215.1:0-8399 GCA_964628175.1 uncultured Piscinibacter sp. | reverse complement strand
CACCGAGTCGCAGGCGAGCAGCCTGCAGCAGACCGCGGCGTCGATGGAGCAGATCACCGCCACCGTGCGGCAGAGTGCCGATGCGGCCGTGCTCGGCGCGCAGCTGGCCCGCGAGACGGCCGCGGTGGCCGAGCGCAGCCATCAGGCGGTGCAGGCGGTGGCGCAGACGATGGAAGGCATCACCGATTCCTCCAAGCGCATCGGCGACATCATCCACGTGATCGAAGGCGTGGCCTTCCAGACCAACATCCTGGCCCTGAACGCCGCCGTGGAGGCCGCGCGCGCCGGCGAAGCCGGCCGCGGCTTCGCGGTGGTGGCCACGGAAGTGCGCGCCCTGGCGCAGCGCACCTCGCAGGCGGCGCGCGAGATCCGGCAGCTGATCTCCGAATCGGCCGAGCGCGTGGCCAGCGGCAGCGCGCGCAGCGAGGAGGCGAACGAGCGCATGCGCGAAGCCTTGCGCGCCGTGGGCAACGTCAGCGCCGTGCTCGAGCAGATCAGCACGGCGGCCGGCGAGCAGCAATCGGGCATCTCGCAGATCAACGAGGCCGTCACGCACATGGACTCGATCACGCAGCAGAACGCGGCGATGGTCGAGGAACTGGCTGCTGCCGCGCAATCGCTGCAGGGGCAGGTCGATTCGGTCAGCAACTCGATGCGCCTGTTCCGCCTGGTGCCCGGCGAAGCGACCGTCGCCGAGGTCGATGCCGTCGCCCTGCGCAAGGAGCACAAGCCGGCGCCGAGCTCGCCTGGCGCGAATGTCGCCCCACCTGCCGCCCCGCCTGCCGCGCCGCGCGCGAAGGCCGCGCCGCCCGCCGCGCCCGCCGTTCGCAAGCCGTCGGTTCGCGCGCCGGCCCCTGCCGAGTCGCAGGAGTGGGAAACCTTCTGAGCGCGGCGCCCGGCGGCGCGCTCACATGAAGCGCGAGGCCAGCTCCTTCATGATCTCGTTGGTGCCGCCGTAGATGCGCTGCACGCGTGCGTCGGTGTAGAGCTCGGCGATCGGGTACTCGCTCATGTAGCCGTAGCCGCCGAACAGCTGCAGGCACTCGTCCATCACCTTGCCCTGCTGCTCGCTGACCCAGTACTTGAGCAGCGCGGCGCGGTCCACGCCGAGCTCGCCCTTGAGGTGCGCGACCATCGCCGCGTCGACCATCGCGCGCGCGGCCAGCACCGTGGCCTGCACCTCGGCGAGCTTGAAGCGCGTGTTCTGGAAGCTCCAGATCGGCTTGCCGAAGGCCTGGCGCTCCTTGGTGTAGGCCACCGTCTCGGCCAGCGCGCGCTCCATCGCGCCGATGCCGCCCAGCGCCACGATCAGCCGCTCCTGCGGCAGCTGCTGCATCAGCTGGATGAAGCCCTGGCCCTCGGCGCCGCCGAGCAGGTTGGCCGCCGGCACGCGGACCTCGTCGAAGAACAGTTCGGCGGTGTCCTGCGACTTCAGGCCGATCTTGTCGAGCAGGCGGCCGCGGCGGAAGCCCGGCGCCTGATCCGTCTCGACGACGAGCAGCGACATACCCTTGGCCCCCTCGCCGCCGGTCTTGCAGGCCACGATGATCAGGTTCGCGTTGCCGCCGTTGGTGATGAAGGTCTTCTGCCCGTTCAGCACATAGTGGTCGCCGTCGCGCCTTGCGTTCGTGCGGATTGCCTGCAGGTCGGAGCCGGTTCCCGGCTCGGTCATCGCGATGGCGGTGATGAACTCGCCGGTGGCCATCTTCGGCAGCCAGCGCTGCTTCTGATCCTCGCTGCCATAGTGCAGCAGGTAGGGCGCGACGATGCCCGAGTGCAGGCCGCCGCCGAAGCCGCCGAGGTTGGCGCGCGCCGCCTCGAGGATGATCACCGCATCGTGGCCGAAGTCGCCGCCGCCGCCGCCGTAGGCCTCGGGCATGGCAGCGCACAGCAGGCCCTGCGCGCCGGCCTCGCGCCAGACCTCGGGGCCCAGGCGCCCGGCCGCTCGCCATTCGGCCGCGCGCGGCACCCAGCGCTCGGTCAGGAAGCGGCGCACCGCGTCTTCCAGCGCGCGGTGCTCGTCGTTCATCCAGGCCGAGGGGAAGTTGGCGATGGCCATGGTCGGTTCCTTCAGGCGGGGCTCTTGGCCGCTCGCTTGCGCGACTCGAGCTGCGCGCGGCAGCTCTGGTTGATGACGCGCAGTTCGGCGAGCGTGGCGTCGATGTGGGCGCGCTTCTGCTCCAGCTCGGCGATCGCCGTGTCGGTGCGCGTGATCACGTAGTTCAGCTGCTGGGCGCGGCCCTCGCCGTGGTCGCCGTACAGGTCGAGGTAGTGCTTGATCTCGGCCAGCGGCGAGCCGATGGCCTTGGCACGCAGGATCAGCGCCAGCCGCGCCCGGTCGCGCCGGGTGTAGACGCGCGTGCCGTTGACGCGGCGCGGCGCGAGCAGGCCCTTGTCTTCGTAGAAGCGCAGCGCGCGCAGCGTCACGCCGAAGTCGCGGCACAGCTCGGCGATGCCGAACAGGTCGCCGGTGCCGTCGTCGCGGTGCGACGCGACGAAGGCGCGTGCCGAGTCGTCGCGGGCCATCAGACCACGCGCTGCATGCGCAGGGCCACGCTCATGTCGCCCTGCACCTTGAGCTTGCCGGTCATGAAGCCGGTGGCCGGCTCGAGCTCGCCGCGCAGCATGGCGGCCAGGTTGTCCAGCGTGATGCCGACGGTGCAGTCGGCCTCGGCGCCGCGGTTGTCCACCGTGTTGGGCACGGCCTTGCCGTCCACGTAGATGGTGCCGGCCTCGCCGCAGTCGAACTTGAGCGTGGCGTTCAGGCCGCTGTCGTCGCCGACCTTGGTGCGGATGGCGGTGGTGCAATCGTCGAGGGTCATGGGGCAGGGTGGGAGGGCAGTGCGGATGGCCGGCATCCTAGGACCCGCAGCTGCCGCGGGGTACCGTGTAATCACCAATACGCGATCAGGGTGACGTTAACGTAAGCTGCGCGGCCATGACGGATCCCACCGAACCGAACGCTGGCGCCGGCCGGCGCTACGCCAGCGTGCTGCGCCCGGGGCTGTTCGCCGGGCAATTGATGTGGGTCACGGGGGGTGGCAGCGGCATCGGCCGCTGCGTCGCGCACGAGCTGGCCTCGCTGGGCGCCACCGTGGTGCTCAGCGGCCGCACGGCCGAGAAGCTCGAGCGCGTGGCCGCCGAGATCGCCGAGGACGGCGGCCGCGCGATCTGCCGCGCCTTCGACATCCGCGACGAGGAGGCCGTCAAGTTCCACGTCGCCGAGGTGGTCGCGGCCCACGGCCCGGTGCACGGCCTGGTCAACAACGCCGGCGGGCAGTTCCCGGCGCCGCTGATGGCGATCAGCAAGCGTGGCTTCGAGGCGGTGGTGGCGAACAACCTGACCGGCGGCTTCCTGATGATGCGCGAGCTGTTCCTGCAGTCCATGCAGGCGTACGGCGGCGCCATCGTCAACATGACGGCCGACTTCCGCAACGGCATGCCGGGCATGGGCCACAGCGGCGCGGCGCGCGCCGGCATGTCCAACCTGACGCAGACCGCGGCCTTCGAATGGGCGCATGCCGGCGTGCGCGTCAACGCGGTGGCGCCGGGCTGGATCGCCTCCAGCGGCATGGACAGTTATGGCGGCCTGACGAAGACGCTGATCCCGAAGCTGAAGAACCACGTGCCGCTGCGCCGCATGGGCGCGGAGGCCGAGGTCAGCGCGGCGATCTGCTTCCTGCTCGGCCCGGGCGCGGCCTTCATCACCGGCGTCACGCTGGCCATCGACGGCGGCGCGCCACTGGGCAGCCCGCTGTTCCCGAGCCTGGACCACGACAAGTCGCAGCCCTTCGGCGGCTTCCACCGTGCCACCACGCCCGACGTGCTCAAGGGCGGTGCCTGATGCCGGTGCTCCGCTCGAAGCTCGATCCGGCCAGCGCGGCCTTCGCCGCCAACACGCAGCGCATGGCCGAGCGCCTGGCGGAAGTGCAGCGCCTCGAAGGCCTGGTGATCGCCGAGAGCGAATCCAAGCGCTCGCGTTTCGAGCAGCGCGGGCAGCTGCTGCCGCGCGAGCGCGTGGCGCGCCTGCTCGACCGCGGCTCCGGCTTCCTCGAACTCAGCCGCCTGGCGGGCCTGGGCATGCACGACGACGACGGCAAGAAGGCCGTGCTCGGTGGCGGCAGCATCGTGGGCATCGGCACGGTGGCCGGCAAGCGCGTGCTGATCTCGGCCAGCGACAGCGGCGTGAAGGGCGGCACCGTCGCCCCCATGGGCCTGAAGAAGGCGCTGCGTGCGCAGGAGATCGCGCGCGAGAACAAGCTGCCGCTGGTCTACCTGGTCGAATCCGGCGGCGCCAACCTGATGTACCAGGCGGAGATCTTCGTCGACGGCGGGCGCAGCTTCGCCAACCAGGCGCGGCTGTCGGCTGCCGGCATCCCGCAGATCGCGGTGGTGCACGGCTCCTCCACCGCCGGCGGCGCCTACCTGCCGGGCCTGTCGGACTACGTGGTGCTGGTGCGCGGGCGCAGCAGCATCTACCTGGCCGGCCCGCCGCTGGTGAAGGCCGCCATCGGCGAGGATGCGACCGACGAGGAACTCGGCGGCGCGCAGACGCACGCCGAGGTGACCGGCCTCGGCGAGTACCTGTGCGAGAACGACGCCCACGCGATCGCGTTGACCCGCGAGCTGCTCGACAAGCTGCCCTGGGAGGCCGCCGACGCGGCGCGCCCCTGCGCCGAGCCGCTGTTCGACGAGCAGGAGCTGATGGGCATCGTGCCGGCCGACGAGCGCGAACCCTACGACGTGCGCGAGGTCATCGCGCGCCTGGTCGACGGCAGCGACTTCCTCGAGTTCAAGCCCGGCTACGGCGGCGAGACGGTGTGCGGCCACGCGCGCCTGATGGGCCACGCGGTGGCCATCATCGGCAACAACGGCCCGATCCAGCCCGAGGGCTCGACCAAGGCCGCGCAGTTCATGCAGCTGGCCGACCAGAGCGGCACGGCGCTGCTGTTCCTGCAGAACACCACCGGGTACATGGTGGGATCGGCCGCGGAACGTGGCGGCGCCATCAAGCACGGCTCGAAGATGATCCAGGCGGTGGCCAACGCGCGGGTGCCCAAGTTCACCGTCGTGCTCGGCGGCAGCTACGGCGCCGGCAACTACGGCATGTGCGGGCGCGGCTTCGACCCGCGCTTCATCTTCGCCTGGCCCTCGGCGCGCACCGCGGTGATGGGCGGCGCCCAGGCGGCCAAGGTGATGGACATCGTCAACCGCAGCAAGCTCGAGCGCGCCGGCCAGGCCGCCAACGAGGACGCGCTGAAGGCCATGAGCGATGCCTTGCGCCTGCGGCTGGACAAGGAATCGACCGCGCTGTTCGGCACCGCGCGGCTGTGGGACGACGGCATCGTCGACCCGCGCGACACCCGCCGCCTGCTCGGCCTGTGCCTGGCGATGTCCGCCGAGGCCGAGGCCCGCGCGCTGCGCCCCAACAGCTTCGGCGTGGCCCGTTTCTGACCGAGGAAGACCGATGAAATTCACCCCCGAACACGAACAGATCGCCGACACGGTGCGCAAGTTCGTCGCCAAGGAGCTCAACCCGCACGTGCCCGAATGGGAGGCGGCACAGGAGTTCCCCAGCCACGAGGTGTTCAAGAAGCTCGGCGACCTGGGCCTGCTGGGCATCAAGTACCCGAGCGAGTACGGCGGCATGGGCCTGGACTTCAGCTACTCGATGGTGATGGCCGAGGCGCTGGGCGACTGCAGCTGCGGCGGCGTGCCGATGGCCATCGGCGTGCAGACCGACATGGCCACGCCGGCGCTGGCCCGCTTCGGCTCCGACGAGCTGCGCCGCGAATACCTCGCGCCGACCATCGCCGGCGACTACGTGGCCTGCCTGGGCGTCAGCGAGGCCGGCGGCGGCTCCGACGTGGCGGCGGCGAAGACCAGCGCGCGCAAGGAAGGCGGCGACTACGTCATCAACGGCTCGAAGATGTGGATCACCAACGGCCTGAAGGCCGACTGGTGCTGCCTGCTGGCCAATACGTCCGAGGGTTCGCCGCACCGCAACAAGAGCCTGATCGTGGTGCCCATGGATGCGCCGGGCATCACGAAGCAGAAGATCCGCAAGATCGGCATGGACTCGTCGGACACCGCGCAGCTGTTCTTCGACAACGTGCGCGTGCCGCAGCGCCACCTGATCGGCCAGGAGGGCATGGGCTTCACCTTCCAGATGCTGCAGTTCCAGGAAGAGCGGCTGTGGGGCGCGGCGAGTTCGCTGCGCGGCCTGGACCGCATCATCGACGCCACCATCGAGTACACGCGGCAGCGCCAGGCCTTCGGCAAGAGCATCCTCGACAACCAGGTGGTGCACTACCGCCTGGCCGAGCTGCGCACCGAGGTCGAGGCGCTGCGCGCGCTGACCTACCGCGCGGTGGAAGACTATGTGGCCGGCAAGGACGTGACCCGTCTGGCCTCGATGGCCAAGCTGAAATGCGGCCGCCTGGTGCGTGAAGTGTCTGACAGCTGCCTGCAGTACTGGGGCGGCATGGGCTTCACCTGGGACAACCCGCTGGCGCGCGCCTACCGCGACGGCCGCCTGGTCTCCATCGGCGGCGGCGCGGACGAGATCATGCTGGGCATCATCGCCAAGCTCGAAGGCACGCTGCCCAAGAAGGCGCGCTGAGCCCGCCTCCGCGCCATGCCCCGTCCCAATCGATCGACGCATCACAAGGTCACCTCATGAGCCTCACCACCCTTCAGGTCCAGCTGGACCGGGGCGTTTGCACCCTCACCCTGAACCGTCCGGAGGTGCGCAACGCCATGTCCATGACCATGGTGCAGGAGCTGCTGACGGCCCTGGAACGTGCCGAAGCCAACCCCGCCGTGCGCGTGGTGGTTGTGCGGGGCGCAGGCGGTCATTTCTGTGCTGGTGGCGACATCGGTGACATGGCCCAGGCGCGCATGAAGCTGGCGCAACAGCAGGCGCAACTGAGCGCGGGCGAAGCCGTCACCGAGCGCAACCCGATCGAAGCGGTCAACGCTGCGTTCGGGCGCCTGTGCCTGGCCTACGCCCACGCCAGCCTGCCCATCGTCACCGTGCTGGAAGGCACCGTGATGGGCGGCGGTTTCGGTCTGGCCTGCGTCTCGGACGTGAGCCTGGCGCGCGACAACGTGAGCTTTCGCCTGCCGGAGACCTCGCTGGGCATCGTGCCCGCGCAGATCGCCCCCTTCCTGGTTGAACGCCTGGGCTATGCCGAAGCCAAGCGCCTGGCGGTGACCGGCGCCAAGGTCGATGCGCAAGAAGCCCTGACCATCCGCCTGGTGCACGAGGTGCATGCCGATGAGGACAGCCTGGATGCGGCCCTGCAGCGCACGCTCGCGCGCATCCTGAGCTGCGGACCCAAGGCCATCGCCCACACCAAGCAGCTGCTGGCCCGCGCCCGCCACACCTCGGCCGAGTACCTGATCGACGATGCCGCAGCTGTGTTCGCCCGCACCGTGCTCAGCGACGAAGGCCAGGAGGGCACCGGCGCCTTCATGCAGAAACGTGCTCCGTCATGGGTTCCCCAGTCGGTTTGAGAACAGGTGTCGTCCGTCATGATCAACAAGATCCTCATTGCCAACCGCGGCGAAATCGCCTGCCGCGTGATCCGCACCGCCCGCAAGCTGGGCTACCGCACAGTGGCCGTGTACAGCGAGGCCGATGCCCAGGCGCCGCACGTCAGCCTGGCCGACGAGGCCGTCTGCATCGGCCCAGCCTCGGCCGCCGAGTCCTACCTGAAGGGCGAGGTGCTGCTGGCCGCCTGCCGTCAGACCGGCGCCAACGCCATCCACCCCGGCTACGGTTTCCTGTCCGAGAACGCTGGCTTCGCCCAGGCCTGCCGCGATGCGGGCGTCATCTTCATCGGCCCCTCGCCCGAAGCCATCCGCGTGATGGGGGACAAGGCCGGCGCCAAGCAGGAAATGATCAAGGCGGGCGTGCCCACCGCGCCCGGCTACCTGGGGGCTGACCAGAACGACGAGGTCTTGACCGCCGAAGGCCAGCGCCTGGGCTACCCGCTGCTGGTCAAGGCCGTCAGCGGCGGTGGCGGGCGCGGCATGCGTCTGGTCCACCAGGACGACGAGCTGGCCCAGGCCATCGTCAGCGCCCGCCGCGAAGCGCAAAGCGCCTTCGGCGACGGCACGCTGATGCTAGAGCGCCTGATTCTGGATGGCCGCCACATCGAGATCCAGGTCTTCGCCGACAGCCACGGCGACGCCGTCTACATCGGCGAGCGCGACTGCACGGCCCAACGCCGCCGCCAGAAGGTCATCGAAGAATCCCCCTCGCCCGTGGTGAGCCCCGCCATGCGCGAGGCCATGGGCCGCGACGCGGTGCTGGCCGCCAAGGCGATTCACTACTGCGGCGCCGGCACCATCGAGTACATCGTCGACCAGGACCTGAACTACTACTTCCTGGA
>CAZVLY010000214.1:0-8427 GCA_964628175.1 uncultured Piscinibacter sp. | reverse complement strand
GACCATGCCCGTCGCACGCAGAGCGGCCTCACGAAGACCGCAATGGGCCGCGAACGGACGGATCGCTCGCGCAAGCTCGGACCGCCGTGAAAGCGGACCGATGCGAGTCAGTCGCTGCGCGTCGCCTCGACGCCAGGCACGACGTCGTCGCCGTAGGCCTGCTTCCAGCGCTCGACGAGTTTCTGGTGTTCGTCCAGCCGCTGGCCGGGCAGGCCGTCGTCGGCATGCCACTGCGCGATGCGCGTCTCGATGGCGAAGTGCGACACCGGGTGCACGCGCTGCGGCTCGTCGAGGCTGCCCACCGACAGGTCGATGCGCTTCGAGCCGAGGTACTCGAAGCTCAAGGGCGTGCCGCAGGTCGGGCAGAAGCCGCGCAGCGCGAACTTCGACGAGGCGTAATGCTGCGGCGGCGTGTGCCATTGCACTGCGTCCCTGGGCACGTTGAGGAATGCGGCCCGCGTGTTGCCGAAGGCCAGCTGGCACATGCGGCAGTGGCAGTAGTAGCCCTCCAGCGAGTCGGGGCGCACCTCGTAGCGCACGCTGCCGCACAGGCAGCCGCCGTGCAGAACACCGGGGTCGGTTTCGGCCATGCCAGTCTCCCGTGAAGGATCAGACGGTGTAGTTGAGCACACGCCGGCCGCCATCGGCGTAGACGATCTCGCCGGTCAGGTAGCTCGCTGCGTCGCTGAGCAGGAAGGCCACCACGTCGGCGATCTCGCCCGGCTCGCCGAGCCGGCGCATCGGCGTGCGGCTCATGATGCGCGCGCGTGCCTCCTCGCTGCCGAGCACGGCGTTCTTCGCCAGTTCGGTGGCGATGGTGCCCGGCGCCACGGCGTTGACGCGGATGCCGCGGTCGGCCAGCGCCAGCGCCATCACGCGGGTGAGCTGGTCCACGCCGCCCTTGCTGACGTTGTAGCTGGCGATGCTGGGGATCGCCATCACGCCGTTCACCGAGCTCATGTTGACGATGGCACCGCCGCCCGTGGCCGCCATCGCGCGCGCCACCGCCTGCGCGACCAGGAAGGCGCCCTTCAGGTTGACGGCGAGCACCGCATCCCAGTCGGCCTCGCTGATGTCGAGGAAGTCCGCCGCCTTGAAGATGCCGGCGTTGTTGACCAGCGCATCGACGCGGCCGTGCGCTTGCAGCACGTTGGCCAATGCGCCATCGACTTCGGCCTTGCGCGACACGTCGCAGCGCTGGAAGCCGGCTGTCGCGCCGCCCTCGCGCAGCGCCGCGGCCAGCGCCTCGCCGCGCGCGGCGTCCACGTCCCACAGCGACACGCTGGCGCCGTCGGCCGCGAGCCGTCTTGCGCAGGCCTCGCCGATGCCCTGCGCGGCGCCGGTGACGATGGCGACGCGCCCCCCGAGCCCGAAGTGAACCCGACTCATGCGGCCTCCTTGTCGAGCCAGATGCCCATGCCCTGCGCGTTCAGCTCGGTGTCCATGGCCAGCAGCCGCTCCACCTCGTCCGGCGTGAAGCGGCAGCCGTGCGCCGCGACGCGTGCCTGGTACTGCTGCATCAGGCCGCGCTTGATCGCCTGGTGGCGGTCGGGCGCATCGCGCAGGGAACGGCCCAGCGCCACCATGTCGTCGAGCTGATCGAGCAGTTCGCTGCCCAGTCGTTGCACGTCGCCGATGCGGCCATAGTGCGTCAGGTAGATGCTGTCCGGCCGGTACGACATCAGCCGCTGCACCGTGGCACGCAGCGGCCCGGGCTCGAACTGCACCGGCGTGGTGGTCGGCAGCAGCCAGGGGCCGCGCTCGGTGTCGAACTCGCGGTAGCTCAGGCCGAAGGTGTCGCCGGTGAAGAAGCCGCGGCTGCGCGCGTCCCACACGGCATGGTGGTGGCGTGCATGGCCCGGGGTGTCGAGAAAGCTCAGTGGCCGGCCGGCCAGTTCGATCGTCATCTGGTCGGCCGTTTCGCGCACGCGTTCGGCCGGCACGCCCACGATGCGGCCGTATGACTTCTCCATCTCGGCCTCGCCATAGACCGCCGTCGCGCCCGCGATCAGCGCCGCGGGGTCGACCATGTGGCGCACGCCGCGCGGGTGCACGCAGGCGGTCGCCCGTGGCAGGTGCTGCATCAGCAGCCCCACGCCGCCGGCATGGTCGAGGTGCACGTGCGTCGGGATGACGAAGTCGACGTCCTCGGGCGCCAGGCCCAGCGCCGCCAGCGTGCCCAGCAGCCGCGGTACGGCGTGGTTGGTGCCGGTGTCGACGAAGGCGGCGCGGCCCTGCTCGACGATCAGGTAGGCGGCGTCGAACAGCGGCCGGTGGAAGCCGGTGTCGATGGCATGGATGCCGTGGCCGATGGCCTGGGCGTACGAGGGGAGGTCGGCCATGGGGGCAGCGGGAGTGAACGCCGATTCTAGGCATCGCGGCGTCGAAACTTCGCCGGCGCGCGAAGGTCACAATGGGTCGCATCGCTGTGGAGAGATGAACATGGCTTGGAGCCGAATCCTGGGGCTGGCCGCCGTGGCCTGGGTCAGTGCCGGCTGCGTCAACATGAGCGACCCGACGCGGCTGGCTCCGGGCACCAGCGCCGACGAGATCCGCCAACGGCTCGGCGAGCCCACCGGCCGCTACCCGCTGGACGGCGGCGCGCAGCGCCTGGAGTACGCGCGCGGCCCCTTCGGCAAGCAGACCTGGATGATCGACGTCGATGGCCAGGGCCGGCTGACATCGGCCACCCAGGTGCTCACCGAGAAGCAGTTCAACGCCATCCGCGCTGGCGCGACCGCCGACGAGGTGCTGCGCACGATCGGCCGGCCGTCGAACGTCGGCTACGTCGGCTGGCACAAGACGCAGACCGTCTGGTCGTACCGCTACGCGAGCCCGTTCTGCCAGTGGTTCCAGGTCGGCCTCAGCGAGGCGGGCATCGTCGAGGACACGGGCTACGGCCCCGACCCGATCTGCGACGATGTGGACAAACCCCTTCACGGCATCTTCCGGCGATGAACATCACCCTGTACGGCATCCCGAACTGCGACACGGTCAAGAAGGCGCGTGCCTGGCTCGACGAGCGGGGCTTCGCCCACGCCTTTCACGACTACAAGAAGCAGGGCGTGCCGCAGGCCGAGATGCGCGCGTGGATGAAGCTGCACGGCTGGGAGAAGCTGCTCAACCGCCGCGGCCCGACCTGGCGCAAGCTCGACCCGGCCCGGCAGGCCGCCGTGACCGATGCGGCCAGTGCGCTGGCCGTGATGAACGAGCAGTCCAGCGTGATCAAGCGGCCGGTGCTGGTGCGCGGCGGCACGGTGCTGGTCGGCTTCGATGCCGACGAGTGGGCGCGCGTGCTGGGCTGAGCGGAACGACCGCGCGTTCAGAGCTTCAGCTCGAAGGCGGCTTCGGCGCGCACCTCGCCGTTGATGCGCAGGTCCACCACGTGCCGGCCGGCGTGGTAACGCCGCGTGGTCACCGGCCGCATCGAGTGCCGCTTGCGCAGTTCGCGCGTTTCACCGGGCGCGAGCTCCAGCACCCAGCCCTTGAACACCTTGGCGCTCGCGCGGCCATCGGCCTTCACGTGGTGCACGGCATAGTCGATCGCGAGCTTCTGCGTGCGCTTCGCCGTCGATGACAGGGTCAGCGACAGTTCGACCGCACCGCCCAGCACCACGCGTTTCGGCGACACGGCGAGCTTCACTTCACCGGCAAAGCGCCGACCCAGGCCCCAGGCCTTGAGCACGCGCGCATCGCCGCGCTTGATCAGCGTGCGGCTGGCGTGGCGCAGCAGCGCACGGCGTTCGGGCGGGGCCTGCGGCAAGTGGGTCTCGATCCATTCGGCCACCAGCGCCGGGTGGTCCTTGGCGATGTCGTTCAGGTGGTTGGCGACGCTGCGGCGCACGTACTCGCTCTCGTCGTCCTGCAGCGCGGCCAGCAGCGGCAGCGTCGGCGACGGGTCGGCGATCAGGCCCTTGAGCTGCGCGCCCCAGGGCAGGCGCGGCCGGCTGCCTTCGCTGGCCAGGCGGCGCACGTGCGGGCTGGGGTCGCGCGCCCAGCGATGCAGCGTCTCGAAGGCCAGCCCGGGATGCTCGGCGATGAAGGGCCGCACCGCCCATTCGGCGGTGAAGCGCTGCGTGATTGCGTGCAGCACCTGCAGCGCGCGTTCCGGCGTGGCCAGGCCGCGGCGGGCGACGAACTCCGCCAGCGGCCAGACGGCCCAGCCGGCCAGGCCATGATCGCCGGCCCGCAGGGCCGACAGGTCCTCGTCGCCCGGCGTCGGCGCGAGGCTGGCCTCGATGATCCCGGCGGCGGACTCGAAATCCGCCGGCAGCGTGGCCTCGAGCGCCGCGCACAGGTGCTGCGCCCGCGCCTTGAGCTCGAGCGATTCCAGCCCGTGGCCGGCCAGCGCCTCGAATCGCTGTGCGTCGAAGCCAGCCCAGGCGCGCTTCAGGTGGCGCCGCATCAGGCGCACCACCTCGGCATTGATCAGGTTCTTGAACGGTTCGGCCATGGCGCGCCAGCATAGCCGCCCGAGGCGACGCACGAGCATCGTGCGTGAATGCACCGAAAGCGTTCATGGCTTGCATGAATCTCACCGAGTCGGTGCAGAAGTGGTGCACCAATCAAGGCACACGACTTGCTAACTTGGTGCGCCTTTCGTCCGCTTCCGGTGCGACGGGCACGACAACGACGCACGAGGGGCCAACCGATGGATCAGGTCAAGCAAGGCACCGATGCCTTGTTCATTCTGCTGGGCGCGATCATGGTGCTGGCCATGCACTCCGGCTTCGCGTTCCTCGAACTCGGCACGGTGCGCAAGAAGAACCAGGTCAATGCGCTGGTGAAGATCCTGGTCGATTTCGCGGTCTCGACCATCGCCTACTTCTTCATCGGCTACACGGTGGCCTATGGCGTGAGCTTCTTCAGCGGCGCCGAGACGCTGGCGGCGAAGAACGGCTACGAGCTGGTGAAGTTCTTCTTCCTGCTGACCTTCGCGGCGGCGATTCCTGCCATCGTCTCCGGCGGCATCGCCGAGCGCGCGCGTTTCGGACCGCAGCTCGTGGCCACCGCGGTGATCGTCGGCGCCATCTACCCGCTTTTCGAGGGCGCGGTGTGGGGCGGGCGCTTCGGGCTGCAGGGCTGGATCGAGTCGGTCGCCGGCGTCGCCTTCCACGACTTCGCCGGCAGCGTGGTGGTGCATGCGGTGGGCGGCTGGATCGGCCTGGTGGCGGTGCTGCTGCTCGGGCCCCGCGCCAACCGCTACCGCAAGGACGGCGGCATCAGCGCGCACCCGCCCTCGAGCATCCCCTTCCTCGCGCTGGGCGCCTGGGTGCTGGCCGTGGGCTGGTTCGGCTTCAACGTGATGAGCGCGCAGACCATCGACAAGATCTCCGGCCTCGTCGCCGTGAACTCGCTGATGGCGATGGTCGGCGGCACGCTGGTGGCCGTGCTGCTGGGCAAGAACGACCCAGGCTTCGCCTACAACGGCCCGCTGGCCGGCCTGGTGGCGGTGTGCGCCGGCTCCGACGTGATGCACCCGGCGGGCGCGCTGCTGGTGGGCGGCGTGGCCGGCGCGATCTTCGTCGCGATGTTCACGCTGACGCAGAACCGCTGGAAGATCGACGACGTGCTCGGCGTGTGGCCGCTGCACGGCCTGTGCGGCGCGTGGGGCGGCATCGCCTGCGGCATCTTCGGTCAGACCGCGCTGGGTGGCCTGGGTGGCGTGGGCTTCGTCGCGCAACTGCTCGGCACGCTGGCCGGCGTGGCGTGGGCGCTGGTGGGCGGCCTGGTCGTCTACGGCGCCATCAAGGCGCTGACCTCGCTGCGCCTGACACCCGAGGAGGAATACGAAGGCGCCGACCTGTCCATCCACAAGATCGGCGCCACGCCGGAGCGCGAAGCGAGCTGGTGAACGGGCGCTAGAAGCCGATGCGCCACAGGCTTGCGGCGGCGACGAGGCTGATCAGCATCGCCGCACCGTAGCAGCTGAGCTTGGCCACCAGCCCCTTGTGGATGCCCACGTCGTGCAGGCTGCACAGGATGCGGTGCGCCGCATGCCAGGCGAACAGCACGATCACCGCGAGCACGAAGGCCTTGCCGACGACGCTCTGGGCCAAGGCGAGCATGCGCGGGTAGGCCAGCACCTCGCTGCCGGACAGAGGCACCACGATCCCGGTGACCAGCACCAAGGCCGTACCGAACAATGCGGCCAGCATGCCGCCGCCGCCGAACAGCAGCCAGAAGATCGGTGCGTGGGAGCGCTTCATCGCCATCCCCACACGAGCGCGATCAGCAGCAGCGAGGCGAGCAGCGTCGCCGCCCAGCCGGCGCGCGTGATCGTCCGGGCGCCCAGGCGCTGGCCGCCGACATGGATCATCGGCATCGTCTTGGGCATGATCTCGAACCAGCTCTTCGCGTGCACGACCATCGCGACGAGCAGCACGAGGTGCAGCGCGATCGAGACCGGCGAGCGCAGCGCCGCGAGCCAGCCGTTCCAGGCGGCCTCGCCTTGTGCCAGCCGCAGCACGCCCACGCACAGGATCACCGCATAGGCGCCCACTGCGAAGGCCGTCAGCTCGCGCGCCATGTAGCGCACGAAGAAGGGGTCGCGCTTCCACCAGCCCGCCATCGGGCGCACGTAGGGCCGATTCATGCCTTGCTCCCGCGCGGCGACAGGAAGCGCAGGAAGTAGTCCTTCGCGCTGTTCACCTTGTTCTGGTTGACGGCGTTGGCCGGGTCCACGCCCTTCGGGCAGACCTCGGAGCAGTAGCCCACCGCCGTGCAGTTCCACACACCCTCGGTCGAGCCGAGCACCTCCATGCGCTGCGCCTGCCCGCCGTCGCGCGAATCGGCGTTGTAGCGGTGCAGCAGCGCCAGCACGCCCGGGCCGGTGAACGAGGGGTCGAGGCCGAACTGCGGACAGGCCGAATAACACAGCATGCAGTTGATGCAGCCGCTGTACTGCTCGAACTGCTCGAGCTGTGCGGGCGTTTGCCGGTATTCACCCTCGGCCAGCGTGCGCGGCTCCTTGGGGACGATGTAGGGCGTGATGCTCTCGAGCTTCTTGACGAAGCCGTCGACGCTGACCACCAGGTCGCGCTCGATCGGGAAATGCGCCAGCGCCTCGACGCGCACCGGCCCGGGCAGCAGGTCGCGCAGGAAGGTCTGGCACGACAGGTGCGGCTTGCCGTTGACCATCATCCCGCAGCTGCCGCAGATGGCCATGCGGCACGACCAGCGGAAGCTCAGCGAGCCGTCCTGGTCGTCCTTGATCTGCTGCAGCGCCTGCAGCACCGACATGTCGTCGGTGTAGGGCACGGTGTAGCGCTGCCAGACCGGCTCGCTCTCCTGCTCGGGGCGGTAGCGCAGCACCTCGAGCTCGATGGTCTTCGGCGTGTCAGACATGGCCCGCCTCCTTCGCCTGTCGGTCGGCTGCCTCGCCGGCGGCGCCATAGGCCCGCGTGCCCGGCGGCGAACGGGTGATCTTCACCGGGCCGTAATCGATGCGCGGTGCGTCGTCGCCGGCGTGGAAGGCCAGGCTGTGCTTCAGGAAGTTCACGTCGTCGCGCTGCGCGAAGCCGTCCAGGCGCTGGTGCGAGCCGCGCGACTCGCGCCGCGCCAGCGCCGAGTGCGCCATCGCCTGCGCCACGTCGAGCAGGTAGCCGAGCTCGATGGCGAGCAGCCATTCGGTGTTCCAGCCGCGCGAGTGGTCGTCGAGCTGCACCTGCTTCAGGCGCTGCTTCAGCTCGGCGAGCTTGTCGCAGGTGGCCTGCATCGTGGCCGCGGTGCGGTAGATGCCGCAGCCGTCTTCCATGCTCTGCGCCATCTCGCGGCGCAGGGTGGCGATGCGCTCGCCGCCGCCGCGCCGCTCGGCGACGGCCAGCGCGCGCTGGCTGGCGGCCTCGGCGAGGCGGGCGATGGAAGCGATGTGGCCGTCCGGCGCCGCCTTCGCGAAGGCGGCGGCCTCCAGGCCCGCGAGCTTGCCGAAGACGAGCAGTTCGGTCAGCGAGTTCGAGCCGAGCCGGTTGGCGCCGTGGATGCCGACGCTGGAGCATTCGCCGGCCGAGAACAGGCCCGGCAGCGTGGACGCGGTGCGGCCGTCGGCCACGATGCCGCCCATCGTGTAGTGCACCGCCGGCAGCACCGGGATCGGCGTCTTCGCCGGATCGACGCCGAGGTACTCGACGGCGAGTTCGTAGATCTGCGGCAGGCGCTCGCGCAGCTTGGCTTCGCCGAGGTGGCGCAGGTCGAGCTGCACGACCGCGCCATGCGGGCCGGGCAGGGTGCGGCCCTTCTGCTTCTCGTGCCAGTAGGCCTGGCTCAGCCGGTCGCGCGGGCCGAGCTCCATGGCCTTGTTGCGCGGCTCGGGCGTGGCCGGGCCGAGGCCGTAGTCCTGCAGGTAGCGGTAGCCGTCCTTGTTGAGCAGGAAGCCGCCCTCGCCGCGGCAGGCCTCGGTGAACAGCAGCCCGGTGCCGGGCATGCAGG
>CAZVLY010000213.1:5016-8438 GCA_964628175.1 uncultured Piscinibacter sp. | reverse complement strand
TTGAGCAGCACGAACAGCACGCCCATCGCCAGCACGAAGCCCTGGATGGGCGCGTAGTCGCTGGCCGTCAGCGCGTCGATCGCGTAGCTGCCCACGCCGGGCCAGCCGAACACCTTCTCGATCACCACGCTGGAGCCGAGCATGAAGCCGAACACCATGCCCAGCGTCGTCACCACCGGCAGCAGCGCATTGCGCAGCGCATAGGTGACGAGCACGGTGCCGCTGGTCAGGCCCGAGGCGCGCGCGGTGCGGATGAAGTCGCTGCCCAGCACCGACAGCATCGAGGCGCGCGTCATGCGTGCGATCGGCGCGAGCACGAAGATGGCCATGGTCAGCGTCGGAAGGATCAGCTGCTTGAAACTTGCCCACCACAGCGCGCCGTCGCCGATCAGCGCCGCGTCGATCAGGTAAAAGCCACTGACCTGCGGCGGCGGCGAGAACATCGGGTCGAGCCGGCCCAGCGGCGAGGGCGCCCAGCCGAGCAGGAAGTAGAAGACGTAGGCCAGCACCAGCCCGGTGAAGAAGGTCGGCAGCGAGACGCCGGCGGTGGTGACCAGCCGGCACAGCTGGTCGATCCACGAGCCCGGCCGCGTGGCGGCGAGCACGCCCAACGGCAGCGCGATCGCACAGGCCAGCACCAGCGCCAGCAGCACCATCTCGATCGAGGCGGGCAGGCGCACGATCAGCTCCTGCAGCACCGGCTGGCCGGTGGTGAGGGAGGTGCCGAGCTCGCCGCGCGACAGATCGGCCACGTAGCGGAAGAACTGCTCGACCATCGGCTTGTCCAGGCCGAGCTGGGCGCGCACCTGGTCCACCGCCTCCTGCGTGGCCGCACCGCCGGCGAAGTAGGCCGCCGGGTCGCCGGGCAGCGCACGTGTGAGCAGGAAGGTCACGACGATCACGCCGGCCAGGTTGGGCAGCGCGCCGAGCAGGCGCTTGGCGACGATCTTGAGCATCTCAGCGCAGCGCCGCCTCGATGTCCGCCAGCGTCGCCGCCCAGCCGACGATGCCGCCCTGAGCCACCACCATCTCGATCACAGCGGCATGGAACTGCGGGAAGTAGCTCGCCGCGCAGTCGGTGACCAGCAGGCATTCGTAGCCGCGGTCGTTGGCCTCGCGCATCGTGCTCTGCACGCAGACCTCGGTGGTCACGCCACCGATCAGCAGGTGCGTGATGCCCTGCGCATGCAGGATCGCATCGAGGCTGGTGGCGTGGAAGGCGCCCTTGCCCGGCTTGCGCAGCACGATGTCGCCCGGTTGCGGCAGCAGCTCGGGCACGAAGCCCGCGCCCGGCTCGCCGGCCACCAGCACGCGGCCCAGCGGGCCGGGGTCGCCGATGCCGCAGCTCAAGGCGCCGCGCGCGCGTTTCGACGGCGGGCAGTCGGCCAGCTGCGCATCGTGCGCCTCCTGCGTGTGGATCACCGCCAAACCCTCGGCGCGCGCCAGCGCGAGCAGCCGCGCGCAGGCCGGCACGATGGGCCGCAGCAGCGAGACGTCGTTGCCCAGCATCGCGCCGAAGCCGCCGGGCTCGAGGAAGTCGCGCTGCATGTCGATCATCAGCACGGCGGTGTGCGCCGGGTCGAACGGGAAGTCGTAGGGGCGGGCGTGCACGGTCGGCATCAGGCGGCCCTCACGTGAAGCGCTTGCGGCTGGGTGTCCTGCTGCCCGCCCGCATGCATGTCGCCGGCCATCGCGCGGCCGATGCTGCCGATGTCGGCGTTGGCCGTCGGCGACTCGAGCGCGATGTGGCCGTGCGACAGCACCAGCAGCCGCGAGGCGAGCGCGAGCAGCTCGTCCAGATCCTCGCTGACCAGCAGCACACCGGCGCCGCCGTCGCGCGCTGCGCGCAGCCGCGCATGGATCTCGGCGGTGGCCTGGAAGTCCAGGCCGAAGCAGGGGTTGGCGACGATCAGCAGGCGCGGCGAGATCGGATCCGCGGCGAGTTCCCTCGCCAGCACGGCTCGCTGCACGTTGCCGCCGGAGAGTGTCTCGATCGGCGCGTCCGGCCCCGGCGTCTTCACGCGGTAGGCCTCGATCTGCGCCAGCGCCTGCGTGCGCATCGCCGGGCGCGACAGCAGCGCGCCGCGCGCCAGCGGCGGCCGGTCGAAGTTGCGCAGCGCCAGGTTCTCGGCCACCGTGAGCTTGCCGACGCAGCCGTTTTGCAGCGGCTCCTCGGGCAGGCTGCGCACGCCGAAGCGCTGCATCTGCGAGCGGGTCGGCCGGTAGGGCTGGCCGTCGATGCGCACCTCGCCGCTGTCGATCGGCATGGCGCCGGTGAGCGCGGCCACCAGCTCGCGCTGGCCGTTGCCCGACACGCCGGCCACGCCGACGATCTCGCCGGCGCGCACCGACAGCGACAGGCCGTCGACGGCACGGCGGCCTTCGCTGCCGAGCACCGTGAGCCCGTGCACGTCCAGGCGCGGCACCGTGTCCTGCGCCACCGGCGGCGGGCTGGGGGCGCGGCCCGAGGTGGAGGCCGGCAGCGCCGTCGCGTCGGTGGCCACGCCCATCATCCAGCCGGCAAGCTCGTCGCGCGAGGTCGCTTCGACGCGGGCCGCGCCGGTGCGCCGGCCGCGGCGCAGCACCGTCACCTCGTCGCAGAAGCCGAACACCTCGCGGAACTTGTGCGTGATGATCAGCACCGACAGGATGCCGTCGCGGCACATCGTCTTGACGCGGCCGAGCACCTCGTCGGCCTCCTGCGGCGTGAGCACCGAGGTCGGCTCGTCGAGCACGAGGAAGCGCCGCTTCGCGTACAGCGCCTTGAGGATCTCCAGCTTCTGCTTCTCGCCCGCGGCGAGCTCGGCCACGCGCGCATCGAGCGAGAGCGGGAACGGCGCGCTGCGCATGAACTCCGCGAGCTTCGCGCGTTCGGCCTTCCAGTCGATGAAGGCGCCGAGGTCGCGCTGCGCCAGCGCCAGGTTCTCGGCCACCGTCATGCCCGGCACCACGGTGAAGTGCTGGAAGATCATGCCCAGGCCGAGCGCGGCGGCGTCGCGCGGGCTGGCGATGGCACGCTCGCGGCCGTCGACCATCACGCTGCCGGTGTCGGGCTGGTAGAAGCCGATCAGCGACTTCACCAGCGTCGACTTGCCGGCGCCGTTCTCGCCGAGCAGGGCGTGGAAGGAGCCGGCCTCGACCGTCATCGAGACGTCGTCGAGTGCCTGCAGCGCGCCGAAGCGCTTGCTGAAGTTCAGCATCTCGACCTTGGCGGCGCCAGTCGGCTCGATCTGGGGCGGGATCAGTTCACTCATGGCATCAGCCCAGCGCCGCGAGGATCGTCGCCGACGCGGCCACCGCGCCGAACACGCCGCCCTGCATCGTCACCATCTTCAGCGCCGCCTCGTGGTTGCCGCGATCGGTGGCGCCGGTGCCGTCGCTGACGATCAGGCACTCGAAGCCGCGGTCGTTGGCCTCGCGCA
>CAZVLY010000213.1:3235-4916 GCA_964628175.1 uncultured Piscinibacter sp. | reverse complement strand
GCGAGGTCGGGGCGGTGGCCCTCGCGGGTGTGGATCACGTGCATGCCGAGCGCGCGGGCCTTCGTGAGCAGGGCCTGGATCGGGACGATCGGCGCGCGCGTCATCGACAGGTCGTAGCCCATGCGGTCGACGTAGCCGCCGATGCCGCAGAAGTCGGTCTGCATGTCGATGATGACCAGCGCGGTGTTCGACGGCGTCCAGTCGCCGTCGAAGGGCCAGGCGTAGGGGTTCGCGTCGACCGTGGGCAAGGGTTTCATCGGATTCGCTCCTCAGCGGTTCAGCGAGAGTTCGCCGGGCGCGCCGTGGCTCGGGCCGGGCTTGCCCAGGCCGATCAGCACGGCCAGGGTCAGCGCGTAGGGCAGCGCGGCGAGCAGGTAGTAGCCCTGGCTGTAGCCCAATGCCTGCAGCGCCGGGCTGATCGCGCTGGCGCCGCCGAACAGCAGGCCGGCGAGCACGCAGCGCCGCGGGTCCCAGCGCGCGAAGATGACCAAGGCCACCGCCATCACGCCCTGCCCGCTGGACAGCGCCTCGCTCCAGGCGCCGGGGTAGACCAGCGAGAGAGACGCGCCGCCCACGCCGGCGCAGGCGCCGCCGAAGGCGGTGGCGGCGATGCGGTAGGCGGTGGGCGAGAGGCCGAAGGCGCGCGCCGCGTTCTCGCTGTCGCCGACCACGCGCAGGCGCAGGCCGAAGCGCGTGCGGCCCAGCGCCCAGTGCGTGGCGAAGGCGAGCACGAGGCCGATGGCGAACAGCGGGTTGATGGCCAGCGAGGCCTTCACCGCGGCCTGGTCGGACCAGCCGCCCAGCGCGATCGCCGGCAGGCCGGGTGCGCTCGGCTGGATCAGCGGCTTGCCGAGCCAGAACGCGAGGCCCGAGCCGGCGAGCATCAGCGCGATGCCCATGGCGGTGTCGTTGACGCGGTTCAGGCTGCACAGCGCGCCGTGCAGCATGCCCAGCAGCACGCCCACGCCGGCGGCGGCCAGGCAGCCGAGCCAGGGGTTGCCGCTGGCCAGCGAGACGGCGAAGGCGGTCATCGCGCCCATCAGCAGCGTGCCTTCGAGGCCGAGGTTGATGCGGCCGGCCTTCTCGGTGACCGTCTCGCCCAGGCTGACCCACAGCAGCGGCGTGCCGACGCGGATCGCGCCGCCGAGGATGGCCAGCGGCACGCCCCACCAACCGAGTGCACTCGCGTCCGTCATGACCTGGCCTTGAAGAGTTGCCTGCCGCGCAGCGTCTCGCAGGCGATCAGCGCGACGAAGGCGAAGCCGAGCAGCACGGTGACCGCGGCGTCGGGCAGGCCGAGCCGCC
The DNA here is from genome assembly GCA_964628175.1 of uncultured Piscinibacter sp. Lineage (GTDB taxonomy): Bacteria > Pseudomonadota > Gammaproteobacteria > Burkholderiales > Burkholderiaceae_C > Piscinibacter. The sequence goes on along the minus strand of CAZVLY010000213.1, from coordinate 3,611 downwards.
GCTGCAGCAGGCTGCCGCTGGCGGCGATGCCGCCGACGAGGATGGCCACCGGCACCACGCCGGCCGGCGAGAAGCGCGCCGCGAAGGCGATCAGGATGCCGGTGTAGCCGTAGCCGGCGATCAGCGAGGCGTTGGCCGCGCCGTGCACGGCCGCCACTTCCACCGCGCCGGCCAGGCCCGCGCAGGCACCGCCGGCCGCGCAGGCGCCGATGGTGAGTTTCACCACCGGCAGGCCGACGCCGAGCGCGGTGCGCGCGTTGCCGCCGGCCACGCGCAGCGCCAGGCCGAGCGGCGTGAAGCGCATGACGGCCCAGGCGGCCAGTGCGACGAGCAGGCCGAGCAGCAGGCCGTAGTGCACGTCCAGCCCCGGCATGGT
>CAZVLY010000213.1:0-3135 GCA_964628175.1 uncultured Piscinibacter sp. | reverse complement strand
CCGAGCACCAGCGCGCCCTCGTTGCCGATGATCACGCGCCCGGCCTGCGCCGGCAGCGCCACCGCCAGGCCGGTGAGGATCAGCGGCGCGGCGCGCTGCAGCGTGTTCTGCCACGCGAAGGCGTCGCCGAAGCCGCCGAGCACGATCAGCCCCCAGACCTCGAAGGCATTGAAGCCGGCCAGCGCGACGGCCGCCGAGAACAGCAGCACCGTCAGCAGCAGCGCGGCCGCGGCCGGCACCAGCGACTCGGCCAGCGCGCGCCACTTCAGCGCTGCGGCCGAGGGCTCCGCTGCCGGCGCGTTGGCCGGGACGGGAATGCTGCTCATGGCGTGGTGCCGATCAGCCGGGGATCGAGCCGATGACGCCTTCGACCAGGTAGTTCATCTTCTCGAGCTCGGCATCGAACTGGTCGAGGTTCTTGCCCGCCGGGATGACCACCGCACCCTTGTTGTCCTTCAGGCCGCCCTTGAAGATCGCGTAGCCGCCCTTGACCATCAGCGCCTTGATCTCGTCGGCCTTGGCCTTGGCGGCCGCACCCACCGCGGCGCCGTAGGGCGACATCTTCACGTAGCCGTCCTTCAGGCCGCCGCGCAGGAAGTTGGGCATCGGCGCGCCGCTCTGCGCCGCCTTGATCTGCGCGTTGTAGGGCGTGGCCCAGTCCCACTCGGCGCCGGTGAGGTAGCCCTTGGGGGCCAGCGCGGCCTGGCTGGCGTGGTAGCCGCTGCAGAAGATGCCGCGCTTCTCCGCCGTCTCCATGATCACCTTCGGGCTGTCGACGTGGCAGGTCAGCACGTCCACGCCCTGGTCGATCAGGCTGGTCGAGGCCTCGGCCTCCTTGACCGGCATCGACCATTCGCCGGTGAAGATCACCCGCGTGGTGATGCTCGGGTCGACCGAGCGCGCGCCCATGGTGAAGGCGTTGATGTTGCGCAGCACCTGCGGGATCGGCTTGGCGGCGATGAAGCCGAGCTTCTTGGTCTTGCTGGTGTAGCCCGCCACGACGCCGGCCAGGTACTGGCACTCGTCGATGTAGCCGAAGTAGCTGCCGGTGTTCTTCGGGTGCTTGCCTTCGGTCCACATGCCGCCGCAGTGCGCGAAGCGCACCTTGGGGTACTTCTCCGCCATCTTCAGCATGTGCGGGTCGAAGTAGCCGAACGAGGTCGGGAAGATCAGCGAGGCCTTGTCCTGGTTGATCATGGCCTCCATGGTCTTCTGCACCGCGGCGGTCTCGGGCACGTTCTCTTCCTCGACCACCTTCACGCCGGGCAGCTTCTTGATCGCTGCGGCCGCCTGCGCCTGCGCCTGGTTGTAGCCGAAGTCGCCGCGCGGGCCGACGTAGATCACGCCGACGACGATCGGCGTCTGCGCGAGCGCCTCGCGCAGCGCGCCGGGCAGCACGAGCGAGCCGGCGCCGAGGGCGGAGCCGGCGAGCAGGCGGCGGCGCAGGGCATCGTGGGTGGGGTGGTCCATGGGGTTCTCCTCGTTCAGGGTTGGATGGGTGCTGGCTTGGGCAAGAGGCTCACGTGGGCGGCCACGACACGCCAGCCGCCGTGCCCGGGCGCGGCGGTGCGCACCCAGGTCTGGCTCTGGCGGCCGCTCACGGCGGGGCGGACGAACTCGGTCATCGCGGTGGCGAGATCGCGGCCGAAGGTGGTGATGACGGTGTGGCGCAGCTCGCGCGCCAGGCCGACCGGCGAGCGTGCGTTGCGGAAGGCGCGGATGGCCTCGATGCCGACCAGGTTCTCGCCGACGCCGTAGCGCACGGTGTGCGGGGAGTCCCAGAACAGCTGATCCAGCAGCGTCACGTCGTTGCTCGTCAGCGCCTGCTCGTACAGCGCGAACACGGCGCTGACTTCGGCGTGGATCTCGGGCAGGTTGATGTCCATGCGCGGCTCAGTTCAAGGCGGCCACGGGGGCGGTGGCCAGGCCCTGCGCCTCGAGCTCGGCGGCCACGCGCAGCGCCAGGTCCTCGCGCCAGGGGGCGGCGATCACCTGCACGCCGATGGGCAGGTGCGGCGCGGCCGGGTTGCAGCCCCACAGCGGCACGGTGACCACCGGCAGGCCGATGCACGAGATCGGCTGCGTCAGCGCTCCCATGCTCGCGCGCGCCGGCAGGCGCTGGCCATTGATCTCCAGCCACTCGGTGCCGATGACCGGCGCGACACAGGGCGTGGCCGGGGCGAGCAGCACGTCGACCGTCTCGAAGGCGCGTGCGAGCTGCCGCGCGAAGGCGTGGCGCACCCGCTGCGCCTGCACGATCCAGGCGGCGGGCAGCAGCGCACCCGCGAGGAAGCGGTCGCGCGACAGCGGCTCGAAATCCTGCGCGCGTGTCTTCAGGTCCGCCAGGTGCAGCGTGGCGCTCTCGGCGTTGGTGATCAGGAAGGCGGCGGCGCGCGCGCGGTCGACGTCGTGCAGTTCGACCAGGCGCGTGGTGCCCAGCGCCTGCGCGACGGCGTCGACGGCGGACAGCGCCTCCGGCATCGCCATCTCGCGGAACCAGCCGCCGAGCACGGCGATGCGCAAGCCGTCGGCGCGGCGGCCCAGCAGCTCGCGCGTCGGCTCGGGCGGGCGCTGTGCGCAGGCCGGGTCGTCGGTTGCCGGGCCCTGCATGGCGTCGTAGGCGAAGGCGAGGTCGGCGACGCTGCGCGCGAAGGGGCCGAGGTGGTCGAGGCTGGCGACGAAGGGGTAGCTGCCCAGCCGCGGCAGGCGGCCGTAGGTGGGCTTGAGGCCGAACACGCCGCACAGCGAAGAAGGCACGCGGATCGAGCCGTTGGTGTCGGAGCCGAGCGTCAGCGGCACCTGCCCTGCCGCGACCGCCGCGCCCGAGCCGCCCGAGGAGCCGCCGGAGATGCGCGTCAGGTCGTGCGGATTGCGCGTCGGCCCGTAGTGCGTGTTCTCGGTGGTGAAGCCGTAGGCGTACTCGTCCATGTTGAGCGCGCCGACGAGGATCGCGCCGGCCGCCTCCATGCGGCGCACGAGCAGCGCGTCGCGCGAGGCGGGCGCGGCATCGCGCTCGATCTTCGAGCCGGCCAGCGTGGGCAGTCCGGCGATGTCGAACAGGTTCTTCACCGCGAAGGGCACGCCGGCCAGCGACAGCTCGGCGCGCCGCGTGTGCTTGTCGATCTGCCCGGCGCG
>CAZVLY010000212.1:0-8569 GCA_964628175.1 uncultured Piscinibacter sp. | reverse complement strand
AATCGTGCCCCGGGGCTGGCTTCCTCGAAGCCGGCCCCGACCCGAGCCTCTGTCATGAACTCCCCCTCCCTCGCCGAACGCGCCGCCCAGGCCACGCCCGCACCGATCGCCCGGCGCATGCGCGGCCTGTCGGACCGCGCCATCGCCTGGCTGTTCATCGCGCCGACGATGCTGCTGCTGCTGGCGATCAACATCTTCCCGTTGATCTGGACGGTGCGGCTGTCGTTCACCAACTTCCGCGCCAACCGGCCGAATGCGGAGGTCGTCTCGGTCGGCATCGACCATTACGTCTCGATCCTCACCGACCCCGACATCTGGGGCCCGATGCAGGCCACCGCGCATTTCCTGTTCTGGACCATCACGCTGCAGACGCTGATCGGCTTCACGCTGGCCTACCTGATCGACCGCAAGTTCCGCGGCCACGGCTTCTGGACCACGCTGATCCTCATCCCGATGATGCTGTCGCCGGCGGTGGTGGGCAACTTCTGGGCCTTCCTGTACCAGCCGCAGATCGGCCTGTTCAACTACGCGGTGAGCTTCTTCACCGGCGTGCCGCCCTCGAGCTTCGAGATGCTCGGCTCGGTGAAGCTGGCACCCTGGGCGATCGTCATCGTCGACACCTGGATGTGGACGCCCTACGTGATGCTGATCTGCCTGGCCGGCCTGCGCAGCATCCCCGACTACATCTACGAGGCGGCCGAGGTCGACCGCGCCTCGGCCTGGCGCCAGTTCTGGAGCATCACGCTGCCGATGGTGCTGCCCTTCGTCATGCTGGCGGTGCTGTTCCGCGGCATCGAGAACTTCAAGATGTTCGACCTCGTGAACCTGCTGACCAACGGCGGGCCGGGATCCACCACCGAGGTGGTGTCGATCACGCTCAAGCGCGAGGCGTTCGAGAAGTGGCGCACCGGCTATTCGTCGGCGCTGGCGATCATCCTGTTCGTGGCGGTGTTCGGCCTCGCGAACATCTACGTCAAGGCCCTCAACGCGGTGAAGAACCGCTGACCCCATGAGCCAAGGCATCAGCACCGCGCATTCGGTGGTCGAACCCACCGCCACCTCCAAACGCATCGCGATGGCCGTGGTGGTGCTGTATGCGTGCATCACGCTGGTGCCGCTGCTGTGGATTCTGCTCACCAGCATCAAGAGCCCGCCGGATTCGATCAGCTACCCGCCCAAGCTGGTGTTCGAGCCTTCGGTCGAGGGTTACTGCAATCTCTTCACCACACGTTCGCGGCAGACCGAGGAGTACATCAAGAGCCTGCCGCCGGCCGACAGCGCCTGCGAGTCGATCGCGCGCAAGAACAGCATGGTGGTGGTGAGCCGCTCGAACTACCTGCCGCGTTTCGGCAACTCGCTGATCATCGCGATCGGCTCGACGATCCTGTCGGTCGGCCTGGGCGTGATGGCCGCCTACGCCTTCTCGCGCTTCAAGGTGCCGGGCAAGGACGACCTGATGTTCTTCATCCTGTCCACGCGCATGATGCCGCCCATCGCGGTGGCCATCCCGATCTACCTGATGTACCGCGAGCTCGGCCTGTCGGACACGCGGCTCGGCATGATCCTGCTCTACAGCGCGGTGAACGTGTCGCTGGCGGTGTGGCTGCTCAAGGGCTTCATCGACGAGATCCCGCGCGAGTACGAGGAGGCCGCGATGGTCGACGGCTACACGCGGCTGCAGGCCTTCCGCAAGGTGGTGCTGCCGCAGGCCACCACCGGCATTGTCGCCACGGCGATCTTCTGCCTCATCTTCGCGTGGAACGAATACGCCTTTGCGGTGCTGCTCACCAGCGGCGAGGCGCAGACCGCGCCACCCTTCATCCCCATCATCATCGGCGAGGGCGGGCAGGACTGGCCGGCGGTGGCGGCGGGCACGATGCTGTTCCTGGTGCCGATCCTGGTCTTCACCGTGCTGCTGCGCAAGCATCTGCTGCGTGGCATCACCTTCGGGGCAGTGCGCAAATGAGCACGAACTCCCGCTGGCCGAAGTGGCTGCGGCGCGGGCCGCTGGAGATGGCCGCCTGTGCCGTCATCGCGCTGGGCATCTTCATGATGCTGCAGCCGTTCGCGCTGGTGCTGTTCACCTGGTCGTTCGTGACGACGCTCGCCGGTGTCGTCATGTTCACGATCGTCTCGAAGTTTCCCGACTGAGCACCTGATGGCCGAGATTCGTGTCCAGAACCTGCACAAGGCCTTCGCCGACTTCACCGCGGTGAAGGACTCGAGCTTCACCGTCCAGGACGGCGAGTTCTTCTGCCTGCTCGGCCCCTCGGGATGCGGCAAGACGACCACGCTGCGCATGATCGCCGGGCTGGAGCTGCCGACCTCCGGGCAGATCTTCCTCGGCAACGCGGACGTCACCTTCAAGCGCGCCTCGCACCGCGACATCGCCTTCGTGTTCCAGCTCTTCGCGCTCTACCCGCACCTGAACGTGCGGCGCAACATTGCCTTCCCGCTGGTTTCGCAGGGGGTGCCGCGCGCCGAGATCACCGCCAAGGTGGCCGAGGCGGCGCGCGTGCTGCGCATCGAGCACCTGCTGGACAAGCCGGTGTCTGGCCTGTCCAGCGGCGACCGCCAGCGCGTTGCGCTGGGCCGCGCGATCGTGCGCCAGCCGCTGGCCTTCATGATGGACGAGCCGCTGGGCGCGCTCGACTCCGAGTTCCGCGAGCTGATGTGCCAGGAGCTGCGTGGCCTGCACGACCGGCTCAAGGCCACCACGGTGTACGTCACGCACGACCAGCTCGAGGCCATGTCGATGGCCGACACCATCGCCATCATGAACCAGGGCGTGATCGAGCAGCTCGGCGCGCCACAGGAGGTCTATGACCGGCCGGCCAGCGTGTTCGTGGCCGACTTCATCGGCTCGCCCTCGATGAACTTCCTGCCCTTCGAGGGCGGCTATGCGGCCGGCGCGCGGCAGGTGCGCCTGGGCGAGGCTTTGGTGGCCGCGCCCGAGCTGCGCGAGGATGCGCCCGCGCCGAAGCTGCTCTATGGCGTGCGGCCGGAGCACGTGCGCTTCAGCGCCGACTCGGCCGTGCGCGCCGAGGTGCTGGGCACCGAGTACCTGGGCACCAGCCAGGTCGTCACCTGCCAGACGGCGCAGGGCACGCTGCTGCGCGCCCGCGTCGGCACCGAGGTGCCGGCGCAGCGCGGCGATCGGGTCGGCCTGGCCTTCGACGCCGCGCAGGTCTCGCTGTTCGACGCCGCCAGCGGCCGCGCGCTGCGCACGGTGCGCCACGAAGCGGCCTCGCCGACGCGCGCCTCGCGCTCGCAGGCTGTCGCTGGAGCCGCCCATGGCTGACCTGCTGCTCAAGGGCATCTCCAAGCGCTTCGGCGAGGTGCAGGCGATCGCCGACATGAACCTCGAAGTGGCCTCGGGCGAATTCATCGTGCTGCTCGGCCCCAGCGGCGCCGGCAAGACGACCACCTTGCGCCTGGCGGCCGGGCTCGAGAGGCCCGACGCCGGCTCGGTGCACATCGGCGGCCACGACATGACCACACTCGCGCCGGCGTTGCGCGACGTCACCTTCGTGTTCCAGCAGTATTCGCTCTACCCGCACCTGAACGTGTTCGACAACCTCGCCTTCCCGCTGCGCTCGCCGATGCGCCGCCTCCCGGAAGACGAGGTGCGGCGCAAGGTCACCGCGGTGGCGAAGATGCTGCGCATCGACGACAAGCTGGCCAACCCGGCCACCCGGCTCTCGGGCGGGCAGATGCAGCGCGTGGCGATCGGCCGTGCGCTGGTGCGCGAACCGGCGTTCACGCTGATGGACGAGCCGCTGTCCTCGCTCGACGCCAAGCTGCGCAACGACCTGCGCCTGGAGCTCAAGCGCATCCAGCAGGACCTGGGCGCCACGCTGCTGTATGTCACGCACGACCAGACCGAGGCGATGACGCTGGCCACGCGCATCGGCGTGCTCGAGAAGGGTCGCCTGGTCCAGGTGGGCACGCCGCAGCAGATCTACCAGGACCCGGTGAGCGCCTACGTGGCCGCGCGCCTGGGCGCACCGCGCATCAACCTGCTGCCACGCGACGCCATCGGCACCCTGCCCGCCCCCGCTGCCGCTGCCACCGTGGGGGTGCGGCCCGACGGCACGCGCTTGGCCCCCGCCAACGGCCACGACCGCGGCCACGCGCAGGCGCTGGTGCGGCGCATCGAGCACCTGGGCGACCAGACGCACGTGCACGTGGCGCTGGGCGGTGCGAGCAGCGATGTCGAACTCGTGACCTTGTGCCATGACACCCGCGGGCTGGAGCCCGGCCGCGCCGTGTCGGTGGAGTTCAGTGCCCCGCTGTTCTTCGACGCCGCCGGACAGCGCATTCCCGGAGTTGCCTGATGGACCTGAAACGAACCCTGCAGGCCTGCACGCAGGTGCTGGTCGACCACGTGGAGGAGCTGACCGAGCTCGACTCGGCCATCGGCGACGGCGACCACGGCCTGAACATGCGCCGCGGCGCGCTGGCCATCCAGGCCAAGATGGCCGAGCTGGAGACGAAGAGCCTGAACGACGCGCTCAAGACCATGGGCATGACCTGCATGTCCACCGTGGGCGGATCGTCGGGGCCGGTGTTCGGCACGCTGATGGTCACGCTCGGCAAGGAACTGCCGGCGCAGCCCGCTGCGGCCGACGTGGCGCGCGCGCTGGCCGCCGGCATCGCCGCGCTGAGCAAACTCGGCAAGGTCGAGGTCGGCCAGAAGACGCTGCTCGACGTGCTCGACCCGGTGCAGAAGGTGCTCGCCGCCGGCGGCGACGATCTGGTCGCACGGGTGCGTCAGTGCGCGCTCGACAGCGCCCAGGCCACCGCACAGATGGACGCCATCAAGGGCCGCGCATCCTTCCTCGGCGACCGCGCGCTCGGCCATGTCGACCCGGGCTCGCGCTCGATGGCCTTGATCATCTCCACCCTGTGTGACACGCTCTGAACCCCCGGCAGGAACCCCCATGAAGAAGCTCATCAACGACGTCGAGACCGTGCTGGCCGAGAGCCTGGACGGCTTTGCCGCGGCGCATGCCGACATCGTCACGCTCGGCGCGGAGCGGCAGTTCGTGCGCCGCCGCAACGTGAAGCCTGGCAAGGTGGCGCTGATCTCCGGCGGCGGCTCGGGCCACGAGCCGCTGCACGCCGGCTTCGTCGGCCTGGGCATGCTCGATGCAGCCTGCCCCGGCCAGGTGTTCACCTCGCCCACGCCCGACCAGATGCTGGCCGCGGCGCAGTCGGTCGAGGCCGGCGCCGGCGTGCTCTTCATCGTGAAGAACTACTCCGGCGACATGATGAACTTCGAGATGGCCGCCGAGATGCTGGACCGCGAGAACGCGACCGTCATCGTCAACGACGACGTGGCCGTCGAGAACTCCACCTACACCACCGGACGGCGCGGCGTCGCCGGCACGCTGATCGTCGAGAAGATCGTCGGCGCCGCCGCCGAGCGCGGCGGCAAGCTCGCCGAGCTGAAGGCACTGGGCGACGCCGTCAACAAGGCCACCGCCTCGATGGGCGTGGCGCTGACCTCCTGCACCGTGCCGGCCGCCGGCAAGCCGACCTTCCAGATCGGCATCGACGAGATGGAGATGGGCGTGGGCATCCACGGCGAGCCGGGGCGGCGCCGCGTCAAGCACACCACCGCCGACGACATCGCCGAGGAGCTGACCGGCTCGATCCTCAAGGACCTGGCGCTCAAGCCGGGGCAGGAGGTCATCCTGCTCGTCAACGGCTTCGGCGGCACGCCGCTGCTCGAGCTCTACGTGATGGTGCATGCGGCGCGCAAGGTGCTGGCCGGCGCGGGCGTGAAGGTGGCGCGCTTCCTCACCGGCTCCTACGTCACCTCGCTGGAAATGGCCGGCTGTTCGATCACCGTCAGCGCCGCCGACAGCGCCACGCTGGCGCTGTGGGACGCACCCGTGCACACTGCGGCCCTGCGCTGGGGCGTCTGACCCCCCGGCACGCCACGCCGGCGTGCACGACCGCGCGAGGAGACGAGCCCATGAAGACGCTGATCCGCAACTGCGTGGTGTGGGACGGCAGCGGCGCCGCGCCGTTCGCAGCCGAGGTGCTGGTCGAGGGCGAGCGCATCGCCCGCGTCGCCAAGGGCGCGGCGGCACTGCCGGCCGACGACGCGCAGGTCGTCGATGCCCAGGGCATGACGCTGATGCCGGGCCTGGTCGAAGGCCACGCCCACCTGTCCTTCTGCGGCGCGCAGCGCAACACCGACCTCGGCGACATCCCGCCCGAGGAACACACGATCGCGACGCTGCACAACGCCAGGACGCTGCTCGACGCCGGCTTCACCAGTGCCTACAGCGCGGCCAGTGCCAAGCTGCGGCTCGACGTGGTGGTGCGCAACGAGGTCGAGTCCGGCCGAAGCCCGGGCCCGCGCATCCGCGCCGCGAGCCCGGAGATCACCGTCACCGGCGGCCTGGGCGACGAGAACCGCCTTCACATGGCGCGCGACAGCTTCGGCATCGTCGCCGACGGGCCCGAGGCCATCGCGCGTGCCGTGCGCACCTGCATCCGCGAGGGCGTGGACAACATCAAGCTGAATATCTCGGGCGATGACTTCGTGCCCGCCAAGGGCGGCATGACGGTGATGCGCGAGGAAGAGGTGCGCATCGCCTGCGAGGTGGCGCACGACTTCGGCCGGCGCGTCGCCTCGCACTCGCGCGCCTCCAGTGCCGTCAAGCGCGCGGTGCAGTGCGGCGTGGACGTCATCTACCACTGCGAGATGGCCGACAGCGAGGCGCTCGACCTGCTGGAGGCCGCACGCGATCGCATCTTCGTCGGGCCGGCGATCGGGCTGATCCACAACACGCTCTACGAGGCCGAGGCCTTCGGCATCACGCGCGCGATGGCGCAGGACCTGGGCATGGAGCGCTGCCTGGAGAGCTCGCAGCGCACCTACGAGCAGATGCGCAAGCGTGGCATCCGCGTCGTCATCGGCGGCGACTACGGCTTCGCCTGGACGCCGCAGGGCACCAACGCGCGCGACATCGAGCACTTCGTCAAGCTGTTCGGCTACACGCCGAGCGAGGCGCTGCAGTGCGCCACGCGCATCGGCGGCGAGCTGATGGGCCTGGACGTCGGGCTGGTGCAGGAAGGCCGGCTGGCCGACCTGCTGCTGGTCGACGGCGACCCGCTGCGCGACGTGCGGGTGCTGCAGGACGCGCAGCGCCTGTGCCTGATCATGAAGAACGGGGCCGTGCACAAGATCGCCCCCGCCTTGTCAAGGTAACAGCGGCACGAAACCCTTCCACGGCGTGAAAGCGTCGCGTAAAATACAAGCTGTTACAAGCCGGTCGCAGGGACAGCCGTACCGGCTCCAACCAAGGAAGGGGACGCCATGATCGACTCACTGCCCGTTCGCGAGTACCAGGAATCGCGCATCGAAGACGAGCCCATCCTCGGGCCTGTGCTGGCGCTGCCCGATGGCCGCATCCAGCAGCTCACGTGGCTGGAGCGCATCATGGTTGCGCTTCACCTGACCAACGCCAAGCTGCTCGAAGCCCGCTACTACAAGCCGGCGCACTCCTGAGCCGGGCCGGGCCATCGGCGGTTCAGTCGGCCCGCACGGTGACGACGACGCGCCGGTTCTGGGCGCGTCCTTCTGGCGTCGCGTTGTCGGCAATCGGCTTGTAGAAGCCGAGGCCGCGCCGCTCGATGCCGGCGGCGTTCATGCCCGACAGCGAGAGTTGCTGGGCCACCGACTCGGCGCGCCGCAGCGACAAGGCCTCGTTGAGCCGGGCCGAACCGACGTTGTCGGTGTGCCCCTCGACGATCACCCGCTCGACACCCACGCTCGACAGCGTGCGTGCCACCTCCGCCAGCGCGGTGCGGCCGTCTGGCGACACCTCGTCGACGTTGGACTCGAACAGCAGCTTCACGCCGAGCTTGAGTTCCCAGGCGTCTGCCACTGGCGTGAACCCCAGCTTCTGCAGCGCCACCAGGCGCTGAGCCCGTGCATCGACCGACGCCGGCGGTGCGCTCTGGCAGCCCAGCAGGGCGGCGACGAGACCCGCCAGCAGCCAGCGGCCGGCCCAGGGTTTCGGGTACTTCGTTCTCACGGACTGCTCCTAAGCGACCAGCGGCCGCACTTCGTCGTCGATGCGCGCCTCGAACACCTCGACCGACCCGCGTGAACGCGCCTTGGCGCGGTACATCGCCGCGTCGGCCGCGGCCAGCCATTGCTCCAGGCTGCCGCCCGCCACGGGCAGCATCGCCACGCCGACGCTCGCGCTCGCCTCGATGCGGCCGAAGGCGGCACTGTCCATCGGCACCCGGATCGCCGCGGCGATCGCCGCGGCGATGCGCTGGGCATCTTCGGCAGCTCGGATCGGCGACAGCAGCACGGCGAACTCGTCGCCGCCCAGGCGGGCAACGAAGTCGCCGTCGCGCAACTTCGAGCGGATGCGGCGCGCCACCTGCACCCGCAACTCGTCGCCCTGGATCTGCGCCTTGACCGTCTTGGGGCCTTCGTCGCGGATGAGTTTGGTGAGCTTCTTGGCGACCTCCTGGCTGATGCCCTCCTTGAGGCCCACGTCGAGGCGGTATTCCTTGCCGGACAGCCGCGGCGTCT
>CAZVLY010000211.1:5229-8601 GCA_964628175.1 uncultured Piscinibacter sp. | reverse complement strand
CATGCGTTCGAACCAGCGGTCGTCGTCCGGCGGCTCGCACTGGCCCTGGATCGGGATGTTCACCGCCGCCTTGATCGCGAAGGCGCTGTCGGCCAACACCTTCGCGCCGCGGTCGTCGCCGGGCGGGGTGCCGGTGGTCATCACCATGTGCTTCACGCCGTCGAGCAGCACGGCGGCACGCGCCACCTCGGCGAGCTGCTCCGGCGTCTTGTGCGCCACCGTGCGGCCGGCGGCGAGCGACTGGCCGATCGCGCAGAACTTGCAGGCCTTGCGCCGGCTCTCGTAGCGGATGCAGGTCTGCAGGATGGTCGTGGCCAGCACGTCGGCGCCGTGCAGCGTGGCGATGTGCGAGTAGGGCACGCCTTCGAGCGTCTGCATCTTGTAGAAGCGCGGCGAACGCGGGAACTCGATCTGCGCGATGGCGATGCTGCCCTTCATCACCGTGCTGCGGCCGTTCGCATCCGGCGCCTGAGCCAGGTAGGGCGAGGCGAAGGCACTGCCGGTGTGCACCGGCACCATGATCGTGTGGCCGTCCACCGTCACCGCCTTGTGGTCGGACGGGCCGGCGCCGCCGCGGCGGCTGGCCACGCCGGCGTTCAAGGTCTGCGCATCAGCCAGCCGCAAGCCGAAGGATTGCAGCTCCGTCATCAGTTCGCGGCTCGGCAGGGGCAGGGTCGTGTCCATGGGTGTCGCTCCAGCGGGTCATCGGGGTGGCCGGGCGATCGTCGATCGCCAGGCTCAGCAGCTCGGGGCGGGCGTAGTGGCCCACCGAATCCATCATGCGTTTGCGCTTGGTGACCAGCGCCAGGTCGAGGTCGGCGATCACCATGCCCTCGCCCTCGCGCAGCGGCGGCGCGAGCAGCACGCCCTCGGGCGAGACGATGGCCGTGCAGCAGCCGCCGCGCAGCGCCTTCTGCAGCGCCGGGTCGGGCGTGATGGCGGTGATCTGCGCGTCGCTCAGCCAGCCCGTCGCGTTGACGACGAAGGCGCCGGCCTCCAGCGCGTGGTGGCGGATGGTCACGCCCATCTGGTCCGCGAAGATGGGCCCCACCAGCGAGCCGGGGAACTGCGCGCAGTGGATCTCTTCGTGCTGGGCCATCAGCGCATAGCGCGCCAGCGGGTTGTAGTGCTCCCAGCAGGCCAGCGCGCCCAGCCGCCCGACGGCGGTGTCGACCACCTTCAGCCCGGCCGCATCGCCCTGGCCCCAGACCATGCGCTCGTGGTAGGTCGGCGTGATCTTGCGGCGCTTCAGCACCAGCTCGCCGTTCGCGTCGAACACCAGCTGCGTGTTGTAGAGGCTGCCGTGGTCGCGCTCGTTGACGCCGAGCACGACGACCATGCCGTGCGCGCGCGCCGCCGCGGCCACCGCCTGCGTCACCGGGCCGGGCACGAGCACCGCGCGCTCGTAGAGCTTGAGATGTTCGGGGCCCTGCGCCACCGGTGGCTTCACGAACGAGAAGTAGGGGTAGTAGGGCACAAAGGTCTCGGGGAAGACGACCAGCTGCGCGCCCTTCGCGGCCGCGCCGGCGATTGCCTCCAGCACCTTGTGCAGCGTGCCGTCCGCACTGTCCAGATCGGGGGCGATCTGGACCGCGGCGGCGCGGACGACACGGCTGGCCATGCTCAGAGCGTCCAGGTGTTCAGGATGAACGCGCCGTCGCGGCGGTGCAGCAGGATGCAGTCGAGCACGTCCAGCGGGTTGATCGGCTTGACGCCCTCGATCAGGCTCGGCTCGCCGTGGCCGTACAGCGCCTGCAGCGCGAAGCGGCAGGCGTAGACCTTGCCGCCCTCGCCGATGAACTTCTCGATCTGCTTGTTGAAGTTCAGGTGGCCGGGGAAGGCCTCGTCGCCCAGCGTCGGGAAGCCGCGCTTCACGCCCAGCGTGACGCCGGGGCCGTAGAGCAGGATCGAGGTGTCGAAGCCCTTGCGCTGCAGGCGTGTGGCCTGCAGCAGGTTGACGAAGCCGATCGAGCCTTCGAACGCGACGGTGTGGAAGGTGACCAGCGCCTTCTCGCCCGGCTTGGACGACTTCACGTCCTCGAACACCTTCTCTTCGTAGTCGACGAGGAACTCGCCCTTCTGGTTCGCGGGCTTGGTGACTTTCGGCATGGTGTGGACTCCGGTGTGCGTGAGGGGGTGTGGGGTGCGCGCACCTTCTTCATTGCATCCGCCGTGCCATCGCGGGCCGTGCAGCGGCCACACAAATGCGATCAAGGCGCGATCAATGAGCCGCGATGCGGTGCGAGCCTGTCAATGCCGGCAGTGGGGTCTTTTCGGGTGCGCGTCGAGGCGCGGAAGGCGCGCACCGCATCGAGGCCCGCGCATGCGATCAATGCCTCCGATCAACGGCCCGCGGCGCACCGGCGCGGGGCAGAACGGCCCGTCGACGCGGGCACGCCCCATGCAAGCGATGCGATCAATGCCTGCCTTCAAAGCCGCCGCCATGAGCAAACCCACCCAGCACTGGCGGCGCCGCATCGAAGCGAGTGACCAGCCCGCCTATCGTCTGATCGCCGACCTCATCGCCGAGGACCTGCGCACCGGCCGGCTCGCGGCACGCGACCGCCTGCCCACGCTGCGCGAACTCGCCGACGAACTGGGCCTGAACTACACGACGGTGGCGCGCGCCTACGCGGAGGCGCGCAAGCGCGGCCTGATCGACTCGCGCCCGGGCATGGGCACGCATGTGCGCGGCCATGCGCCGGCGCTGCCGCTGCGCGGCGGCAGTGCCGCCGAGATGACCATGAACCTGCCGCCCGAGCCGGCCGATGCGGCACTGCTCGCGCGCATGCACGACAGCGCCGCCGAGCTGATGGCACGTGCCGACCTCTACGCGATGCTGCGCTACCAGGATTTCGGCGGCACGCCCGAAGACAAGGCCGCCGGCGTGGCGTGGCTGCGCCCCTGCCTACCCGACATTGACGCCTCGCGCCTGCTCGTGTGCCCCGGCATCCACGCCGCGCTGACCGCGCTGGTCTCGCAGCTGGCGCGGCCGGGCGAAGTGATCTGCGCCGAGTCGCTCACCTACCCGGGGCTGAAGGCGATCGCCACGCAGCTCGGCGTGCAGCTGCACGCGCTGACGCTGGACGACGAGGGCCCGAGCGCGGCCGAGTTCGAGCAGGCCTGCCGCACGCTCAAGCCCAAGGCGCTGTACCTCAACCCGACGCTGCAGAACCCGACCACGCTGACGGTGTCGCGCAGCCGGCGCGAGGCGCTGGCCGACGTCGCGCTGCGTTATGCCGTGCCGATCATCGAGGACGAGGCCTATGCGATGCTGCCGCGCGAGCGGCCGATGCCGATGGCGCGCCTGGCGCCCGAGCTGACCTACTACGTGACCGGCTTCTCCAAGTGCCTGGGCGCCGGGCTGCGCAG
>CAZVLY010000211.1:0-5129 GCA_964628175.1 uncultured Piscinibacter sp. | reverse complement strand
CACCTCTGGCTGCCGCTGGCCTCGTCGTGGAGCGTGGTCGAGTTCGCCTCCTACCTGCGCACCCAGGGCGTGGCGGTGGTCGCCAGCGCCGCCTTCGCCACCGACGCCGACCCGCCCGACGCCGTGCGCATCTGCCTGGGCGGTGCGCTCACGCGCGAGGACTGCGAGCACGCGCTGCGCCTGATCGCCGACACGCTGGAGCACCCGCAGCACCCGCACGCCACGGTGATGTAGCCCCCGGCTTGACAGGCGGGCGCGACGCCGCCAAGGTCGGGCCTTCGCAGGTGCCCGTGTCGAGGTGCCGCCCCGACAGGAGACAGGCGATGGAGTCCTTCCAGCGCGAGCACATCGCGACCGTCATGCAGGTGGCTGCCGACGGCATGCACGCGCCGGTGGCGCAGACGCACGACGAGATCATCCGCAGCTCCTGGCACCGCTGCGTGCACGAGCACCGGCTCGACCCGACGCGCATGCAGGAGGCGGTCATCCTGCCGCCCGACCGCCTGCGCGAGCACCAGGACCAGCTCGAAGCCTTCCTGCACATCGCGCGGCACGGCCTGGAGACGCTCTACCAGCAGGTCGCCGGCATGGGCTACGTGGTGCTGCTGACCGACGCGCGCGGCGTCACCGTCGACTTCATCGGCGACCTGCAGGTCGAGCCCAGCCTGCGCAAGGCGGGCCTGTACCTCGGCGCCGACTGGAGCGAGCAGCATGCCGGCACCTGCGGCGTGGGCACCTGCATCAGCACCGGCGAGGCGCTCACCGTGCACCTGGGCGACCACTTCGATGCCACGCACATCCCGCTGACCTGCACCACCGCGCCGGTGTTCGATGCGGCCGGCCGGCTCAACGCCGTGCTCGACATCTCGGCGCTGAGCTCGCCGCAGCCCAAGGCCAGCCAGCACCTCGCGCTGCAGCTGGTGAAGGTCTACGCCAACCACATCGAGAACGCCGCCTTCCTGCACCGCTTCTCGCAGGAGTGGATCCTGCGGCTGTCGGCGGCGCCGCAGTTCCTCGACGTCAACCCCGAGTACCTGCTGGCCATCGACGCCAGCGGCCGCGTCATCGGCCACAACCGCCGCGCGCAGCGCCTGCTCGAGACCGATGCGCGCACGCCGCTGCTCGGCCGTGCTTTCGAGAGGATCTTCGACGCCTCGTTCAACGACCTCGGCCGCTTCGTGCACACGCGCCCCTCGGACCAGCGCGCCGTGCTGCTCGCCGGCGGCCGCCAGCTCGTCTTCATGACGGCCACGCCGCCGCCCACGCGCGTGGCCCCGGCGCGCAGCCTGGCGGAGCGGCAGATCCCGGCGCCGCTGGCGGCGCTGTCCGGCGGCGACCCGGTGCTCGACCGCCAGATCGAACGTGCGGCGCGGCTGCTCAACTCGCCTGTCAGCCTGCTGATCACCGGCGAGACGGGTTCGGGCAAGGAGTTCTTCGCCAAGGCCGTGCACAGCGCCAGCGAGCGGCGCGCGCGGCCCTTCGTGGCGGTGAACTGCGCGGCGATTCCCGAGACGCTGATCGAGAGCGAGCTGTTCGGCCACCTGCCCGGCAGCTTCTCGGGCGCGGGGCCGAAGGGCAAGCGCGGGCTGATCCAGGAGGCCGACGGCGGCACGCTGTTCCTCGACGAGATCGGCGACATGCCGCGCTCGCTGCAGGCGCGGCTGCTGCGCGTGCTGGCCGAGCGCGAGGTGCTGCCGATCGGCGCGACGCGGCCGGTGGCGGTGAACATCCGCGTCATCGCCGCCACCCATGCCGACCTCGAAGCGCTGGTGCGCGAAGGCCGCTTCCGCGACGACCTCTACTACCGCCTGAACGGCGCGCACCTGCCGCTGCCGCCGCTGCGCGAACGCCGCGACCTGGGCTGGATGATCGACCGGCTGCTGCAGCACGAGCTGCCGCGCGGCCAGAGCGCACCGCAGCTGAGCCCCGAGGCGCGCACCTGGCTGCTCGCGCACCGCTGGCCCGGCAACCTGCGCGAACTGCGCAACGTGCTCGACTACGCGCGCAGCGTCGCCGGCCCGGGGCCGATCGAACTGAGCGACCTGCCCGACGGCCTGCGCGCCGCCGCGCCGCGCGGACCGGGTGCGGCGGCGCCGGCGGCCGGCTCGCGCGAGGCCGCGCAGTTGCTGGAGCAGTTGCGCGCAGCGCACTGGAACGTGAGCAGCGCGGCACGCACGCTGGGGGTGTCGCGCATGACCCTGTACCGCCGCATGAAACGCTGGGGCATCGCCTCGCCGAACCAGCTCGACGACCCGTTGCTGCATTAGCGCCGCGTGCCAGGTGTCACAGGCCGGCCCTGTGACACCTGTCTCACTGTGACAGGTGAACGGGTTGCGATGCTGCGGCGCAGCAGTGCAGCGCCACACCTCGCAAGCGCAGCACCGGTGCGGCCCTCGCCCTGGCGCAGCAGCGTCGGGCCGGCCCGGTTTGCTGCAGGCACACAACTTGATCTCCATCAGGCACCGGCCCGCCATGCGGCCGGGGTATTCATCCGATGGAGACACACGCATGACCACTGACACGCTGATCTCGCCCACCGAGCAGGCCACGCGCTGGCTCGATGATTTCGGGCGCGCGCTGGCGCGCGGCGACATCGACGCCACGCTCGCGCTGTTCGACGCCGACTGCTACTGGCGCGACCTCGTCGCCTTCACCTGGAACATCCGCACGCAGGAAGGGCCGGCGGCCATCCGCGCAATGCTGCAGGCGCGGCTCGCGGACACGAAGCCCTCGAACTTCGCCCTCGAGGGCGAGGCCACCGAGGCCGACGGCATCACCGACGCCTGGTTCACGTTCGAGACCGGCGTGGCGCGCGGCCGCGGCCACCTGCGCCTGAAGGGCGGCAAGGCCTGGACGCTGCTGACCACGATGACCGAGTTGAAGGGCCATGAGGAGAAGAAGGGTGCCAACCGCATCAAGGGCGCCGAGCATGGCGTGCACCCGGGCCGCAAGAGCTGGGCCGAGCAGCGCGAGGACGAGGCGAAGACGCTGGGCTACAGCGAGCAGCCGTACGTGGTGATCGTCGGCGGCGGGCAGGGCGGCATCATGCTCGGCGCGCGGCTGCGCCGCCTGGGCGTGACGGCCATCATCATCGAGAAGAACGCGCGGCCCGGCGACTCCTGGCGCAACCGCTACAAGAGCCTGTGCCTGCACGACCCGGTCTGGTACGACCACCTGCCCTACCTGCCCTTCCCGGACGACTGGCCGGTGTTCGCGCCCAAGGACAAGATCGGCGACTGGCTGGAGATGTACACCAAGGTCATGGAGCTCAACTACTGGGGCTCCACGGTCTGCAAGAAGGCCTCGTTCAACGAGAAGACGCAGGAGTGGGAAGTGCAGGTCGAGCGCGACGGCAAGCCGGTCACGCTGCGCCCGAAGGAGCTGGTCTTCGCGCTGGGTGTCTCGGGCTACCCGAACGTGCCGAAGATCCCTGGCGCCGAGACCTTCCTCGGTGACCAGCACCATTCGAGCAAGCACCCCGGCCCCGAGAAGTACAAGGGCAAGAAGTGCGTCGTGCTCGGCTCCAACAACTCGGCGCACGACATCTGCGCCGCGCTGTGGGAGAACGGCGCCGACGTGACGATGATCCAGCGCAGCTCGACGCACATCGCGCCGTCCGATTCGCTGATGGAGCTGGCGCTCGGCGGCCTGTACTCGGAGCAGGCGGTGAAGAGCGGCATCGATCACCACAAGGCCGACCTGATCTTCGCCTCGGTGCCCTACAAGATCATGCACGGCTTCCACATCCCGGTGTACGAGGAGATGAAGAAGCGCGACGCCGACCTCTACGGCCGGCTCGAGAAGGCCGGCTTCATGCTCGACTTCGGCGACGACGGCTCGGGCCTGTTCATGAAGTACCTGCGCCGCGGCTCGGGCTACTACATCGACGTGGGCGCCTCCGAGCTGGTGGCCAACGGCAGCGTGAAGCTCAAGAGCGGCGTCAACATCGAGCGCATCAACCCGAAGTCGGTGACGCTGTCCGACGGCACCGAGCTGCCGGCCGACCTGATCGTCTACGCCACCGGCTACGGCTCGATGAACGGCTGGCTGGCCGACCTCATCTCGCCGGAGGTGGCCGACAAGGTCGGCAAGGTCTGGGGCCTGGGGTCGAGCACGACCAAGGACCCGGGGCCGTGGGAGGGCGAGCTGCGCAACATGTGGAAGCCCACGCAGGTGCCGCACCTGTGGTTCCACGGCGGCAACCTGCACCAGTCGCGCCACTACTCGCAGTTCCTGTCGCTGCAGTTGAAGGCGCGGCAGGCCGGCCTGAAGACGCCGGTCTACGAGCTCGCGCCGGCGCACCACAAGCGCTGACGCGGCCTCGAACGGGGCCCGTTCGACCCAGGGCGGTAGAATCCGCCCTGGCGTGCGACCGTGGTGAAGTGGATATCATGCGGCCCTCCGAAGGCCACGTCGCAGGTTCGATTCCTGCCGGTCGCGCCACCTCCCCCTGCATCGCCCGCTATAATGCCGGCACTCGTCGACGACCGCCTCACCGCGGTCCCCCTCAACGACGACAGGTGCGGCCAGACGCCATGACGTGCTGCACCGGCGCCGATCGCTCGGCGTGACCCCGTCCCCACCCCCGGCTGACCTGCAGCGAAACGCCCTGCAGGGCACGGCACGAAGGGCGGACCCGGTCCCTCTCTCTTTTCCTTCCAGACCCCGCGCAGCGGACCGTGTGCCGCGCCCGGGTTGTACCGAAAGCACTGCATCAAGCATTCCATCGAAATCGGCAAGTACATCGTCTCGCCGCTGATCAAACAACTCGACGACGGGCAATTTGCGCCGTCCGTCTCCATCCGCACCGGCCGCGGCAGCGCCACGCACGATCGCGTGCTGCGCCTCACGCCGCGGTTCGACTCCCTGAACGCCGCCATCCGCTACGCCACCGACGAGGGCCTGCGCTGGATCGGCATGCCCGCGGCACCCCTTTCATCGCAACACTAGGAGCACCCCATGGCCAAGGAAGAACTCATCGAGATGCAGGGGATCGTCAACGAGATCCTGCCCGACCTGCGCTGCCGCGTGACGCTGGAGAACGGCCATCAGCTGGTGGCCTACACCTCCGGCAAGATGCGCAAGAACCACATCCGCATCCTGGCCGGCGACAACGTGTCGCTGGAGCT
>CAZVLY010000210.1:0-8607 GCA_964628175.1 uncultured Piscinibacter sp. | reverse complement strand
GCCTGGGTCGGCGTCACCGAAGACGAGGCCAAGGCCAAGGGCATGAAGGTCAAGAAGGGCCTGTTCCCCTGGACGGCTTCGGGCCGCGCCATCGCCAACGGCCGCGACGAGGGCTTCACCAAGCTGCTGTTCGACGAGGAGACGCACCGCATCGTCGGCGGCGGCATCGTCGGCACGCATGCCGGCGACATGATCGGCGAGGTGGCCCTGGCCATCGAGATGGGCGCCGACGCGGTGGACATCGGCAAGACCATCCACCCGCACCCGACGCTGGGCGAGAGCATCGGCCTGGCGGCCGAAGCCTTCGAGGGCGCCTGCACCGACCTGCCGCCGGTGAAACGCTAGACCCGGGAACGGCTCAGCGCTTCGGCGCCGAGCCGGCCGCTGCTGGTGCGTTGGCCTTCATGCCCTCGGCGCGTGCGTCGAGCGCGGCGCGGTCGCTCGGGCTGATCTCGCCCACCACCACCGGGCAGCGTGACGGCGCGTCGCCGTCGGCAGCCCAGCCGACCGCTTCGTCGGCGAACTTGTCGGTGCGGGCGATGCCCAGCTGAGTGCCGAGTTGGTTCATCGCGGCGTGCGTGCGGGCATAGGCCAGTGCGAGGTCGTGCTCGGCGTTGGCGTAGGCGCGGCGCGCGGTGTAGACCTCGTTCTCGGCGTTGAGCAGGTCCAGCAGGCTGCGCTGGCCGATGTCGAACTGCTGGCGGTAGGCGTCGCGCGCCTTCTCGATGGCCAGCGTGTTGCGCTCGAGGTAGACGAGCTGCTCGGTGAGCTTGCGCGTGTCGTTGTAGGCGATCGCGGCGACCTGGCGCGTCTCGCGGCAGGTGCGGTCGCGCAGGTCGGCAGCCTGGTTCATCAGGCCGACCTGCTGGCGCACGCGCGCCTGGTCGGAGCCGCCGTTGTAGAGGTTCCAGTTCAGCACGATCTCGGCGGCGCTGTTGCGCGTCTGGTCCTGGATGCCGTCGACGTTGCGCCCGGCGCTGCTGCGCACGCGCGCCTCGACACGCGGCTGGTAGGCCGATTCGCGGGCCTGCGCCTGGGCGCGCGCGGCGCGCAGGTTCTCGATGCTGGCGCTGATCGCGGCGCTGGTCCGCAGCGAGGTCGCCATCGCCTCGCCGGGGCTGGCGGGCACGCCCTGCTTGAGCAGGCTCAGCGCATTGAGCTGCGCCGGCGGCAGCTCGCCGACGATGCGCTGGTAGCGCACCGTCACGTCGTGCAGGTTGGCCTGTTCGGTGGCCAGGTTCGACTCGGCCAGCGCGACGCGTGCACCCGCCTGTTCGAGGTCGACCCCGCGGCCCACGCCGGCCTTGTAGCGTGACTGGATCTGCAGGAAGGCGTAGCGGTGCTGCACGTAGTTGTCTTCGGCGAGTTGCACCAGGCGCCGGAAGCGCTGCACGTCGATGTGGGCGCGCGCAGCCTCGAGCACCGTCTGCTCGGTGGTCTCGAGCAGTTCGAAGTAGCGCGCCAGCCGGTCGTGCGACAGGCGCGTGACTTCGCCGCGCGTGCCCAGGCCGTCCCACAGCAGCTGCGTCAGGCTCAGGCCGACGGCGCTGCGCGTGAGCGATTGCGATTCGGTCGGCAGGCGGCCGTTGATGCGGTCGTTGTCCTTCCCGACGCTGGCGTTCAGGTCCACGCGGGGCAGGAAGCCGCCGCGCGCCACGTCGACGGCGTCGGTGGCGGAGCGGAAGGCATTGAAGCGGGCGGTGACCTCGGGGTTCCCGCTGACGGCCTTCTCGGCGGCTGAGCGCAGCGTGTCGGTGGTCTGGGCGGCGATGCTGCCTGCGGACAGCAACGTGATGGCTGCACAGATCGCCCGGGTCTTCAGATGCATGTTCTTCCTGCTACGTCGGAGTCACCGCAACGGCGCGGTACAAGCCCGCACGAGTGTAGTGAGGGCTGACGCCCGTCAGTTCGGCGGTGATGTAATGCACGAAGTTTTTCACGGCGGAAGATCACGAGAAGGCTTGTTTGCAACAGATTGCGAACGAGAGCGTGGGCCGATCCGGCCGGTCGGCCTCAAGCTGAACGCCGAACAGACGAGAACAGGTCGTCCATGCGTCCTTCATTGCCGCCGCTGCCGTCGGCCCCTGCCAGCCCTGCGGGCGCGCCTCGGCGCGGCCGGGCCATGGCCTGGGCGCGGCCCGCTGCGGCACTCGTGGCCCTGGCGCTCGCGCTGGCGAGTTCGCTGGGCCGGGCCTGGGACCAGGACCGCATGACGCAGGCCGCACAGCGCATCGGCCCGCGCGCAGCGAACGCGGTGCGCGCCCTGCAGCCGCTGCTCGCGGGTGCCGCGGCGATGGACGAGCGCACGCTGCTCGCCGCGGTGAACGACTTCTTCAACCGCCGGGTCGTCTTCACGGACGACGCCACGGCCTGGGGCAGCGACGACCACTGGGCCAGCCCGCTGGAGACGCTGGAGAAGGGCCAGGGCGACTGCGAGGACTACGCCATCGCCAAGTACTTCAGCCTGATGGCCGCCGGCGTGCCGGTGAGCAGGCTGCGGCTGATCTACGTGCGTGCGACGATCGGAGGGCCGGGCGGCGCGGTGCAGGCGCACATGGTGCTGGCCTACTACGCGCAGCCGGGCGGCGAACCGTTGATCCTGGACAACCTGATCGGCGAGTTGAGGCCGGCTTCTCGCCGCCCCGATCTCACGCCGGTGTTCAGTTTCAACAGCGAAGGCCTGTGGCAGGGTGCCGCCGGCGCGGCCGCGGGCGACCCGACCATCCGCCTGTCGCGCTGGCGCGAGGTCCTTGCGAAGGCGCGCGCGGAGGGGTTCCAATGAGTCTGGGGAGGAAAACATGTCCTTGATCGGCCAGATCTGGCTCAAGCTGTTCCTGGTGCTGGTGCTGGCATTCCTGGGCAGCGTGGCCGTGCACACCGACGCGATGCGCGAGACGCTGCAGACGCAACTGCAACTCAAGAACAGCGACAACGCCACGGCGCTGGCGCTGGTGCTGTCGCAGCAGAAGGGCGACACCGCGCTGATGGAGCTGGCGATGTCGGCGCAGTTCGACACCGGCTTCTACCGGCGCATCCGCTTCGTCGCTGCCGACGGCACGCAGCGCTTCCAGCGCGAGGCGGCTCCCGCCCCGCTGGAGGCGCCCGGCTGGTTCGAGCGCCTGCTGCCGATCGAGGTCGCTCCCGGGGTGGCACAGGTGTCCGACGGCTGGCGGGCACTCGGCCGCATCGAGGTGCAGAGCCACGACACCTTCGCGCACGACGAACTCTGGCACGCCGTGAAGCGCGCCGCCGCGGCGATGGCCATCGTCGGGCTCCTCGCGGCGCTGGCCGGTGCGCTGATCGTCAACCGCATCCGCCGGCCCCTGGAGCTGACCGTCGAGCAGGCGCGCTCGCTGGAGCGCGGCGAGTACGTCACCGTCGACGAGCCCTCGGCCCCCGAGCTGCGCCGCCTGGTGCGTGCGATGAACTCGATGGTGGCGCGCCTGAAGCTGGTCTTCGAAGGTCAGGCGACGCAGGTCGAAACCTTGCGCCGGCAGGCCAACTGCGACGCCCTGACCGGCCTGTCCAACCGCAACCACTTCATGGGGCAGCTGTCCACCGTGCTGATGCGCGAAGACGGCGCCGCCGAAGGCGGGCTGGTGCTGCTGCGCGTGCTCGACCTGGCCGAGTTGAACCGCACGCTCGGCCACGACGCGGCCGACCGCATGCTCGACGCGATCGCGCAGGCCCTGCAGGCCTACACCGCGCGGGTGAAGGGCTGCTTCGTCGGCCGCCTCAATGGCTCGGACTTCGCCATGTGCCTGCCCGTGGGCGGTGTCTCGGAAGAGACCGCCCGCGCCCTCACCGAGGGCCTGCGTGCGGTGCTGCCGGCCTTCGGCAAGAGTGCGGCCGTGGCCGCCGGCGCCGTCGAGCTCGCGCATGGCGTGCCGATGGCGCAGCTGATGAGCCAGGCCGACATGGCACTGGCGCGCGCCGAGGCGCAAGGTGCCTTCGCCGTCGAGACCGCCGGCGAGGCCGGCGCGGCGCTGGTCAAGCTGGGCGAAGGCGGCTGGCGGCGCCGCCTGCACGAGGCACTGGCCGACGGCCGCATCGCACTGGTCGCGTTCCCGGTGCGCGATGCCGGTGGCCGGCTGATGCACCTGGAATGCCCGCTGCGCGTGCAGCTGGACGCAGACGGCAGCTTCGAGCCGGCCGCCCGCTGGCTGCCGCTGGCCGTGCGCGCCCGGCTGACGGCCGCGCTCGACGAGCGTGCGCTGGCCCTCGCGCTCAGCGCGATCGATGACGATGGCCAGCCGCGCGCCGTGAACCTGGCGATCGGCTCGCTGGCCGACAGCGGCTTCGCCGCACGGCTGCGTGCGCAGCTCTTGCAGTCGCCGCGTGCGGCACGCCAGGTCTGGCTGGAAGTGCCCGAAGCCGCCGCGGCCGACCACTTCGAGCTGGTGCGCGAACTCGGCAGGCAACTTCGCCCCACCGGCGCGCGCCTCGGCCTGGAACATGCCGGCGAGCGCCTGAGCCGCATCGAGCGCCTGTTCGAGCTCGGCCTGGACTACGTCAAGATCGACGCCGCCATCAGCCATGGCCTGAGCCGTGACGGCAACCGTGCCGGCTTCGTCACCGGCCTGGTGGCGATGCTGCACAGCCTGTCGCTGCAGGTGGTGGCGGAGGGCGTGATCGACGAGGCCGATGCCGCTGCCCTCTGGCAGTGCGGCGTCGACGGCCAGACCGGCCCCTGGGTCAGTGCGCAGGGCGACCCGGCGGGTTGATGCCTCGACCCGCCGCGCGCCTCAGGGTGCGTTGTCGACGATCAGCTTGCCGCGGGTCAGCAGCTCCTGCAGGATCTGCGAATCGGTGGCCCCGGCGCCCAGGCCGAGCGCGGTCGGCAGGTTGACGCCCTGCAGCACGATCGCCTGGTCTTCCTGGCCCGGCACGTAGGCGCCGCCGGTGAACTGGCCTGTCGAGCTGATGTGGATGGTCGTCGACGTCACGCCGCCGGTGGTGCTGACCTCGAACTCCATGAAGTTGATCAGGTTGCCCGCGGTGTTGCCCGCGCCCATCGCGTCGCCCGACAGCAGGTCGCGCAGGTCCAGCACGTCGCCGCCGGCGGACACCGCGCCGACGTTGAAGTCGGTGATGGTGTCGGTGGCACGGGCACCCGCGGTGCCCGCGTCGGCCAGCGACCAGGCGAACACGTCGGCCGTGCCGTCGGCCGCGCCGGCGGTGGCGCCACCGGTCAGCGTGTCGTTGCCCGCGCCGCCGCGAATCATGTCGGAGCCGGTGCCGCCGAGGATGATGTCGTTGCCGATGCCGCCGAGCAGCATGTCGTTGCCGGTACCGCCGTTGAGCGTGTCGGCACCGGAGCCGCCGATGATGTAGTCGTTGCCCGCGTTGCCCGAGATGTTGTCGTCGCCGCCCTGGCCATCGATGTAGTTGTTGCCGCCGCTGCCGTTGAGCGTGTTGGCGTTGTTGTTGGCGCCGCCGGTGGTCGAGGTTGTGTAGTCCGCGAACAGCGTGATCGTCGACGAGACGGAGTCCGCCGAGCCGCTGGCCGTTTCGGTCGAGGCGACCGTCACGGTCAGCGCCGTGCCCGTGCCCGGGCTGGCGTAGCCTGCCGGCAGCGTCAGCGTCAGGTCGGCGAGGTCGGCGGCGGCGAAGGTCCAGACACCGTTGCCGGTCGATGTGCCGTGGTTGAAGGTGGCGCCCGTGGGAACGCCCGAGATCGCGACGGAGATCGTCTCCGAGCCGTCGGCGTCCACGAGCGTGGCGAGCACCGGCAGGTTGACGGTCGACTGGCCACCGCTGCCCTGGGCCATGGTGACGATCGTGGTGTCGCCGGCGATCACCGGCGCATCGACGGTCGGCGTCACCACCACCACCAGCGGGCTCTGCGTGGTGGCGCTGCCGCCCGAGGCTTCGGTGGCCGTGGCCGAGACGTTCAGCGAGATGTTGCCCGAGAAGTGGGCGGGGGGCGTCAGCGTGAGATCGTTCAGCGCCCAGCCCGTCACGTTCACGCTGGTCGAACCGGCCGCGGCCGTGAAGCTGTGGATGCCGTCGCTGAGCACCGCGCCTGCGGGGATGCTGCCGACGCTCACGCTCAGGGTCTCCGAGCCATCGGTGTCGTTCAGGCTGGCGCTGATGTTGCCCAGGCGGATCGCGGTGTCTTCGTTGCCGACCTTGTAGACGGCAGGGAAGTAGCCGCCGTCGTTGTTCGGCACCAGCGGGCCGTTCACGGTGGCGCCGGCGAAGCCACTCGCGTTCGCATAGAGGCTGAAGTTGGCCGTGCTCAGGTCGACGGCCGCTGCGCCGTTGACCGACATGTTGATGTCCAGGTCGCCGACGCCGTCGCCGTTGTACGCGGTGATCTCGAGCGAGTAGTAGCCCGAGGTCGTCGGCGTGAAACTGGTGGCCGTGAACGCACCCCAGTTGTTGAAGCCCACCCCGTAGACCTGCGTGCCGCCGAGCTTGACCATCAGCGTGTCGTCTCGGCTGCCGCTGACGGTGTAAGTCTTGCCGGCCTCCAGGAAGATGTAGCCGGTGTAGCGGTAGGCGTCGTCCACGCCGACGGTGGGAATGGCGACGTTCGTGACGATTGATGTCGAGGTCGCCGTCGATGTCTCGACCGCCGTCTCCACCGTCGAGATGTTGCCGGCATTGGATGCGTCGACCGAGCCGATGTTGTCGTAGAAGGCGCGTGTCAGGCCCGTGCTCGGTGGCAGCACCGGGCTGGTGACCGTGCCGCTGGTCGAGGTCGACATGTCGATCACCAGCGTCGGCGCGTCGGCGACCGCGGCAACCGCGACGTTGACCGTCGCGGTCGACGTGCCGCCGTGGCCGTCCGACACCGTGTAGGTGAACGAGGCTGCGCCGCTGTAGTTGGGCGTCGGCGTGAACACGATGTTGCCGCCGGACAGCGCCACCGTGCCGCCCACGGCGCCCTGCACGCTGGTGATGCTCAGCACGTCGCCGCTGTCGACGTCGGTGTCGTTGGCCAGCAGCGTGGCCGGCGCGATGGTCAGTGCCACGTCTTCCGTCGCCGCGACGCTGTTGACGTTGGCCACCGGCGCGTCGTTGGTGCCGTTGACCGTGATGACCAGATTGGCTGTCGAGCTGGCGCCGTTGTTGTCGGTCACCGTGTACGGCACTGTGATCACCTGCGACTGGCCGGCGCCCAGCGACTGATAGGCCGCGTTGGCCGGATTGAAGCTGTAGCTGCCGTTGCTGTTGAAGCTCAGGCCGGCAGGGGCGGCGCCGTTGAGCGCGAAGCTCAGCGTGCTGCCGGTGTCGACGTCGGTGGCGATCACCGTGCCGTTCACGATGGCGGCGTCCTCCGCGACGCTGAAGCTGGCCGCCTGCGCGACGGGCGCGTCGTTGATGCCGTTGACCGTGACAACCACGGTGCGCGGCGTGCCGTCGGCGCTGGTGACGACGAAGCTATCGGTCACCGAGCTGCCGGCGGGCAGGGCCTGCACGTTGGCGGCGGCGTTGGCCAGGGTGTAGGTCCAGACGCCGCCGGTGGTGATCGAGAAGCTGCCGTAGGTGCCGGCGACCGCCGTGCGCGCATTGAAGGCGGACTGGCCTGCGTCCGCATCGCTGATCGTCAGCGTGCCGGTGGCGGTGAGGGTGGTGTCCTCGCGCACCGTGCCGGTCAGCGGGCCGCCGATCGTCGGCGTGTCGTTGACGCCGGTGACGGTGATGACCAGGTTGGCCGTCGAGCTGGCGCCGGCGTTGTCGGTCACCGTGTAGGGCACGGTGATGATCTGCGTCTGGCCGGCAGCCAGCGACTGATAGGCCGCGTTGGCCGGGTTGAAGCTGTAGGTGCCATTGCTGTTGAAGGTCAGGCCCGCCGGGGCCGCGCCTGTCAGTGCGAAGCTGTGCGTGCCGCCGTTGTCGATGTCGGTCGCGGTGACCGCGCCGTTCACGATCGCCGCATCCTCGGCCACACTGAAGCTGGCTGCCTGTGCGACGGGCGCATCGTTGGTCCCGTTGATGGTGACCACGACCGTCGAGGTGGTGCCGTCGGTCGAGCGGACCGTGAAGGACTCGGTGAGCGTCTGACCGACACCCAACGCCTGGATGGCGGGGTTCGCATTGGCCGCGGTGTAGGTCCAGGCGCCGTTGGTGCCAATCGTGAACGTGCCGTAGGTCCCGGCGGTACCGGCTTGAGCCTGGAACGAAGCCTGCCCGGCGTCGGCGTCAGTCACGGTCAGCGTGCCGCCCGTGGTGATGTTGCCGCCAGCGACAGCAAGATCCTCGGTGACCGAGCCCGTGCCGGCGGAGATCACCGCCACGTCGTTGGTGCCGTTGATGGTGACCACGACCGTCGAGGTGGTGCCGTCGGTCGAGCGGACCGTGAAGGACTCGGTCAGAGTCTGGCCTGCGCCGAGCGCCTGGATGGCCGGGTTGCCGTTGGCCGCGGTATAGGTCCACGTGCCGTTGGTGGCGAGCGTAAAGATGCCGTAGGTGCCCGCGGTGGCTGCCTGCGCTTGGAACGAAGCCTGGCCTGTGTCGGCATCGGTCACGGTGAGCGTGCCACCGGTGGCAATGTTGCCGCCCGAGACAGCAACATCCTCGGTGACCGAACCCGTGCCGGAGGAGATCACGGCTGCATCGTTGGTGCCGTTGATGGTGACAACGACGGTCGAGGTGGTG
>CAZVLY010000209.1:6972-8617 GCA_964628175.1 uncultured Piscinibacter sp. | reverse complement strand
CGAGCCGCAGGCGCTGCGACTGCTCTCGGCGGCGGTGGCGCTCGATCTGGTCGCGCGCCGCGGAGCCGCTTACGGCCTGGGCTCGCTCGGCGCCGTGATGGTGGGCAACACCGCCCTGGTGGCGATGATCGAGCACCACGCCTCGCTGTACCGCGATCTGGCCGACCCGGTGTCGCTGCTGCGCGGCCAGCGCCCGCCCACCGAACTGGGCAGCTACTGGGCCTATGCCGACAACGCGGCCGCCGGCGAACTCGGCGCGCAGCGGGTGGCCGACTACTCGGCGCTGATGGCCGCCTCGCAGCCGCTGATCGCCGACCAGGTGCTCGATGCCTATCCGATCGCAAGGCACCGCTGCCTGCTCGACGTGGGTGGCGGCGAAGGTGTGTTCCTGTGCGCCGCCGCGCGGCGCGCCCCGAGCCTGCGCCTGATGCTGCTCGATCTGCCCGCCGTGGCCGATCGTGCCCGCGCCCGCTTTGCGGCGGCTGGCCTCGCCGACCGCGCCGAAGCGATCGGCGGCGACTTCCTCAACCGCCCGCTGCCGACCGGGGCCGACGTGGCCTCGCTGGTGCGGGTGATGTTCGACCACCACGACGACAACGCCATGCGCATCCTGCGCGCCGTGCGGGCCGCCTTGCCGGCCGACGGCACGCTGCTGGTGGCCGAGCCGATGGCCGGCACCAAGGGCGCCGAGCCGATGGGCGACGCCTACTTCGGGTTCTACCTGATGGCCATGGGCTCGGGGCGCTCGCGCACCCCGCAGCGCCTGGCCGAGATGCTGCAGGCCGCCGGCTTCGGGGCCATCCGCCAGGTGCCCACGCGCATCCCGCTGCAGACCGGTCTGCTGGTCGCCAGATGCGCTTCCGTTTGACCTGGATCGCCCAATTGGAAACCACTGTTGACAATTCAAAGTGTCAGGTTAGGATGACACTCAGGGTCCCCAGCCAGGTGCGCCGCCGGCGCGCCGAGCGGCCCGGAGCAGACAAATGAACACCACGGCCATCGTCCTCGAGCAGCCCGAGCACCTGATGCTCAGCCGCCTCGACCTGACACCGCCGGCCGATGACGACGTGGTCGTCGACATCGAGTTCAGCGGCATCAGCACCGGCACCGAGAAGCTCCTGTGGAACGGCCGCATGCCCACCTTCCCGGGCATGGGCTACCCGCTCGTGCCGGGCTACGAATCGGTGGGCCACATCATCGAAGCTGGCCCGCGTGCCAAGCACCGTGTCGGCGAGCGTGTGTTCGTGCCGGGCGCTCGCTGCTACGGCGAGGTGCGCGGCCTGTTCGGCGGCGCCGCCTCCCGCGTGGTGGTCAGCGACTCGCGCATCACCGAAGTGTCCGACACGCTGGGCGACAAGAGCGTGCTGCTGGCGCTGGCGGCGACCGCCTACCACGCCGTCTCCGGCGCCGGGCAGCGCGACCCGATCGTGCCGCCGGACCTGATCGTCGGCCACGGCGTGCTCGGCCGCCTGCTCGCGCGCATGACGGTGCTGGCGGAGTACCCCGCGCCGACCGTCTGGTTCAGCAAAGCCTGCTCGCCCGCGAGGTCAGCCGCCTTCGCGCGACCGACGCCGGGATGCCCGTCCTCGAGGCGATGCTGCGCGAGATCGTCACCGCCTGATTGCAACCGCTTGCGCGATCGGCA
>CAZVLY010000209.1:1455-6962 GCA_964628175.1 uncultured Piscinibacter sp. | reverse complement strand
TGGCCGGCTTCGAGCCGCCCACGGTGTGGGAGACCAACCCCGCGCGCGTGGCCGGCAGCGAAGGCTACCCGGTGATCCGCCCCGAGGACGACCCGCGGCGCGACTACCGCGCCATCTACGACGTCAGCGGCGACTCGAAGATCCTCGACAGCCTGGTCATGCGCCTGGCCCCCGGCGGCGAGATCGTGCTGGCCGGCTTCTACACCGAGCCGCTGAACTTCGCGTTCGCGCCGGCCTTCATGCGCGAGGCGCAGATCCGCTGCGCCGCCGAGTTCAAGCGGCCCGACCTGCTGGCCGTCAAGGAGCTGGCAGAGACCGGCGTGCTGTCACTCGACGGCCTGATCACCCACCACGCCGAACCGATGCAGGCGGACGCCGCCTACCGCACCGCGTTCGGCGATCCCGGCTGTCTGAAGATGGTCCTCGACTGGAGACACTGCCAATGAACGCGCCCAGCAATCCGGTCATCTTCATGCGCGACGAGCGCCTCAAGGCCGAGGCCGCGATCGAGCCCGATCCGGTGCCGACCTCGCCGGCCGCCAAGACGACGCAGATCATCGCGATCTACGGCAAGGGCGGCATCGGCAAGAGCTTCACGCTGGCCAACCTGAGCTACATGATGGCGCAGCAGGGCAAGAAGGTGCTGCTGATCGGCTGCGACCCGAAGAGCGACACCACCAGCCTGCTGTTCGGCGGCAAGGCCTGCCCGACCATCATCGAGACCAGCTCGAAGAAGAAGCTGGCCGGCGAGAGCGTGGCCATCGGCGACGTCTGCTTCAAGCGCGACGGCGTCTACGCGATGGAGCTCGGCGGCCCCGAGGTCGGCCGCGGCTGCGGCGGGCGCGGCATCATCCACGGCTTCGAGACGCTCGAGAAGCTCGGCTTCCACGACTGGGGCTTCGACTACGTGCTGCTCGACTTCCTCGGCGACGTGGTCTGCGGCGGCTTCGGCCTGCCGATCGCCCGCGACATGTGCCAGAAGGTCATCGTCGTCGCCAGCAACGACCTGCAGTCGCTGTACGTCGCCAACAACGTGTGCAGCGCGGTCGAGTACTTCCGCAAGCTCGGCGGCAACGTCGGCGTGGCCGGCATGGTGATCAACCGCGACGACGGCACCGGCGAGGCCAAGCAGTTCGCCGAGCACGCCGGCATCCCGGTGCTGGCCACGATTCCCTCCAACGAGGACATCCGCCGCAAGAGCGCCAGCTACGAGATCATCGGCCGCCCCGGCACGCAGTGGGCGCCGCTGTTCGAGGAGCTCGCCACCAACGTGGCGGTGGCGCCGCCGGTGCGCCCGAAGCCGCAGACGCAGGACCAGTTGCTGGGCCTGTTCTCCGCCGAGGTGACCGGCCGCAACTTCCAGATGGAGCCGGCGACCACCTTCGACATGGTCGGCAAGCACGAGCTGGTCAAGCCGACGCTCGAAGTCGTCTACGACGCCTCCTGAGGCTGCCATGAGCACCGCCGCCGACGTCCCCGTTCCCGCTGCGCTTGAAGGCGACGGTGTGGGCTGCCACACCGGACGCGACAAGATGCTCGCCGCCGCCGAATCGGCCGGCAAGAGCGAGACGCTCGCGCAGTACGCCCGCGACTACCCGCTGCCCGAAGGCGCTGGCCCGCACGACCAGCCGCAGAGCATGTGCCCGGCCTTCGGCGCGCTGCGCGTCGGCCTGCGCATGCGCCGCACCTCGACCATCCTGTCGGGCTCGGCCTGCTGCGTCTACGGCCTGACCTTCACCTCGCATTTCTACGGCGCCAAGCGCAGCGTCGGCTACGTGCCCTTCAACAGCGAATCGCTGGTCACCGGCAAGCTGTTCGAGGACATCCGTGACGCGGTCTACCGAGAGGCCGACCCCGACAAGTACGACGCCGTCGTCATCATCAACCTGTGCGTGCCCACCGCCAGCGGCGTGCCGCTGCAGCTGCTGCCCAAGGAAATCAACGGCGTGCGCATCATCGGCATCGACGTGCCGGGCTTCGGCGTGCCCACGCATGCCGAGGCGAAGGACGTGCTGGCCGGCGCGATGCTCAAGTACGCACGCACCGAGGCCGAAGCCGGCCCGGTGACGGCGCCGCGCGGCGGCATCTCGAGCAAGCCGACCGTCACGCTGCTCGGCGAGATGTTCCCGGCCGACCCGGTGGGCATCGGCATGATGCTCGAGCCCATGGGCCTGGCCGCCGGCCCGGTGGTGCCCACGCGCGAATGGCGCGAGCTGTATGCAGCGCTCGACTGCGCGGCGGTGGCGGCGATCCATCCGTTCTACACGGCCAGCGTGCGCGAGTTCCAGACCGCCGGCCGCGCCATCGTGGCTTCGGCCCCGGTGGGCTACGAAGGCACCGAGGCCTGGCTGCAGGCGATCGGCCTGGCCACCAACGTCGAGCAGGCGAAGATCGACGCCGCCAAGAACAAGTGGCTGCCGGCCATCAAGGGCGCGCTGGCGCGCATGCCGGTCAAGGGCCGCATCACCGTCAGCGGCTACGAAGGCTCCGAACTGCTGGTCGCGCGGCTGCTGATCGAGAGCGGCGCCGAAGTGCCCTACGTCGGCAGCGCCTGCCCCCGCACGCCGTGGAGCGCGCCCGATCTGGAGTGGCTGCAGGCGCGCGGCGTGCACGTGCAATACCGCGCCTCGCTCGAGCAGGACATCGCCGCGGTCGCCGAGTTCCGCCCCGACCTGGCCATCGGCACCACGCCGGTGGTGCAGGCCGCCAAGGAAGCCACGATCCCGGCGCTGTACTTCACCAACCTGATCTCGGCCCGCCCGCTGATGGGCCCGGCCGGTGCCGGCTCGCTGGCGCAGGTGGTCAACGCGGCGATCGCCAACAAGGGCCGCTTCGAGGCGATGCGCGAGTTCTTCGGCGACGTCGGCGGCGGCGACCAGGCCGGCGTGTGGGAAGGCAAGCCGGTGATGCGCCCCGAGTTCCGCGCCGAGACACGCCGCCAGGTCATCAAGATGATCAAGCGCCGCAAGGCCGAGGAGATGATCTGATGACGGCGCCCAAGACACCGCCGCTGAACTACGTCCTCGACCACGATCGCGCCGGCGGCTACTGGGGCGCCGTCTACGTGTTCACGGCCATCAAGGGCCTGCAGGTGGTGATCGACGGCCCGGTGGGCTGCGAGAACCTGCCGGTGACCAGCGTGCTGCACTACACCGACGCGCTGCCGCCGCACGAACTGCCGATCGTCGTCACCGGCCTGGCCGAAGAGCAGCTCGGCCGCGAGGGCACCGAGGGCTCGATGAAGCGCGCCCACGCGGCGCTCGACCCCGACCTGCCCAGCGTCGTCGTCACCGGCTCGATCGCCGAGATGATCGGCGGCGGCGTCACGCCCGAGGGCACGACGATCGCGCGCTTCCTGCCGCGCACCATCGACGAAGACCAGTGGCAGTGCGCCAACCGCGCGATGTACTGGCTGTGGACCGAGTACGGCCTGCGCAAGGTGCCGCAGCGCGTGCCCTTCGCCGAGCGTCCCGCCGGCGAGAAGCCGCGCGTGAACATCATCGGGCCGTGTTACGGCACCTTCAACTCGCCCAGCGACCTGGCCGAGATCCGCCGCCTGGTGCAGGGCATCGGCGCCGAGGTGAACATGGTGTTCCCGCTCGGCAGCCACCTGGCCGACGTGTCGCGCCTGGTCGAGGCCGACGTCAACATCTGCATGTACCGCGAGTTCGGCCGCATGCTGTGCGAGGCGCTGGAGCGCCCCTACCTGCAGGCGCCGATCGGGCTGCACAGCACCACCGCCTTCCTGCGCGAGCTGGGCCGGCTGCTCAACCTCGACCCCGAGCCCTTCATCGAGCGCGAGAAGCACACCACCATCAAGCCGGTGTGGGACCTGTGGCGCTCGGTCACGCAGGACTTCTTCGCCACCGCCAGCTTCGCGGTCGTGGCCGGTGAAACCTACGCACGCGGGCTGCGCCACTTCCTCGAGGACGAGCTCGGCCTGCCCTGCCAGTTCGCCGTCTCGCGCACCGCCGGCACCAAGACCGACAACGCCGAGGTGCGGCGCCTGGTGCGCGACAAGACCCCGCTGGTGATGTTCGGCAGCTTCAACGAACGCATGTACCTCGCCGAGGTCGGCGCGCGCGGGCCGATGAAGCCGGCGTTCATCCCAGCCTCCTTCCCCGGCGCGATCATCCGCCGCGCCACCGGCACGCCCTTCATGGGCTATGCCGGCGCCACCTACGTGGTGCAGGAGGTGTGCAACGCGCTGTTCGATGCGCTGTTCCACATCCTGCCGCTGGGCACCGACCTCGACCAGGTCGAGGCCACGCCGGCAAAGCACACCAACGAGCTGCCCTGGGACGACGACGCCAAGGCGCTGCTCGACGACCTCGTCGAGACGCAGCCGGTGCTGGTGCGCATCTCGGCGGCCAAGCGCCTGCGCGACCGTGCGGAGTCCGAGGCGCGGCGCCTGGGCGAAGAACGCGTCAGCGCCCAGCGCATGGCGCAGTCCAGCAACGTTTCGCTGCAAGGGGTGCCCGCGTGAGCCGGCACCTCGCACACCCGACGTCGCGGCATCCCGCCGCGGCTGCCTCTGTCGCGCAGGCATCGCGCGCGGCTGGCTGCAAGGCCAAGCTGAAGGAGAAATCCCATGGCTGAAAGAAAGGGCTCGATCTCGGGCCTGACCGACGAAGAGGCCCAGGAGTTCCATCGGTTCTGGGTCCAGGGTTTCGTGGGCTTCACGGCGGTTGCCGTCGTCGCGCACGTGCTCGTGTGGGCCTGGCGCCCCTGGCTCTGATTAGTCCGACGCACTGACCCAGCAAAGGGGGATTGCCATGGCCCATACCCAAAGTGCACTTCACAGGCACGACGCGCAGAGCAAGTACAACAAAAGCTACTACTTGATCTTCGCGATGAGCTTTGTCGTGTTTCTCGCGATCGCCCTTGCCGGGCAGTTGCTGGGAGCGCACTGGCGAACCTGGTTGCCCGGGGCAGAAGGCGTCAAGTCCGTGTTTGGCGGCGTCAAGGCTGCTGTCTATACCTTCATGTCGCATCTACTGTAGGAGCTTGGAATCATGTGGAGAATCTGGCGTTTGTTCGATCCTCTCCGGGCGCTCGTCGTCCAGGGAGTGTTCCTTGCCGGGCTGGCAGTGATGATTCACCTCATCCTGTTGAGCACGAACAAGTTCAACTGGCTCGATGGCCCGAAGAAGGCCACGGTGGCGTCTGTCAACGCCCCGATGCCGACCGCCGTCGCTTCGCTCACGCTGACGAAGTAGCACGCAGCCCAAGGCAGCGGGCGGGGTCGGCGCGAACAGCACCGTTCCCGTCCTGTCTGCCCGGGTCGGCGCCGTCTGGCGTCGTCCCGGAATGTATGTAGGCCGGAGGACTGAACATGGCCATGTTGAGTTTCGAGAGGAAGTACCGCGTCCGCGGTGGCACGCTGATCGGCGGAGATCTGTTCGATTTCTGGGTCGGGCCCTTCTGGGTCGGCTTCTTCGGCGTCACCACCTTCTTCTTCTCGTTCCTCGGGATCGCGATGATCCTGTGGGGCGCGGCGATGGGCC
>CAZVLY010000209.1:0-1355 GCA_964628175.1 uncultured Piscinibacter sp. | reverse complement strand
TTCTTCTTCTCGTTCCTCGGGATCGCGATGATCCTGTGGGGCGCGGCGATGGGCCCGACCTGGAACCTCTGGCAGATCAGCATCGCGCCACCCGACCTGTCGTACGGCCTGCGCATGGCGCCGCTGTTGCAGGGTGGCCTGTGGCAGCTGATCACGGTGTGCGCCCTCGGCGCGTTCGTCTCGTGGGCCCTGAGAGAAGTCGAGATCTGCCGCAAGCTGGGCATGGGGCTGCACGTGCCCATCGCCTTCGGCTTCGCGATCTTCGCCTACTTCACGCTGGTGGTGATCCGCCCGGTGCTGATGGGCGCCTGGGGGCACGGCTTCCCGTACGGCATCTACAGCCACCTCGACTGGGTCAGCAACGTCGGCTACCAGTACCTGCACTTCCACTACAACCCGGCGCACATGATCGCCATCAGCTTCTTCTTCACGACGACGCTGGCGCTGGCGATGCACGGCGGCCTGATCCTGTCGGCCACCAACCCGCGCAAGGGCGAGGTCGTCAAGACGCCGGCGCACGAGGACACCTTCTTCCGCGACGCCGTCGGCTACTCGATCGGCTCGCTGGGCATCCACCGACTGGGGCTGTTCCTCGCGCTGGCCGCGGTGTTCTTCAGCGCGGTGTGCATCGTCATCAGCGGCCCGTTCTGGACGCGCGGCTGGCCCGAGTGGTGGGGCTGGTGGCTGAACCTGCCGATCTGGAGCCAGTGGCCCATCAAGTGAGCCCAGGAGAACAAGCATGGTCGAATACCAAAACCTCTTCACCAGCGTGCAGGTGGTGGGCCCGGCGGAACTGGGCGTGCCGCTGCCGCCCGGGAACAGCCCGCGCACCGGCAAGAACCCCTGGATCTCCCACCTCATGGGGCGCATCGGCTGCGCCCAGATCGGCCCGATCTACCTCGGCCCGCTCGGCCTGGCCTCGCTGATCTTCGGCACGCTGTCGTTCAACATCATCGGCTTCAACATGCTGGCCCAGGTCAACTGGGATCCGGTCCAGTTCGTCCGCCAGCTGTTCTGGCTCTCGCTGGATCCGCCGTCGCCGGCCTACGGCCTGTCGCTGCCGCCGCTGAACGACGGCGGCTGGTGGCTGATGGCGGGCCTGTTCCTGACCATCTCGATCTTCCTGTGGTGGGCGCGCATGTACACCCGGGCGAGGGCGCTGGGCCTGGGCACGCACGTGGCCTGGGGCTTCCTGTCGGCGATCTGGCTGTTCCTCGTGCTCGGCTTCATCCGCCCGGTGCTGATGGGCAGCTGGAGCGAGGCGGTGCCCTTCGGCATCTTCTCGCACCTGGACTGGACCGCGGCTTTCTCGCTGCGCTACGGCAACCTGTTCTACAACCCGTTCCACGCGCTGT
>CAZVLY010000208.1:0-8622 GCA_964628175.1 uncultured Piscinibacter sp. | reverse complement strand
GTTGGGCGGCATGTCCTCGCGCTCGGTGTCCGGCGGCGCCACCAGCAGCGCGGCGGCGACACGGCCGGTGTGGCGCGAATGCGCGGCCCAGGCCGCCACCAGCTGACAGCCCAGGCTGTGCGCCACCAGCAGCCCGCCCTGCGGGCTCTCCAGCAGCACTTCGTCCAGTCGGGCCATCCAGTCGCCGCGGCGAGGCCACAGCCAGTCGTCCTGCTCGACACGGCGGTGGCCGTGAAGCGCCTCCCAGCGGCTCTGCCAGTGCGCGGGGTCCGAGTTCAGCCAGCCCGGCAGCAGCAGCACGGGGCGTGCATCGGCACCGCCGGGGGAGGGGTTTGCCTTATCCTTGTCGTCCATTCTTCGGGAAGCGTGACATGAAGACCCGCGTGTTCGTCGATGGCCAGGAAGGCACGACCGGCCTGCGCATCCACGAGTATCTCGCGCAGCGCGCCGACATCGAGGTGCTGCGCATCGACGCCGACAAGCGCAAGGATGCCGGCGAACGCGCGCGCCTGCTCAACGCCGCCGACGTGGCCTTCCTGTGCCTGCCCGATGCCGCGGCCAAGGAAGCCGCCGCACTGGTCAGCAACCCCAAGACCTGCCTGATCGACGCCAGCACGGCACACCGCACCGCGCCGGGCTGGGTGTTCGGTCTGCCCGAATTGGCGCCAGACCAGCGCGCCGCGCTGCGCGCCAGCAAGCGCATCGCGAACCCCGGCTGCCACGCCTCGGCCTTCATCCTGTTGCTGCGCCCGCTGGTCGACGCCGGCCTGGTGCCGAGCGACCTGCCGCTGAGCGCGACCTCGATCACCGGTTACTCCGGTGGTGGCAAGAAGATGATCGAGCAGTACGAGGCGGGCGGCGACGCGCGGCTGCTCTCGCCGCGCCCCTATGCCTTGAAGCTGGCCCACAAGCACCTGCCGGAGATGGCGGCGCACTGCAAGCTGGCAACACCGCCGGTCTTCGTGCCGATCGTCTCCAACTTCTACAAGGGTTTGGCGGTGAGCGTGCCCTTACATCTTGCACAGCTGTCGGCGGATGTCACGGCGGCCAAGCTGCATGCGGCCCTGGCCCAGCGCTACGCCGGTGAGCGCTTCGTGCGCGTGATGCCGCTGTCGGATCCGGCCACGCTGGAGGACGGCTTCTTCGATGTGCAGGCCTGCAACGACACCAACCGCGTGGACATCTTCGTGTTCGCCAACGACACGCAGGTGTTGCTGATGTCTCGCCTGGACAACCTGGGCAAGGGCGCCAGCGGGGCGGCGGTGCAGTCGATGAACGTCCACCTCGGCGTGGACGAGGGCCTCGGCCTGTAGCGCCACCGGCTCAGGCGGCCGCGGGGTCGCGCGCGCGGTAGTGGTAGGCGTAGGCGTCGCCGAAGCCGAGCCGGTGGTACACGGCACGCGCCGCCTGGTTGTCGCCATCCACCTGCAGGTAGGCATGCCGCGCACCATGCCGGTGCGCATCGGCCAAGAGATGGGTGCACAGCAGGCTCGCGAAGCCTCGGCCACGGGCTGCTTCGGCGGTGTAGATGTCGTACAGGCCGACAAGGTCGGCCTCCTGCGCGGACTGGCCGCAAGCCACCACCTCGTTGTCCAGCCGCAGTTCGAAGGCGCGGAAGGGTACCGGCGACTGGATCAGTCGCTGGCCATGCGCGAGCCGCTGTGACAGCGGCGAGCCGCGAAGGGCGCCGACCCGCTGCGCAAATGGCTCCAGGCCGATCGACTGGATCGTGACGCCTGCCGGCAGGCTGGGGGCACTGGGTACCGGAAGCTCCTGCAGCACCATGACGCGCGTGTCGTCGAAACGCTGCAGGCCCATCGAGTCCAGCGCAGCGTCCAGCCCGGTCGGCTCGCTGAAGGGCGTGATGCGCACGATCAACGGCAGCTCGGCCTGCGCATAGACCGGCTCGCACAGCGCCAGCTTGTGCGTCACAGGCATGCGCCCGGCGGCGACGGCGTTGATGCAGCGGGCCCGCTTGGCCTTGCCCGGCGACAGGCGCACCAGCCAGCCGTCGAGCCAGCGTTGCTGGGGCGGGGCGCTGGCATTCAGGCCGGCGTCTTCGACACGGGCGAGCAGGTAGGGGTCGAAGCTGCGGGCGATGACCGGGTTCATGCGCACGGCGGTCACCGCATGGATTCGATGCGGCGCACCATCTCGCCGGCAAACTCGACGAAGGCCTGTGCACCGCGCGAACTCGGGTCGAAGACCACGCCTGGCAACCCGTAGCTCGGCGCTTCGGCCAGGCGCACATTGCGCGGGATCACCGTGTCGAACACCTTGTCGCCAAAGTGGGCCTTGAGCTGGTCGCTGACCTGCTGCTGCAGCGTGATGCGCGGGTCGAACATCACGCGCAGCAGGCCGATGATCTGCAGGTCCGGGTTGAGGTTGGCGTGGACCTGCTTGATGGTGTTGACGAGGTCGGACAGACCCTCGAGGGCGAAGTACTCGCACTGCATCGGCACCACCACGCCGTGGGCGGCGCACAGGCCGTTCAGCGTGAGCAGGCTCAGCGAGGGCGGGCAGTCGACCAGCACGAAGTCGTAGTCGCCCTCGACGGCGGCCAGCGCGCCCTTCAGACGCTTGTCGCGCCGCTCCAGTTCGACCAGCTCGACCTCGGCGCCTGCCAGTTCGCGGTTGGCGCCCAGCACGTCGTAGCCGGCCTTCTCGCTGCGCTGGCGAGCTTCGGCAACGGTGGCACTTTCGAGCAGAACGTCGTAGATGGTGAGGGCCAGCGACCGCTTGTCGACGCCGGAGCCCATGGTGGCATTGCCCTGCGGGTCGAGGTCGACGACCAGCACCCGCTGGCCGATGCGTGCCAGGCCGGCGGCCAGATTGACGGTGGTGGTGGTCTTGCCGACGCCGCCCTTTTGATTGGCGATGCAGAAGATTCGGGCCATGGCTGCGGGATGCGGATCGAGACGGGCCAGGGGCCCGGGAGGAGAGGCGCTTCGGATGACCCGGCCGCCGACTCAGGAATGTACCAGCCCCGGCGCAGGCGGCGTCGCCTCGCGCATCCAGACGAGGCAGCGTTCGGCCTGCAGACCCGGAACAAGCAAGGGTTCCACGTGAAACACCGCGATCCCGGCCGGCAACGCGGCCAGTTCGGCCTCCGGCGTCTTGCCTTTCATTGCAGCCCAGACGCCCGTGGGCGCCAGCAGTCGCCGGGTCGGGATGACGAAATCGGCAAGGGACGAGAAAGCGCGAGAGGTGATCAGGTCGAACGGTGGTGCCTCATGCAGCTCGATGCGGACATGCTCGCCGGCAAGGTTGCGCAGCGACAGTTCCGCCGCCGCCTGCCGGATGAACGCCACCTTCTTGCCCACGGAGTCGACGCAGGTCACGGACCAACCTGGCTCCAGCGCCGCCAGCACCACACCGGGCAGGCCGCCGCCGCTGCCGACATCGAGCAACCGACGCTGCGAACCTGCGCCGAGGTGGCGGCGCAGCGGTCCGACCACGGCCAGGCAGTCGGCCAGATGCTGCGTCAGCATCTCCGCCGGATCGCGCACTGCCGTCAGGTTGTAGGTGGCGTTCCAGCGCTGCAGCAGCGCCAGGTAGGCGAGCAGCCGATCGCTGCTGGCCGGCGGCGCCTCCAGCCCGAGCTCGGTGCATATCGAGCCGAGCGCCTCGCGCAGGACCTCAGGCGGCATCGGTGGCCCGGCCGGCGTTGGCGGCGAAGCCCTT
This sequence comes from uncultured Piscinibacter sp., assembly GCA_964628175.1. Lineage (GTDB taxonomy): Bacteria > Pseudomonadota > Gammaproteobacteria > Burkholderiales > Burkholderiaceae_C > Piscinibacter. The sequence continues at coordinate 4,938 of CAZVLY010000208.1, read as the reverse complement.
GAACCGGCCCTTGCGCAGGTGAATGAGCAGCAGCGAGATCGCCGCCGGCGTGACGCCGGAGATTCGCGACGCTTGACCCAGTGTTTCGGGCCGATGGCGCGAAAGCTTCTGGCGCACCTCGAAGGACAACGCGGTGACCTGCGCGTAATCCAGTTCGTCCGGCAGCCTCAAGCCTTCATAGGCCGCGGCCCGTTCGACCTCGTCGTTCTGCTTGTCGATGTAGCCGGCGTACTTGATGCCGATCTGCACCTGCTCGATCACCGCATCCGCCAGAGGCTCGCCGAGTTCGGCGCGCAAGGTTTCACGTGAAACAGCAGCCTCGGGGCGTCCCGCTGCGGCGATGGCAGCCATCTCGGACACCTGGTCGAAGCCGACGCTCGGGCGGCGCAGCAGCTCCGCCAGGTTGTACTCATGCTCCAGCGCCTTGCCGACCAGCCGCTCGGCGTCCGCCGCGGGCACGACACCCGGGTGCACCCAGGTCGACTTGAGCCGCTCGGCCTCGCGCGCCACGGCGTCGCGCTTGCGGCAGAAGGCGTCCCAACGCGCGTCGTCCACCAGGCCCAGGCGCCTTCCGTCCTCGGTCAGGCGCAGGTCGGCGTTGTCCTCGCGAAGCTGGAGCCTGAACTCCGCCCGACTGGTGAACATGCGGTAGGGCTCGGTCACACCCTTGGTGATCAGGTCGTCGACGAGCACGCCCAGGTAGGCCTGGTCGCGGCGCGGCAGCCACGCCGCATCGCCGCGAACCTGCAGTGCTGCGTTCAGGCCGGTGAAAAGACCCTGGGCCGCCGCCTCCTCGTAACCGGTCGTCCCGTTGATCTGGCCGGCGAAGAACAAACCGCCGATCGATCGCGTCTCGAAACTCGCCTTCAGCTCGCGCGGGTCGAAGTAGTCGTACTCGATCGCGTAGCCGGGGCGCAGGATGTGCGCATGCTCCAGCCCGACCATCGACTGCACCGCCGCGATCTGGATGTCGAAGGGCAGGGAGGTCGAGATGCCGTTCGGGTAGAACTCGTGCGTCGTCAGGCCCTCGGGCTCGAGGAAGATCTGGTGCGAATCCTTGTCGGCGAAGCGGTTGACCTTGTCCTCGATGCTCGGGCAATAACGCGGGCCGACGCCCTCGATGACACCGGTGAACATCGGGCTGCGGTCGAAGCCGGAGCGGATGATCGCGTGCGTGCGCTCGTTGGTGTGGGTGATCCAGCACGGCAGCTGGCGCGGATGCATGGCGGTATCGCCCAGGAAGCTGAACACCGGCATGGGCGCGCTCGATCCGGGCATGCCGTCGCCGGGCTGCTCGGTGAGCCGGCTGAAATCGATCGAGCGGCCATCGATGCGTGGCGGCGTGCCGGTCTTCAGGCGGCCCTGCGGCAGCTTCAGTTCCTTCAAGCGCGCCGACAGGGCGACCGCCGGCGGGTCGCCGGCGCGGCCTGCCGAGTGGTTCTGCAGCCCGACGTGAATGCGCCCGTCGAGGAAGGTACCTGCCGTCAGCACCACCGCCTTGGTAGCGAAGCGAACGCCAACTTGCGTCACGACGCCAACCACGCGGTCGCCCTGCAAAGTCAGATCGTCGCAGGCGCCCTGGAACAGCCACAGGTTCGGCTGGTTCTCCACGCGCTGGCGCACCGCCGCCTTGTAGAGCAGGCGGTCGGCCTGAGCGCGCGTCGCCCGCACGGCCGGGCCCTTGGAGCCGTTGAGGATGCGAAACTGGATGCCCGCCTCGTCGGTGGCCAGCGCCATCGCACCACCCAGCGCGTCGACCTCCTTGACCAGGTGGCCTTTGCCAATGCCGCCGATCGACGGGTTGCAGCTCATCTGCCCGAGCGTCTCGATGTTGTGCGTGAGCAGCAGCGTGGCCGCGCCCATGCGCGCCGCCGCCAGCGCCGCCTCGGTGCCGGCATGGCCACCGCCGACCACGATCACATCGAACTCTCTCGGGAACCGCATCGCACTGCCTATTTTTTGAGCAAGGCGACATTGTAGGCAGCGTGTTCGCCGGCGTCATGCGCCAGGGTTGTTCCGCGAGGCCAAGGCAGCCGTTTCCCGCACACAATCGCCGGACCATGGACTGCCGACCTGCCTGCGCCGCCTGCTGCATTGCCCCATCGATCAGCAGCCCGATCCCCGGCATGCCCGAAGGCAAGCCGGCCGGCGTTCGCTGCGTTCAACTCACCGAAGACCTGCGTTGCGCCGTCTTCGGCCAGCCGGAACGCCCGGCGGTGTGCGCCTCCTTGCGGCCTGCCGCGGCGATGTGCGGCGAACGCCGCGACGATGCCCTCGCCTGGCTGACCCGGCTCGAAGACTCCACCGCCCCCGCATGAGCGCCCCCACCGACACCGAGATCGCCCAGCTTGCCGAGCTCTACCCGGCGCTGAAGGCCTTGCCCGCTCCCGTGCGCGAGGCGGCACTGAATCAGCAGGCGATGTGGGTGTCCGTGCCCGCCGGCGCCGTGCTGTTCGAGGAGCAGGCGCCTTGCCAGGGCTTCCCGATGGTGCTGTCCGGCGAGGTGCGGGTGGCCCGCGGTTCCTCGCAGGGCCGGGCACTGGAGCTGTACCGCGTCGGGCCTGGCGAGCTGTGCGTGGTGTCAGCTTCCTGCCTGTTCGGGCAGCACCTGCTCAGCGCGAACGGCGTGACCACCTCGGCCACCAGGCTGGCCGTGCTCAGCCCGCCGGCCTTCGATGCCTGTTGCGAACACGAGCCGTTCCGTCGCTTCGTGTTCGGCGTCTTTGCGGATCGCCTGGCGGATCTGATGGCGCTGGCCGAAGCGGTGGCGTTCCAGCGGCTCGACCAGCGCCTGGCGGCCGCGCTGCTCGGCCACGGCGAGGTGCTGCTTGCCAGCCACCAGGCGCTGGCGGACGAACTGGGCACGGTGCGCGAGATGGTCACCCGGCTGCTGCGCCGATTCGAGCGCTCCGGCTGGCTGACTCTCGGCCGCGAACGCATCGAGCTGCGCGACGCCGCTGCGCTGCGGCGCCTGGCCGCCGGCGAGGCTCCCGCTGTGTGACCGCAGTCACAGACGGACCCGGCTCGCGGCGAGACACTCCCTGCACACCGGCACCTTGAGCCGGCAAGCAAGGAGCTGACATGAAGACGAACGAAGGAACCATCGACCGCGCATTGCGCGTTCTCGCCGGCCTGGTGCTGATCGCCCTGGCCGCCACCGGCACCGTGGGCGTGTGGGGCTGGATCGGCATCGTGCCGCTGGCCACCGGCCTGATCGGCTGGTGCCCCGCCTACACCCTGCTGGGCATCAACACCTGCCCGATGAAGTCGACGAAGTAGGGCGCGCCGGGAGCAGCATCTCCGTGTGGGGGATGTTGTCTTCCAGGTAATCCTCGCCGACCCGCTGGAAGCCGAAGCCGGCGTAGAAGCGCTCCAGGCGCGACTGCGCCGAGATGCGGATGCCCTGGCCGGGGTAGGTGGCCTGCGCGTGTTCCACCGCGCGGCGCACGAGCTCCCGGCCCAGCCCGGTGCCGCGCGCCGCACCGGTGGTGATGACGCGGCCGATCGACGGCTCCGTGTACTTCACGCCGGGCGCGACCACGCGCGCATAGGCCAGCGGTTCGCGCTGCCGGCCGGACCACGCGGCCAAGTGGAAAGAGTGCTCGTCGACGCCGTCGGCGTCGAGGTAGGCACATTCCTGCTCGAGCACGAACACCAGCTGCCGGGCCGTGTAGATGTTCTGCAGCTCGTGCACGCCCAGCTCGTCGAAATGGCACCAGCGCCAGCGCAGTTCGGTGGGTGAATCCTTCATGCCGCGATGATGCCCGAGCTCCGCGCTGGGGCGGCTCAGCGCACCGCCGCGCGGCGCAGCACGCGGGCGACGAAGCCCACGCCCAGCAGCGCCAACACGGCGCAGACCGCCAGCGTGATCGCCACCGGCTCGAGCCCCAGGGCCTCGCCCTTGAGCACGCGCGTCATCAGCGTGTTCTGCGCCAGCGCCGGCACCCACAGGTGCCAGCGTTCCTCGCCGCCCGGGTTGAGCAGGCCCACCAGCGGCAGCAGCGACACGGCCAGGATCAGCACCGCCGAACTGGCCTGCGCCTCCTTGACGCTGCGGCAGCGGATCGCCACCGCCATCAGCAGCGCCGACAGCGCCGCGGCGAAGGGCGCGATGATGGCGACGAACCACAGCGCTTCGCGCCAGCCGAACTGGAACAGCGCCGCCAGCGTGTCGCTGCGCAGCAGCCACTGCGCGGGGATGAAGCTGAAACAACTGAGCACCGCGATCAGCAGTGCCACCGCCGACACCGCGGCCCACTTGCCCAGCACCAGCGACAGCGGCGAGGCCGGGTTCATCAGCAGCGGCTCCAGCGAGCCGCGCTCGCGCTCGCCGGCGGTGGTGTCCAGCGCCGCGTTCAGCGCACCGTAGAGCACCGCCATCAGCACGAAGAAGGGCAGCATGCCGGTGATCTGCGTGCCGCGCGTCTGTGGATTGGCGAGGTCCTTCTCGCCCAGGCGCACCGGCTCCAGCAACTCGCCCGACACGCCGCGCAGCGCCAGCGCCAGCGTGGCACGCTCGCGGTTGAAACCGGCCACCAGACGCTGCAGCCGCCCGCTGCCCGCCTCGCTGCGCTTGTTCGCGCTGTCGCTGACCAGCACGAGCACCGGCAGCTCGGCTCGGCGCAGCGCCGCCTCGAAGTCCTTCGGCACCACCAGCACCGGGTCGCCCAGCTCCGAGCGGCGCAGCTTCTCCTCGAAGCCCTCGGGCGCCGGCTTCACCGCGAAGCCCTGGCGCTGCAGGTAGTTCACCAGCGTGGGCGCGTGCTCGATGCCGTCGAGCACCACCTCGCGCCGCTCGGCGCGCGACTCGAACGAGGCCACCAGGCCGGACAGCGCGATGAGCACCAGCGGCCCCATCAGCACGCTGGACAGCAGCACCACGGCGAGCGTGCGCCGGTCGCGCAGCGCGTCGACCCACTCCTTCGCGAACACCGTCCA
>CAZVLY010000207.1:0-8640 GCA_964628175.1 uncultured Piscinibacter sp. | reverse complement strand
GCGCGCCGTACAGGTGCCCGTCGCGCCAGGTGAGCGCGAAGAACTGCGGGTTGAGCACGCCGTTGGCCGCCAGCAGCAGCAGCAGCACGAGCGCCGGCCAGAACTGCGCGCTGCGCGCGAGAGCCTGGATGCGGCCACTCAGGCTCATGCAGCCACCTCGGCAGCGTCATGGCCGGCGATGATGCGCAGCAGACCGGCCTCGTCGAGCGTCTCGGCCGGCAGTTCGGCCACCTTGCGGCGGTCGCGCAGCACCACGATGCGGTGGCTGGTGTGCAGCACCTCTTCGAGCTCGGCGGAGATGAACACGATCGCCAGGCCCTCGCTGCACAGCGCGAGCACGCGCTCCATGATCTCCTGCTTCGCGGCCACGTCGATGCCGCGCGTGGGCTCGTCGAGGATCAGCAGGCGCGGTTGCGTGGCCAGCCAGCGCGCGATGATGGCCTTCTGCTGGTTGCCGCCGGAGAGCTGGCCGATCGGCGTCTCGGCGTCGGCCGTCTTGATGCCCAGCGCGGCGATGTAGCGCTCGGCCAGCTCGCGCTGCTCGCGCACCGCGAGGTGGCGGAACACGCCGCGGCGCGCCTGCAGCGCGAGCACGATGTTCTCGCGCACGCTCAGCTCGGCGACGATGCCCTCGGTCTTGCGCTCTTCCGGGCAGAAGGCGATACCGGCGTTCAGCGCATCGCGCGGCGAGTGCAGGCGCAGCGGCGCATCGTCGAGGCGGATCTCGCCGCTGTCGGCGCGGTCGGCGCCGAACAGCAGCCGTGCCGCCTCGGTGCGGCCGGAGCCCAGCAGCCCGGCCAGGCCGAGCACCTCGCCGCTGTTGATCGAGAGATCCAGCGGCTGCAGGCTGCCGCGCCGGCCCAGGCCGTGCGCCTGCAGCAGTGCGCGCGGCTGCGCCTTCGGTGCGCGCGCGCCGGCCAGGTCCGATGCTTCCAGCGTGCGCCCGACCATCAGGCTGACCAGTTGCAGCCGCGACAGTTCGGCGCTCGGGTGCTCGCCGACCACGCGGCCGTTGCGCATCACCGTGATGCGGTCGGCCATCGCATAGGCCTGCTCGAGGAAGTGGGTGACGAACAGGATCGCCACGCCGCGCGCCTTGAGCCGGCGCATCACCGCGAACAGGCGCTCGGTCTCGGCCTCGTCGAGACTGGAGGTGGGCTCGTCGAGGATCAGCAGCCGCGCGTCCTGGCTCACGGCGCGCGCGATCGCCACCATCTGCTGCACCGCCACCGGGTACTCGCCGAGCGTGCGGTTGGGGTCGAGCTCGATCTGCAGCGGCTCCAGGCTGGCGCGCGCCAGGCGGCGCACCGCGCGCCAGTCGATCCAGCCCCAGCGGCGCGGCATGCGGCCGGCGAGGATGTTCTCCGCCACCGAGAGGTTGGGGCAGAGGTTGACCTCCTGGTAGACCGTGGCGCTGCCCAGCGCCTGCGCGGCCCGTGGCGACTCGGGGCGGATCTCGCGGCCAGCCAGGCGCATGGTGCCGCTGTCGGCCGGGTGCACGCCGGTGAGCACCTTGATCAGCGTGGACTTGCCCGCGCCGTTCTGGCCCATCAGCGCATGCACCTCGCCCGGCCACAGGCGCAGCCGCGCGTCCTGCAGCGCCGTGACGCCGACGAAGGACTTGCCGATGCCGATCAGCTCGAGGACGGGTTCGGTTGCAGTGCTCATCGAGAAAAAAGGGCCCGTGCGCGCCGCTCGTGCGCACAGGCCAATCCCTGGCCGGAAAGGAGACAGCGCATCCCGCCGGGGTTCCGGAGCGGGTCCTCGCTCGATCTCAGTACTTGCGCTTCGGGAATTCCTTGGCGGCCACTTCCATCGGGAAGATTCCCTCCTCGGTGACGATGCGCCGCGGCAGTGTCTTGCCGGCCTTCAGGTCCTTCACCGCCTGCATCAGCTGCGGCCCGAGCAGCGGGCTGCACTCGACGCTGACGTTGAGCTTGCCCGCCATCATCGCCTCGAAGGCGCCCTTCACGGCGTCGATCGAGATGATGGTGATGTCCTTCGCGGGCTTCATGCCGGCTTCCTCGATGGCCTGGATCGCGCCGATCGCCATGTCGTCGTTGTGCGCGTAGAGCACGTTGATCTTCTTGCCCTCGGCCTTCAGGAAGGCTTCCATCACCTCCTTGCCCTTGGCGCGGGTGAAGTCACCGGTCTGCGAGCGGATGATCTTGAAGCGCGGGTCGGCCTTGATGATCTCCTCGAAGCCCTTCTTGCGGTCGATCGCCGGCGCCGAGCCCACCGTGCCCTGCAGCTCGACGATGTTCACGTCGCCGGTCTTGCCCTTCATGTTCTCGAGCAGCCAGCGGCCGGCCTTGCGGCCTTCCTCGACAAAGTCCGAGCCCATGAAGCTGACCCACAGGCTGTCGTCCTTCTCGTTGACGGCGCGGTCGGACAGGATCACCGGGATCTTCGCGGCCTTGGCCTCGCGCAGCACCGTGCCCCAGCCGGACTCGACCACCGGCGAGAAGGCGATGACGTCGACCTTCTGCGCGATGAAGGAACGGATCGCCTTGATCTGGTTCTCCTGCTTCTGCTGCGCGTCGGAGAACTTCAGCTCAATGCCGGCTTCCTTGGCGGCGGACTTGATCGACTCGCTGTTCGCGGTGCGCCACTCCGACTCGGCGCCGATCTGCGAGAAGCCGAGCACGATCTTGCCCTGCGCGCGGGCCAGCCCCGGCCAGGCGGCCACCACCGGCACGGCGCCGAGTGCCGCGATCACTTGTCGTCTGGATGTCGTCATGTTGTCTCCTGGGTCTGGACGGCGTGGTCTTGGTGCGGGCGCCGGCGGGCCGTCGATCGGCCGGTCGCTGCGTTAGAAATCGTTGTCAGAGATGACGTGGCCATGGCAGCGATCAGGCTGCCTGCACATAGGCTGTCTTCACCGTCGTATAGAACTCGACGGCGTGGCGGCCCTGCTCGCGCGGGCCGTGGCTCGAGGCCTTGCGGCCGCCGAAAGGCACGTGCGGGTCGACGCCGGCGGTGGGCAGGTTGACCATCACCATGCCGGCCTGCGCATGGCGCTTGAAGTGCGTGGCGCGCGCCAGCGAATCGGTGCAGATGCCGGCGCACAGGCCGAAGGGCGTGTCGTTCGCCAGGGCCAGCGCATGCTCGTAGTCGTCGGCGCGGATCAGGCAGGCCACCGGGCCGAAGATCTCCTCGCGGGCGATGCGGTGGCGCGGCTGCGCGATGAACAGTGCCGGGCTCATGTAGTGGCCGCGCGTCGGGCGCTCGAGTGCCTCGCCGCCGCACAACCACTCGGCGCCTTCGTTGCGGCCGATGTCGACGTACGACAGGTCCTGCGCGAGCTGCTCGGCGCTGACCACCGGGCCGATCTGCGTGCCGCGCTCCAGCGCGTGGCCGACGACCAGCGCCGCGGTGCGCTGGCGCATCAGCGAGGCGAAACGATCGAACACCGGCGCCTCGACGATGATCCGGCTCGACGCCGTGCAGCGCTGGCCGGTGGAGTAGAAGGCGCCCTGGATCGCGTGCTCGACGGCGCGCTCGAGCGCTGCATCGGCCAGCACCACCAGCGGGTTCTTGCCGCCCATCTCGAGCTGCACGCGGGCACGCCGCGCGGTGGCGGTGGCCAGCAGCGCCTCGCCCACCGGCACCGAGCCGGTGAAGCTGATCGCGTCGACCAGCGGGCTCTCGACGATCGTCTGCCCGACACGCCGCCCGCTGCCCAGCACGAGGTTGAAGGCGCCGGCGGGCAGGCCCGAGCGGCTGATGATCTCGGCCAGCGCCCAGGCGCAGCCGGGCACCAGCTCGGCGGGCTTGAACACCACCGTGTTGCCGTAGGCGAGCGCGGGCGCGATCTTCCAGGCGGGGATGGCGAGAGGGAAGTTCCACGGCGCGATCAGCCCGACCACGCCGACCGGCTCGCGCGTGACCTCGACCTCGACACCCGGGCGCACCGAGGCGAGCTTCTCGCCCGGGATGCGCAAGGCCTCGCCGGCGAAGAACTTGAAGATCTGGCCGGCGCGCGCGGCCTCGCCGATCGCCTCGGGCAGCGTCTTGCCCTCTTCGCGTGCGAGCAGCGCGCCGAGTTCGTCCTTGCGCGCGAGCACCTCGCTGCCGATGAAGTCGAGCACCTCGGCGCGGCGCTGCGGCGTGCTGTGCGCCCAGGCCTCGCGCGCGTCGGCGGCGGCGCGGATGGCCGACTCGGCCTGCGCCGCATCGGCGCGCGCGAATTCGCCGACCACGTCGGCCAGGTCCGACGGGTTCTCGCTCACGCCGAGCGTGACGCCGGTCTCCCAGCGGCCGTTGATGTAGTGCTTGAAGTGGGTGGCCATGGTGTGGTCAGAGCGCATGCACCGCGCCGGGGGCGAAGGCGCGGGTGTCGGCCGTCAGCGGGTTGACCAGCGCGGCGCCGAAGGCCGGCTGCTCGATCTCGAACAGGTCGCCCGGCTCGACGTGGATGCCGTCCGCGAAGCTCAGCGTCGCGGTGCCGAAGAAGTGCAGGTGCACGTCGCCGGGGCGGCGGTGCTGCGCGTACTTGAAGTGGTGGTACTCGAGGTTCGCCAGGGTGTGGCACATGTTGGCCTCGCCGGTGGCGAAGGGCTTCTCCCAGACCACGCGCTCGCCGCGGCGGATGCGGCTGCTTCCCTGCAGGTCGGCGGGCAGCGGCCCGCTGCGCAGCTCGGGGCCGACCGCGCAGGCGCGCAGCTTCGAATGCGCGAGGTAGAGGTAGTTCTGCCGCTCGGTGACGTGGTCGGAGAACTCGTTGCCCACCGCGAAGCCGAGCCGGCAGGGCGTGCCGTCGGGCGCGATCCAGTACAGGCCGACGAGCTCGGGCTCCTCGCCGCCGTCGAGCGCGAAGTTCGGCGAGGGCAGCGCCGCGCCCGGCGCGACGACGATGCTGCCGTCGCCCTTGTAGAACCACTCCGGCTGCACGCCCGCCGCACCCGCCGCCGGTCGCCCGCCCTCGAGGCCCCACTTGAACATGCGCATCGAATCGGTGAGCGCCGATTCCTCCTGCGCGTGGACCTTGTGGTGCATCGCGTCGCGCGTGGCGGCGCTGCCCAGGTGCGTGAGGCCGGTGCCGGTGACCAGGCAGCGCGAGGGGTCGTCGTGCATCAGCGGCGTGAGCACGCGCAGGCTCTCGAGCAGGCGCGCCAGCGGCGCCGGCTCGAGCGTGCCCAGGCGCAACTCGGCCATCTGCTCCATCGGCAGCGCATGCGCGAAGGCCGCCTGCGCCAGGGCCACGGTGCTGGCCACGCCGTCCAGGCGCCGCACACGGCCCGCATCGGTGCTGGTGCAACCGACGCGCTGGTTGCCGTCGTCGTCGAGGTACTGGATGAATCGCATGGCGTCTCCGTCGTCCGGTGAGCGCGCGCAGCGCCCCGGAATTGATGTGCGGCAGATCGTACGAAGACGACTGATAGCAATCCAATAGATTTTCTGCCCCGAGGCATATACGATTCGGGATGTCAGAACCGGATGACCCCCGATGTCGACCAACTACACGCACTGGTTCATCCGGGCGCGGCTGAAGACGCGGCAGCTGCTGCTGCTGATGGCGCTGGAGGAGGAAGGCAACATCCACCGCGCCGCGCAGGTGCTGAACATGACGCAGCCCGCCGCCTCCAAGCTGCTCAAGGAGCTGGAGGACATGCTGGGCGTGCCGCTGTTCGACCGGCTGCCGCGCGGCATGCGCGCCACCTGGTACGGCGAGACCATGATCCGCCACGCGCGCATGGCACTGGCCAGCCTCTCGCAGGCGCACGACGAGATCGAGGCGCTGAAGTCGGGGCGCTTCGGCCAGGTCAGCATCGGCTCGATCACGGCGCCGGGCCTGAACCTGTTGCCCACCGCCGTGGCGCAGGTCAAGCAGCAGCACCCGAGCCTGCGCGTGCAGCTGGCCATCGAGACCAGCGACGTGCTGATGGAGCGGCTCGCCCAGGGCAAGCTCGACATGGTGGTCGGCCGCCTGTTCGAGCGCCACGACAAGAGTGCGCTGCGCTACGAGGCGATCGTCGAGGAGCCGGTCAGCGCGATCGTGCGGCCCGGCCACCCGCTGCTGGCCAACACGCGCCTGACCCTGCGCGACGTGGTCGGCAGCGGCTGGATCGTGCCGCCGCCGGGCAGCGTGCTGCGGCACCGCTTCGAGCTGATGTTCCAGGAGGAAGGGCTGGAGTCGCCGAGCAACCTGATCGAGACGACGGCGCTGCTGTTCGTCACCAAGATGCTGCAGGGCAGCGACCTGCTCGCGGTGATCGCCACCGACGTGGCGCGCTACTACGCGCAGCACGGCATGGTGGCCGTGCTGCCGATCGCGCTGCCGTGCAAGATGGACGCCTTCGGCCTGATCACCCGCACCGACCGGCTGCTCTCGCCCGCCGCCAAGGTGATGCTGCGCGCGCTGAAGTCCGCCGCGCTGACGGTCTACGGCACCGAGCTGGACCTGGCCGGACTGGAGTGACCGGGGCTAGCGCCAGCCGCCGTCGACGACGAATTCCTGCGCCGTGCACATGCGCGCTCCGTCGGAGGCGAGGAACAGCACCATCGCGGCGATGTCCTCGGGCTGCAGGCGGTCGGGCAGGCACTGGTTGCGGTCGATCTCGCGCTCGCTTTCCGGCGTGACCCACAGCTGCTTCTGCCGCTCGGTCATCACCCAGCCGGGGGTGACGGTGTTGACGCGGATGCGGTCGCGCCCGAGCGAGGCGGCGTTGCCGCGCGTCAGCCCGTTCACCGCCGACTTGGCGATCGCGTAGCAGGGGTAGTCAGCCGACTTGATCTGCCAGCCGATCGAGCCGAGGTTGACGATCGATCCGCCGCCCAGCCGCTTCATGCCCGGCACCACCGATTGCATCGCGAACAGCGCGGCGCGCTGGTTGATGGCGATGCGCTCGTCGTAGTAGGCCGGCGTGATCGACTCCAGCGTGTGGCGGTCGTCGCTGGCGACGTTGTTGACCAGCGCATGGAAGTCGCCGAGCGCGGCGGCCGCGGCGGCGATGGCGGATTGAAGCGCGGCCACGTCGCGCACGTCGCAGGCGCGCCACCAGGGCGCGGCGTGACCGCCGGCGGCCAGTTGTGCGGCGAGGGCCTCGCTGGCGGCGGCGGCCACGTCCACGAAGGCGACGCGCGCGCCCTGTGCCACGAAGGCCGAAACGATCGCCGCGCCGATGCCCGAGCCGCCGCCGGTCACGAAAACGGCCCGGCCGCGCAGGTCCGGATACACCGCCGGCGAAACTTGAGATATCGAAATTGGCATGTCAGACACCAGATTGCTTATTTTTCATTTATCAGTGTGGAGCGATAGCATCCGGCGCGTCAAGCCGCCCTGGAGAACGTTCGCATGGATCCGAAGAAGCCCGTCCGCCGCAGCCAGGCCTGGTTCGGGCGCCAGGACCGCGACGGCTTCGTGCACCGCAGCTGGATCAAGAACCAGGGCTACCCGCACGACCTGCTCGACGGCCGGCCGGTGATCGGCATCTGCAACACCTGGAGCGAGCTGACGCCGTGCAACGGGCACTTCCGCGAGCTGGCGGAGTTCGTCAAGCGCGGCGTCTACGAGGCCGGCGGCTTCCCGCTCGAGTTCCCGGTGATGTCGCTGGGCGAGACGCAGCTGCGGCCCACGGCGATGCTGTTCCGCAACCTCGCGTCGATGGACGTGGAGGAGTCGATCCGCGGCAACCCGATCGACGGCGTGGTGCTGCTGATGGGCTGCGACAAGACCACGCCGGCGCTGCTGATGGGCGCGGCCAGCTGCGACCTGCCGACCATCGGCCTGTCGGGCGGGCCGATGCTCAACGGCAAGTTCCGCGGCAAGGACATCGGCTCGGGCACCGGCGTGTGGCAGATGAGCGAGATGGTGCGCGCCGGCGAGATGACGATGGACGAGTTCACGCAGGCCGAGAGCTGCATGCACCGCAGCAAGGGCAGCTGCATGACCATGGGCACGGCCTCGACGATGGCCAGCATGGTCGAGGCGCTGGGCATGTCGCTGCCCGAGAACGCCGCCATCCCCGCCGCCGACACGCGCCGCAACCGGCTCGCGCAGCTCACCGGCCGGCGCATCGTCGAGATGGTCAACGCCGACCTGCGCATGTCGACGATCCTCACGCGTCAGGCCTTCGAGAACGCCATCCGCACCAACGCGGCGATCGGCGGCTCGACCAACGCGGTGATCCACCTGCTGGCGGTGGCCGGCCGCATGGGCGTGGAGCTCGAGCTGGACGACTGGGACCGGCTCGGCTCGCAGGTGCCCTGCCTGGTCGACCTGCAGCCCTCGGGCCGCTTCCTGATGGAAGACTTCTTCTACGCCGGCGGCCTGCCCGCGGTGCTGAAGGAGATCCGCCACCTGCTGCACCTGGAGTCGCCGACGGTCAACGGCAAGTCGATCGGCGAGAACATCGCCGAGGCGCCCTGCTGGAACCGCGAGGTGATCCGGCCGCTGGCCGAGCCCTTCAAGCCCGCCGCCGGCATCGCCGTGCTGCGCGGCAACCTGGCGCCCGACGGCGCGGTGATCAAGCCCTCGGCCGCCAGCGAGCACCTGCTGCAGCACCGCGGCCGCGCCGTGGTGTTCGAGAGCATCGAGGAGTTCCACGCCCGCATCGACGACGAGGCGCTCGACATCGACGAACACTGCGTGATGGTGCTGAAGAACTGCGGCCCCAAGGGCTACCCCGGCATGGCCGA
>CAZVLY010000206.1:0-8685 GCA_964628175.1 uncultured Piscinibacter sp. | reverse complement strand
CGCCGTACAACCGCTACACCATCATCCGCGCGCAGTTCGACAAGTGGTTCAGCTCGAAGGTGCGCGAGGCCGGCGCGCTGCTGATCTGCGAGACCACGGTGGAAGAGCTGCTGATGGACGGCGACCGCTGCATCGGCGTGCGCTGCGACCGCAAGGGCGGCGAGGTGCATGCCGACGTGGTGATCCTGGCCGACGGCGTGAACAGCACGCTGGCGCGCAAGGCCGGCTTCCACGGCGAGCTCAAGGCCGGCAACGTGGCGCTGGCGGTCAAGGAGATCCTCTTCATGCCCGAGGAGGTGATCCAGCAGCGCTTCAACATCAACGAGGAAGAGGGCGTGGTCATCGAGATGATGGGCACGGTCACCGAGGGCATGGTGGGCACCGGCTTCCTCTACACCAACAAGGATTCGCTGACCATCGGCGTGGGCTGCATGCTCAGCGACTTCAAGGCCAACCCGCTGAAGACCACGCCCTACGCGCTGCTCGAGAAGCTGAAGAAGCACCCGAGCATCGCGCCGCTGATCGAGGGCGGCGAGATGAAGGAGTACTGCGCCCACCTGATCCCCGAGGGCGGCTTCCACGCCGTGCCCAAGGTGTACGGCGAGGGCTGGATGATCGTGGGCGACTCCGGTGGCTTCGTCAACGCGGCGCACCGCGAGGGCAGCAACCTGGCGATGACCACCGGGCGCCTGGCCGCCGAGACGGTGATCGCCGCCAAGGCCGCGGGCAAGCCGATGACGGCCAGGACGCTGAAGGCCTACAAGGACAGCCTGGACGACAGCTTCGTGATGAAGGACCTGCACAAGTACCGCGAGCTGCCGCAGGTGCTGCACGACAGCCCGCACTTCTTCACCACCTACCCCACGCTGGTCAGCCGCGCGGCCAAGACCTTCTTCACCGTCGACGGCGTCGACAAGAAGACCAAGCAGCGCGAGATCCTCGGCAGCTTCCGTTCGGCACGCCGCTGGCGCGGGCTGGTCGGTGATGCATTCAAACTCTGGAGGGCCTTCCGATGATCGCCGTGAATGTCGAAGAGAAACTCTTCCAGAACCGCTACAAGGTCGACCATGGCCGGCCGCACATCCAGATCAAGGATGCGGACATCTGCAAGAACGAGTGCGAGTCGCAGTCCTGCACCTACGTCTGCCCGGCCTCCTGCTACAAGGCCGAGGGCAACCGCGCGGTGACGCTGATCACCGACGGCTGCCTCGAATGCGGCAGCTGCCGGGTGATCTGCACCGAGCACACCAACGTGGCGTGGGAGTACCCGCGCGGCGGCCACGGCATCCTCTTCAAATTCGGTTGACCCTGGCCTTGCCATGAACGACGTCGAACGATTTCTCGCCCACGCGGTGCAGCTCGAACGCGAGGCGGCGCGCCGCTACGAGGAACTGGCCTCGGCCATGGGCACCGAGGGCAACCGCGAACTGGGCGTGTTCTTCACGCGCATGGCGCACTACTCGCGGCTGCACCTGGCCGATGCGATGGCGCGCGGCGGCTTCCGCAAGCTGCCGCCGCTGGAAGCGCACGAGTACGAGTGGCCCGACGGCACCTCGCCCGAGACGGCCGGCTGGGAAGGCGTCGACGCGCAGATGGGGCCGCGCCAGGCGCTCGAGCTCGCGCTCGACGGCGAACGCCGCGGCCACGCCTACTACGCCACCATTGCTGCCACCACCAGCGACGCGGAGCTGCGCGGCATCGCCACCACCTTCGCCGAGGAAGAGGCCGAGCACGTCACCGAGCTGGAGAAGCTGCTCGCCGCCTGCGCCGTTTGACCTGCGTCAAACGACAACCGCTCGTCACCCTTTTCCCGGGTGAAACCCTGATCCCGGCTTGGATCTTGCACCCCTGACCCACTGAAGCGGCGCATCGGCCTGCGATGCCCGTCCGCGATGCATGGCCGCACCGGCGCGCATCCGACTGCACCGCTCGGGTCCTTCGATCTTGTCCAAGGAGGTGCGTGATGCTGAGCCGAACGAGTCACGATCAGCGCTCCCATGTGGAGCTGATCACCGTCTACGAGATCTGCCGCATCCTGTGCGCGTCGCTCGACATCGACCGCACCTTCCGCGCGGCGCTGAACGTGCTCGCCGCGCAGATGGACCTGCCGCGCGCGATGATCGTGCTCAACGACAGCGAAGAGAACGCGCTGCGCGTGCACAGCTCGGTGGGCCTGTCGCGCGAGCAGGAGGCGCGCGGCCAATGGCAGCCGGGCGAGGGCGTGATCGGCCACGTGGCGGCCTCGGGCATGCCGGTGGTGGTGCCCGACGTGGCGCAGGCCGCCGAGTTCATCGACCGCACCGGCGCCTTCAGCGCGCAGGACGGCCACATGATGGCCTTCGTCGTCGTGCCGCTGAAGACCGACAAGGCGGTGGTCGGCGCGCTGGCCGCGCAGCGCGAGGTGCAGGGCGCCGCGCGCCTGTCCGACGACCAGCGTTTCCTGACCATGGTGGCCTCGCTGCTGGCGCAGGCGGCGCAGCTGCACGACGCGGTGCGCGACGAGCACCAGCGCCTGCAGCTCGAAACCACGCGGCTGCAGAAGGCGCTCAGGCGCGAGCCGCGCGGGCGCTACGCGCTGGACAACGTGGTCGGCGAATCCAAGCCGATGCAGCAGGTCTTCGTCGAGGTGCACCAGGCCGCGCCCTCGCGCGCCACCGTGCTGCTGCGCGGCGAGAGCGGTACCGGCAAGGAGGCGATCGCGCGTGCCATCCACTTCCTCAGCCCGCGCAAGGACGCCGCCTTCATCAAGGTGAACTGCGCGGCGCTCACCGAGAGCCTGCTGGAGAGCGAGCTGTTCGGCCACGAGAAGGGCGCCTTCACCGGCGCGGCCGGCGAGCGCAAGGGCCGCTTCGAGCTGGCGCATGGCGGCACGCTGTTCCTCGACGAGATCGGCGACGTGTCCCCCGCCTTCCAGGCCAAGCTGCTGCGCGTGCTGCAGGAGCGCGAGTTCGAGCGCGTGGGCGGCAGCAAGGCGGTGAAGGTGGACGTGCGGCTGATCTGCGCCACCAACCGCGACCTGGAGAAGATGGTGCAACGTGGCGAGTACCGCGCCGACCTGTACTACCGCATCAACGTGGTGTCGATCTTCCTGCCGCCGCTGCGCGAGCGGCGCGCCGACATCCCGGCGCTGGTGGCGCATTTCATCGACCGCTACAACAAGGAGAACCGCCGCGCGCTGAAGGTCTCGCCCGAGGCGATGAAGGTGCTGACGAGCTGCTACTGGCCGGGCAACGTGCGTGAGCTGGAGAACTGCATCGAGCGCACCGCGACCATGGTGCAGGGCGACACCATCCGCGACTTCGCCTTCCCGTGCAAGCAGAACCGCTGCCTGACGCAGACACTGCACTTCCTCGACAAGGCGGACGCGGTGGCGGCGGTCGTCTCAGGCTCGGGGGCGGCGCTGCCGTCGGTTCCGCTGCCCATGCCCACCCGGCATGCGCCGGCGCAGGAGGAAGAGCCGGGCGACGACAGTGTCACCCGCATCGGGCCGACGCAGCGCCTGCCCGCCGGCAGCGCGGCGGCAAGCGCGAGCAGTGAACCACCCGAGGGCGAACGCGAGCGGCTGATCTGGGCGATGGAGCAGTGCGGCTGGGTGCAGGCGAAGGCGGCGCGGCTGCTGCGCGTCACGCCGCGGCAGCTCGGCTACGCGCTGCAGAAGAATCGCATCGAGGTGCGCAAGTTCTGACGCGACGCACGATTGCTCAGTCGAGCATCACCACGCGGTCCTGCGCGCCAGGTTCGCAGCCCTCGGCGATCGGCTCCCAGCCGCGGTGCACCACCACGCGCGTGCCGGCGTGGCAGAACTCCACGCGCCGTGCGCCGGGCACGCGCTCGCGCAAGAAGGCCTCGATCGAGGCCGGCATGCTGACGCGGAAGACCGCTTCGTCGAGATCCGCCTGCGGGTGGTCGTCGTGGTGCAGCCAGGGCACCGCCACGCTCAGCCACATCATCGGCGGGAAGGGCAGGCGGAACTCGCTGCCCGCGTAGCCCTGCGCACGCATCCAGGCCTGGGCGCGCACGCGGGCCTCGTCGGCCTGCGGCGCCTCGCTCCAGGCGGTGGCGAGCATCTCCATCACCCACTGGTTGCAGTTCTGGTAGCGCAGCCCGTAGGCGTAGGCGTTGGCGCTGTAGGTGGTGCCCAGCAGCTGCAGCGCGCGGCGGTTGTCCAGCGCGGCCGGCTCCAGCGTGGCTGCGGCCGCCTCGGGCAGGAAGACCACCGAGATGTAGCCGCCCTGCGGGTCGTTCAGGCCGAGCAGGAAGGCGGTGAGGCCCTGGTCGAACAGGCGCGGCTGGCGCTCCTCGCAGGCGTAATAGAGCTGGCGCACCGACCAGGGCGCGACCTCGCTGCCCTTCAGGCTCACGCCGGTGTGCGAGTAGCGCTGGCCGAAGCGGGCCAGGTCCAGCCCGGAGCGCGAGACCAGCGCGAGGCGCTGGCCGGAGCCTTCGAGCTCGTCGCGCACCAGCGCCGCGAAGCGGAACAGGCGGTCGCGCTGCTCGTGACTCATCTCGCCCGGCGCGTCGCAGTAGCGCAGCGCCCCGGCGTGCGCCGGCAACGCCGCCTGGCCGGCGAGCAGGCCGAGCGCGAGCGCCGCGGCTCGCAGACGCTTCAAAGCGAGACGGGGCGCGTCTGCAGCTCGCGGTACCAGTCGTCCTTCAGCGCCATGAAGAAGCCCTTGAGCGTCTTCGCATGGGCGAACTCCATGCCATAGGGCTTGTTGCGCGCGGTGACGACGGCGCCGGCGGCCAGGCGACCCTGCTCGACCACCTGGTGCGGCACGTAGAGGTAGAACTCGCCGTCGGCACCGATGTCCTTCACGGCCTGCAGCTTCATGCGCATGGTGCCGGGCTGCTCGGCCACCTCGGCCACTTCGATGATGCGGTAGTCGCCTTCGGCGACGGTGTTGCCGGTGGAGCTGTTGCTCGAGCGCTGGATCGAGCCCGAGATGCTGCCCACGCTCTGCGAGGCGGTGGACGATGCCGACGAGGCGGACG
Organism: uncultured Piscinibacter sp.; assembly: GCA_964628175.1. Lineage (GTDB taxonomy): Bacteria > Pseudomonadota > Gammaproteobacteria > Burkholderiales > Burkholderiaceae_C > Piscinibacter. The sequence goes on along the minus strand of CAZVLY010000206.1, from coordinate 3,693 downwards.
ACGCCGGGTCGGCCCAGGCGGGCACGGTCGCGCCGCAGGTGATGAGCGTCGCGAGGGCGAGGCGGTTCGCGAGGTGGGCCATGGGGTCTCCTGCGTTGACGAAAGGCAGGCCAATGCTAGCGCGCGATTCATGTCGGCACGTTGCCGTTTGTGACGCCTCGCTGCAGCCGCTCAGAGCTCGACCCAGACCGGCGGTGTGTCCAGGCGCACTTCGTCGCAGTCGCTGTTTGCATGAGGCCCGCCGCGATCGATGACGAGGAAGTCCGTGTCGGCGTCGATCGCGATCAGCGGGTGATGCCAGGTGCCCGCTGCGTAGTTGATGCCCTGGCCCGGCGCCGCGACGAAGCAGTGCAGCAGCGCCGGGTCAGGCTGCGGCCCCGGCGGTGCGACGACGACGAGAAAGCGCCGCGGCACCAGCGCCACGAAGGCCTGGCTGCCGAGTTGGTGGCGCTCCATCAGGCTCAGGCGCAGCGGCAGCGGCCGGGCCTTCGCGCGGAAGATGCTCAGCAGCGGGTGCCCGCCTTCGCGGCCGGTGTCGATGCGCGCCAGATCGTTGAAGCGCCGCGCCCAGCCTTCATTGATGGTGTAGGGCGACGCACGGTCGGTGGCCTCGATGACGTCGCCGAAGGTCCGGAAGCGTTGCGCTTCCAGCGGCTCGATCGGCAGCGCGCGGCGGGCGGAGTCGGTCATGGCGGTGGCCTCAGCAATCGATGTCGTCCAGCGCGGTCGCCTGGCCGCCGCGGCGGTCGCGGAAGGCCAGGCTCATCGCCAGCGTCTGCGCCAGGCACATCGCGGAGGTCAGCGAGCGAAAGCCGAGAAGGCCGGCGTCGTTGACCTCCAGCACCAGCTCGGCGCCGCGCGCCACCGGGCTGAGCACGCCGTCGGTGATGGCCAACCGCTTCGCGCCGGCGCGCTGCACCTGCTCGCACACCTGCAGCGTGTCGGCCGCGTACGGCGGGAAGCTGATCGCGATCAGCAGGTCGCGCGGGCCCACCGCGCTGGCCTGTTCGGCGATCGAGCCGCCCAGGCCGGTGATCTGCACGCTCGGCCGGCCGACGCGGTTCAGCGCGTAGGCCAGGTACGCGGCCACCGCGTAGGAGCGGCGCAGGCCGAGCACGTGCACCAGCCGCGCCTGGCGGATCAGGCGGATCGCGCGGTCCAGGTCGAGGCTGCCGGCATCGTCGCGCAGGTGCTCCAGCGACACGATGTTGGCCTGGCTGAAGGCGCGCAGCACCTCGGTGGGGTCGCTCGGGTCCTCGATCGCCAGCTCGCCGCCGAAGTGGCGGATGCGCTCGCGAAAGCTCGGCGCCGCGGCGCGCTGCAGCGGCGCGAGGAACAGGCGCTGCAGCTCGCCGTAACCCGAGAAACCGAGCGACTGCGCCATGCGGATGAAGGCCGAGGCGGCGATGCCCGAGGCCTGCGCGACCGCGGCCACCGGCTGCAGCGCGATGTCGTTGGGGTGCTCCAGCGCGTACTGCGCCGCGGCACGGGCGCGCGGCGTCAGGCTGTCGCTGGCCAGGCCGATGGCGTCGCGCAGCTGGTCGAGCGTGGCGGGTTTGTCCATCACGCCATGCTAAGGGGATGGCCGCGCCGGCTCAGAAGGCGCGGACCTCGCCGCGCGGCACGAAGCGGCCCATGCCCTCGCGGCCGTGCCAGTCGGGTCCGTCGACGATCAGCTCGCCGCGCAGGAACACCTTCTCGACCTTGCCGCGCAGCGTGCGGCCTTCGAGCAGCGTGTAGTCGCAGTTGGAATGCAGGTCCTTCGCGCGGATGGTCTGCGTGGCCGCGGGGTCGAACAGAACCACGTCGGCGTCGCTGCCCACCGCGATCGTGCCCTTCTTCGGGAACAGGCCGAACAGCTTGGCCGGCGTCGTCGAGGTCAGCTCGACGAAGCGGTTCAGCGACAGCTTGCCCTGCATCACGCCGATGTCGAACAGGCTGGCCAGCCGTGTCTCGATGCCCGGCGCGCCGTTGGGGATCAGCGAGAAGTCGTCCTTGCCGCGCTGCTTCTGCAGCCGGTAGCCGAGGTGGCCCTCCTTCATGCAGAAGGGGCAGTGGTCGGTGGCGATCACCTGCAGGTCGTCGTAGCGCAGCGCGCGCCACAGGTGCTTCTGGTCGTCGGGCGTGCGCAGCGGTGGCGTCATCACGTACTTGGCGATCTCGAAGTCGTCGCTCGAATAGACCGAGTCGTCGAACAGCAGGTAGTGCGGGCAGGTCTCGGCGAACACCGGGATGCCTTCGTCGCGCGCCGCGACGATGTGCTTGAGCGCCTGGTTCGAGGACACATGCACGAAGTAGATCGGCGCGTTGGCCAGCTCCGCCAGGCGGATGCCGCGGTGCGTGGCCTCGCCTTCCATGATCGCCGGGCGCGTCATCGCGTGGTAGCGCGGCGAGGTGTGGCCGGCCTCCAGCGCCTCCTTGATCAGCAGGTCGATCACCGTGCCGTTCTCGGCGTGCAGCGCGACCATGCCGCCGTCGGCGCCCACCTGGCGCAGCATCTGGAAGATCGCCGCGTCGTCGGCCATCATCACGCCGGGGTAGGCCATGAACATCTTGAAGCTGGTCACGCCCTCGTGGCGCATGGCATGGCGCGTGTCGGCCAGCACCTGCGCGTCGACGCGGGTGACGATGCAGTGCAGGCTGTAGTCGATGTTCACCTGAGGCTCGGCGCTGCGCTGCGCGCGCGCGATGGCGCCGAGCACCGAGTCCTGCGCCGTCTGCAGCGCGAAGTCGACCACCGTGGTGGTGCCGCCGAAGGCCGCCGCCCTGGTGCCGCTGGCGAAGGTGTCGCAGGTGATCGTCGGGCCGATCACGTTCTCCATGTGCACGTGGGTGTCCACGCCGCCGGGCAGCACGTACAGGCCGGTGGCGTCGATGAGCTTCACGTCCGGGCCGACTTCCAGCGCCGTGCCGATGGCGCGCACCACGCCGCCCTGCATCAGTACGTCGGCGACGTAGTCGTCGCTGGCGGTGATGACGCGGCCGTTGCGGATCAAGGTCGAGCTCATGCGACCACCTCCTCGAACGCGTCGATCAGGCGATCGATCTCGGCCTCGGTGTTGTAGTGCGCCATCGACACGCGCACCACGCCGCCCTGGCCCTGCAGGCCGAGCGACTCGATCAGGCGTCTGGCGTAGAAATCGCCGAAGCGGATGCCGATGCCGTGGCCATCCACATGGCGCACGATCGACTCGCTGGGTGTGTTCGCCACGACGAAGCTGATGGTCGGCACGCGCTGCCCGTCGGTGGCCGACGGCCGCCCGACGATGCGCACCGACCTGCGGCCCCGCAGCCAGCCGAGCAGCCGCTCGGCGAGGCGGTCTTCGTGCGCCGCGAAGGCGTCGAAGGCGGCCTGCATGCGCTGGCGCGGCGTGCCGGTGGCGCCGAGCGCGGTGCCGGTGTCGCACAGGTACTCGTGGATGCCGATGCAGCCGTAGGAGAGCTCGTAGTTCACGTTGCCCGGCTGCAGCTTGTAGGGGATGACCTCGGGGCCGATGAAGAAGTGGTTCAGGCTGGGCAGCGCGAGCAGCAGCTCGCGCCGGCCCCACATCACCGCGTAGTGCGGCCCGAACACCTTGTAGAAGCTGAACACCACCACGTCGGCGCCGCAGGCCTGCACGTCGACCAGGCGGTGCGGCGCGTAGGCCACCGCGTCGACGCAGACGCGCCCGCCGGCGGCATGCACGCGGCGCG
>CAZVLY010000205.1:0-8738 GCA_964628175.1 uncultured Piscinibacter sp. | reverse complement strand
GTCGACGATCACCTGATCCTTCGCGATGCCATGTGCGCGCTGCTGGCCGCCCACGGCCACGTGGTCGTGGGCCAGTCCGACGAGCCGGGCGACGCGCTGGCCGCGATCCGGGAGCTGCGCCCGGAGGTGCTGCTGGTCGACATCCAGCTGGGGCTGCGCTCCGGCTTCGAGCTGCTGGCCGAACTGCAGCGCCGCGCCCTGCGCTTCCGCACCATCGTCACCACCATGTCCGAGCAGCCTCGCGACGTGGCCGAGGCCCTGCGCTACGGCGCCGAAGGCTATGTGCTCAAGGGTTCGTCCGGAGCCGAGCTGATGAAGGCCATCGAGGCCGTGATGGCCGGGCATCGTTACTACGAAGGCAAGGTCGCCGAGCTGGCCCTGCAGGGCCTGACGGCGGGCGATGACGACGTGGCGCTGGCCTCGCTGTCGGCGCGCGAGCGGCAGGTGGTGGTGCTGGTGGTCAACGGCCAGACCAGCGCCGAGATCGGCGAGCAGCTGCACCTGTCGCCGAAGACGGTCGATTCGTACCGCAGCCGGCTGATGGCCAAGCTGGGCGTGCGCGACGTGCAGGGCCTGGTGCGTTTCGCACTGCGCACCGGCCTGATCAGCGCCAGGGAGCTGTAGTGGACCGTCTTGCCTTGCCGGAGCCCGGCACGACGGGGCGCTGATGCCGCCCCTGCGCCCCGAAACCTCAGAGCACGGTGCCGCGGCGGCGAAAGAACTGCCGCTGCGCGTCTACCTCCGGCGGCTGGTCTGGTGGTGCATGCTGCCCGTGCTGCTGCTGGCCACGGTGCTCGCGGTGACCCGCGTGCGCGATGCGCAGCTCCGTCACGAGGCCGAAGCGCAACGCCTGGCCGTGCAGGTGATGGAGCACATCGACGCGGAGCTCACCCGGCGCATCGACGCGCTCGGCCTCCTCGCGAGCTCGCCCCTGCTCGAAGACACGGCGCGGCTCGCGGACTTCCACCGCCAGGCGCAGTCGTTCCGCGAGCTGTTCGGCAGCGATCTCATCGCGACCGACCTGCAGGGCCAGATGCTCCTCCACTCGGGCCGGCCGTTGGGCATCCCGCTGCCGGTCCTGCCGCGCCCGGCGGGCCGTGCCGCATTGCCGACGGCCCTGGCCACCGGCCGGCCGGCGGTGGGCGACCTCGTGTTCGGCAACGTCAACCCGGTGCCACTGATCGCCGTGGCCGTGCCGGTGCGCCGCGACGGCCGGCTCGTCGGCGCCCTGCTGAGCACCACGGAAACACGGCGCATCCAGGCGGCGCTCGACCGGGCGGCGGTGCCGGCGGGCTGGTCGGCCGTCGTACTCGACAGCACGCAGCGGCCGATTGCGCGGCGCCCCGAGAATGCAGCGAGCGAAGCGGGCCTGACCCAGGCCGGCGCCGGGGATCTCCACGTGGCGGTCTCGAAGTTCGCTCCCTGGACGGTGGCGGTGACGATCTCGCCGCAAGCGCTGTGGACCGATGCCGGACTCGCCGCCGGCTGGCTGGTGCTGGCCACACTGGCTGCCGCGGCCACGGGGCTGCTGGCCGGTTCGCGGGCCAGTCGCGGGCTGTCCCGCTCGGTGGCCTCCCTGGCCGACCCCTCGCTGCCGTCCAATGCACAGCCCGCCCCCACGCAGATCGCCGAGGTCGCCCAGGTGCGCCGGCAACTGCTCGGCCTGGCGCAGGAACGCGAGGAGGCCGTGGCCGCGATGCGCCGCAGCGAGGCCACCTTCCGGGCGATGTTCGAGGGCTTGCCCGACGCCCTGGCGCTGACCGACCCGCAGCGCCGCATCCGGCTGGTGAATGCAGCCTTCACGGCCCAGTTCGGCTACGCGGCCGAGGAGGTCATCGGTCGCAGCACCGAGTTCCTCTATGCCGACCCGCACGACTTCGCCGCGCTGGGCCGCACGCTCGTGGGTGCCGGCGTCGGCGGCGGCGGGGCCGAGCTGTACGAGATTCGCTACCGCCGGCGCGACGGCAGCGAGTACTGGGCCGAGTCGACGCGGCTGCGCGTGATCGACGAAGACGGTGCGCTGCTCGGCTTGCTCGGCGTGCACCGCGACATCTCGGCGCGGCGGCTGGCCGAGGAGAACCTGCGCAAGTCGCGGACCCAGCTGACGACGTTCATCCGCCAGGCGCCTCACTGCATCGCGATGCTCGACCGCGAAATGAACTACCTGGCCACGAGCCAGGAGTGGGTCGCGATCTACGGCCGGGGACTCGACGACCTCGTCGGCCGCAACCACTACCAGGTGAACCCGGACATCCCGCCCGAATGGCGGGAGGCGCACCGCAGGGCTCTGGCTGGCGAACGGCTCGCGCATGACACCGAGCGCTGGGTGCACGAAGATGGCCGGGAAGACTGGCTGCGCCGGACCATCGTGCCCTGGACCGACGAAGACGGCAAGATCGGCGGCATCATCATCTCGACCGAGGACGTCAGCCAGCGCATGAAGGCCGAGCGCAACCTGCGCGAACTCGGCGAGCGATTCGAGACGGTGTTCCGCACGAGCCCGGCGGCAACCGCCATCGGTCGCATGTCCGATGGGCATTTCATCGACGTCAACCCGGCCCTGGAAGAATTGCTGGGCTACGCCCGCGACGAGTTCCTCGGCCGCACCGACGAGGAGATGCAGCTGTGGGCCGATGCCAATGAACGCCAGGTCCTCCTGGAGGCCCTGCGCTCGCAGGGGCCGGTGCGCAACCTGGAGCTGCGCTGCCGGCGGAAATCGGGTGATGTCGTCGAAGTCTCCTTCTCCGGCGCTCGCATCGATCTGGCCGGCGAGCCGCACTTCCTGGGAATGGCCGCCGACATCTCGGCGCAGAAGGAAGCGAGCCGCGCTCTCGAGCGCCACCGCGCCGAACTCGAGGCGCTGGTGGTGCAGCGCACGGCCCAGCTGGAAGCCGCCAACGCCACGCTCGCGCAACGCACAGCCGCGATGGCCGATCTCTACGACCGCGCGCCCTGTGGCTATCACACGCTGGACCCGGACGGCAGGGTCGTCGAGGTGAACGCGACCGAGCTGGCCATGCTGGGTTATGCGCGCGACGAGTTCGTCGGCTACCACATTGCCGAGTTCCTGACCGCCGACAGCCGCGCCCTGTTGCCGGCGCGTTTCGCGGACCTCCAGCAGGCCGGGCGCCTGCGCGACCTGGAGTACGAGTGCGTGCGCAAGGACGGCAGCATCCTGCCGGTGCTGGTGAACGTCGACCTGCAGCGCGACGCCGAAGGCCGGGTGCAGAGCAGCCGTGCCATGGTCATGGACAACAGCGAACGCAAGGCGCGCGAACGGCAGATCGAGGCGATGCAAGGCGAGCTGGCGCGCCGCGCCGCCGACGCCGAGGCGGCGAACCGCGCCAAGAGCGCCTTCCTGGCCAACATGAGCCACGAGATCCGCACGCCGATGAACGCCATCATCGGCCTGACGCACCTGATGTCGCGCGACAGCGCCGACACGACGCAGCGCATCCGCCTCGACAAGATCGACGATGCCGCCAAGCACCTGCTGCAGGTGATCGACGACATCCTGGATCTCTCCAAGATCGAGGCCGGCAAGCTGGAGCTCGAAGACACCGAGTTCTCGCTCGACGACCTGATGTCGCGCGCCTTCGACCTGGTGAGCGCCCGCGCGCGCGAAAAGGAGCTGGAGCTGGTGCTGGCGGGCGACTGCGCGCCGCAGCGGCTGCACGGCGACCCCACGCGGCTGCTGCAGGCCCTGGCCAACCTGCTGTCCAACGCGGTCAAGTTCACGGCACAGGGCTGGGTGAGCCTGGCCTGCGAGCGCCTGGCCGCCGAACCCGGGCGCGTGCTGCTGCGCTTCGAGGTGCGCGACACCGGCGAGGGCATCGCCCCCGAACGGCAGGGACGGCTGTTCGACGCCTTCGAGCAGGCAGACAGCTCGACGACGCGGCGCCACGGCGGCACCGGGCTCGGGTTGGCGCTGACGCGCCACATCGCCAAGCTGATGGGTGGCGAGGTCGGCGTCGACAGCACCCCCGGTGCGGGCAGCCGATTCTGGTTCACGGCCTGGCTGGGGCTGGCTGCCGCTGCGCCGGCGGACGCAGCGGCGGCCGATCTGCGCGGCCTGCGGGTGCTCGTCGTCGACGACCTCGACATCGCGCGCGACGCGCTCAGCGACCGGCTGCGCGGCTGGGGCATGGAGGTCGACACGGTGGGCGGCGGCGAGCAGGCCCTGGCGCGTGTCACCGACGAGCACCACGCCGGCCGGGCCTGCGACCTGATGCTGATCGATTGGCACATGCCGGCCCCCGACGGCATCGAGACGCTGCATCGGCTGCGACGGCTGCTCGGCACGGGCTTGCCCGCGAGCATCCTGCTCACGGACCACGATGACGCGCTGCTGGCGGCGCAGGCGCGCGCCGCGCACTGCGCCGCCGTGCTCGTCAAGCCGATCTCGGCATCGGCGCTGCTGGGCAGCCTGCGGCGGGTGTTGCAGGGCCAGGCTTCCCCGCCCGCGGCGCAGCCCGCCGCTGCCGTTGGACCGGAAACGCAGTTGCTGCGGGCCCATGCGGGCCAGCGCGTGCTGCTGGCCGAGGACAACCTCATCAACCAGGAGGTGGCGACCGAACTGCTGCGCGCTGTCGGGCTGACGGTCGAGACGGCGAACGACGGCGCCGAAGCGGTCCGCATGGCGCAGGAACATGCCTATGCGCTGATCATCATGGACATGCAGATGCCGCGCCTCGACGGCCTGGCCGCGACCCGGCAGATCCGCGAGCGTCTGGGCGATGCGCCGCCGATCATCGCGATGACGGCCAACGCCTTCGGCGAGGACCGCGCGGCCTGTCTGGACGCCGGCATGAACGACCACGTGGCCAAGCCCGTCGATCCCGAGCAGTTGTATCGCACGCTGCTGCGCTGGCTGCCCGCGCCGGACCGCCCGTCGCTGCCGACGCTGAAGGACCGGCTCGCCCGCGTCGACGGGTTCGAAGTCGATCGTGCGCTGCGCAACGTCGGCGGGCAGTTGCCGTCCTTGCAGCGGGTGCTCGACCGTTTCGTCGCGAGCTACCGCGGCGGCATGCCGGCGCTTCGCGTGGTCGACGATCAGGGCAGCTTTGCCCCCTGGCGCGCGGCCACGCATTCACTGCGCGGGGCCTGCGCGACGCTCGGCGCGACCGCGATGCTGGCCCGCCTGGAGGCCTTCGAGCGCGACATGGACGACACGCCGGATCTCGCCGCGCTGGTGCCGGCGGCACGCCGGCTGAACGAGGACCTGATCGCCCTGGTCGGCCGGCTGGACGAGGCGCTGGCGGGCTGACGCTTCGGCGTGCCCGCGTCAGGCCGCGGGCGCGAGCGTCGCGAGCAGGCGTTGCAGTTCGCTCTGCACCTGGGCCGGATACCCGGCCGTGCCCCAGCGCGCATCGGCCGCCAGGGCCTGCACGCTGGCCGCCGACCCTGCCTTGTCCTTCCAGCCGTTCGCCAGCCGGTTGGCCACGTGCGGGAAGCGGTCGCACAAGGCCTTGGGCCGCGCCTCGAGCGGAAAGGCGATGAGCCAGTCGATCGTCGGCCCGGCGAGCATGCGCTCGACGGCGGTCGGGCGCGCATCCTTCTCGCGGCCGAAGTTGATCGACAAGGCATCGGTGTCGATCTTGTCGTCGACCGGCGCGGCAGCCGCGGCCGCAGGCGCTGCGGCCGGCGCCGCGATCACGATGTGTTCGAACTCGATCGTGCCGGACGGTCGGAATTCGAGGGGCTTGTTGGTCATGGTTCGCAGCGGTCGCGCACGAGGGCGGGCAAGAAGGGAATTCTAGGTGGGGCCCTTGCGCGCGGGGTGGCCGGGTCGCTGCTCGAACGTGTGCGGCTTCACACCGAAGCCGCCCGCATGGGCCCCGCGCGGCGCTTGCCGCAGGGGAATGCTCGATCGGTCCGGACGAAGGGCAGCGGCGGCACGGGCCGCCGCTGCATTCATCACGCGGCCTTGGTCAGCTTGCCGCCCAGGGTCTCGGAGAGCCATCCGAACGCCGCGCCGAGAACGATCGATGCGATCGTCGGCACGATCGCGTCGAGCGGCGCCAGGCCCTTCAGCAGGATCAGCCCCGCCACCGCGGCGAAGCCGTACACGCAGGCCGGGATCGTGGACAGCACGCCGATGTGGGCCGCCAGCACGATCGCCGCGGCGCCGATGCCCACCGCGACCGGCGCCGCGAAGGCGCCGAGCGCACCGAGCTGCCCGGCCAGCATCACCGACAGCATGCCGACCACGGCGCCGAAGCTCATGCACACGATGGTCTTGGTCAGACCCTCCGTCTTGCCGCCGCTGTGGAAGAAGCAGGCCCAGGCGATGAACGCCTGCCAGATCTGCATCTGGAAGGCGGCCAGCGGCCCCAGGAACACCCATGTCGCCACCACGGCCAGCAACCCGATCGAAACTGCCAATGCAATCAGCACAGTCATTCTGAGTCTCCTCACGTTTTTCGATGGAAGGCACGCGCGCGCCGACGACGCGCGCGAACGGGCGAAGCAACGCTGCTCCGACTGCCTGCAACGCACACGTCGCGGCAACACGCGCCGCCCTGCCTGTCGGAGGAGCCCTCGAGCCCGCCCCGCGGGGAGTGACAACACGGATCGCCGGCTCGACCCAGGCAAGAGCCATTCCCCGGCAGCGTTCAGCCGGCGGAACTGCGGGTAAGCACTCAGAAATGACGGAATTGATGCCGGTCTAGGCGGCGCAGCCGCCGGCCCCTGATCGGGTTCAGGCGCACAGTGCACCAGCAAGGTGACACAGGATGTGTCTGTTCCGACCCGCCGGTCGCCGCCGACTCAGCGCCGCGTCGACAGCCAGATGCCCGGCAGGATCAGCAGCGCGCCGACGGCATGGAACGGCTCGATGCGCTCGCCCAGCACCGCCCAGCCGATCAGCGCGCTGTACAGCGGGCCGAGGTAGAGAACCACCGAGACCCGCGCCGCCCCCAGCGTGCGCTGCATGGTCGAGTAGGCGCCGTAGGCCGCGGCCCCGGGGATCAACGCAGCGGCCAGCACCAGACCGGCACTGCGCCAGGACAGCTCGCTGGGCAGCCAGAACAGCGCCTCCCACAGCGTGAACGGCAGCAGCACGACGATGCCGCCGCAGGCCACCAGCGTGAGCCGCGCCACCGGCGAGAAGGCCGAGGGCCAGGCGCGCAGCAGCAGCGAGTAGGCCGTCCAGCAAATCACCGCCACGGCGATCCACAGGTCGCCCGGGTTCAGGCGCACGCCGGCGAGTGCGCCCCACTGGCCGCGCACCAGCACGTGCAGCACGCCGGCCAGCGCCAGCGCCACGCCCAGCGCCTGCAGCACGCCGAAGCGCTCGCGCAGCCAGATCGCCGAGAACAGCGCGATCAGCACCGGCGAAGCGGCGTAGAGCAGCCCGATGTTCACCGCCGCCGTGCTGCGTCCGCCGATGTAGACGAAGGCACCGCAGACCCACATGCCCAGCGCGCCCAGCACGACGAAATGACCCGCCTCGCCGCGGATGAACTGCCGCTTGGCGGCGATCTCGCGGTGGCAGAACAGCGCCAGCACCAGCGCCGCCACCACCCAGCGGCCCAGCGCCAGCGCGTGCGGCGCGATCACCCCCGGCGCCCAGCGCGCCACCAGGTAGTTGACGCTCCACAGCGCCGGTGCGATGAAGATCAGCGCATGGGCAAGACGGCGTTCGGCCGCGGCAGCCGGGGTCAAGCTACTTGCCCAGGCCCATGCGCTTGGCGCCTTCGGTGTAGAGCTTGCTGCGCTCCTTCATGAAGCCGTCCATCGGCTCGAGGCCGACGTTGATCAGCTCGAAGCCGCTCTTCGCGGCGAGCTCCTTCATCTCGGCGTCGGCATTGAGCGCGGCGAACAGCTCGGCGAGTCGCTTGCGCGCCTCCGGCGACGTCGACTTGGGCACGCCGATGCCACGGTAGGCGCCGTCGACCCAGTCGACGCCGAGTTCGCGGAAGGTCGGCACCTCGGGCAGCAGCGGGTGGCGGTTCTCCATCGCCACCGCGAGCGCGCGCACCTTGCCCTTGTTGTTGATCGCGAAGGCGGTGTAGCTCATCGCGCCATCCACATGGCCGCCGAGCACGGCCATCGTCATGTCGCCGGTGCCCTTGAAGGGCACGTAGGTGGTCTTCACGCCGAATGCGGCGCCGAGCCGCTCGTGCGCACCGTGGTTGGCGGAGTTCAGGCCCGAACCGCCGAGGTTGAGCTTGCCGGGGTCGGCCTTGGCCGTCTTGACGAAGTCGGCGAAGGACTTGATCGGGCTCGCCTCCGGCACGACCAGCGCGTCGGGGGTGTAGTGGAACCAGAACACCGGCGTCACGTCGTCGGTCTTGTACTGGACCTGCCCTTCGAGCGGCTGGAACACGATGTGCGGCAGGTTGATGCCCATGATGTTCAGGCCGTCGCCGGGCATCGAGTTCATCTGCGACCACAGCAGCGCGCCACCGGCACCGGCCTTGTACTGGATGACCATGTCGATGGCCGGGCACTTCTTCTTCAGCACCACCTGCTGGTGCCGCGCCGACAGGTCCGACTCGCCGCCGGGCGGGAAGGCCTGCCAGTACATCAGGTTCTTGTCCGGGCAGGCCTGGCCCCAGGCCAGCGGCGCGGCCAGCAGGCAGGCGATCGCGATGAGCTTCTTCACGCTTGTCTCCTTCGTGGTGTGGTGGAGCAGGTTCAGAAAGCGGCGGCCATGCCGTCGCGACGCTGGTCGCTGGCGGCCACGTAACCCTCCACCGCCGTGTCGCCCATGCGCCAGATGAACTTTCCGTGGC
>CAZVLY010000204.1:8409-8777 GCA_964628175.1 uncultured Piscinibacter sp. | reverse complement strand
CCGGCCTGGATCGACAACGTGCAGCGCGTCATGCCCAAGGGCGAGGTGGTGCCGGTGCCGATCCTGTGCTCGGTGACCTTCGGCGCGCCGCTGCAGCTGCAGCCGGGTGAAGACAAGCGCATCTTCCTGGAGCGCGCACGCCAGGCCGTCATCGCACTGCGGGACGTCGACTGATGGGGGCCTTGCGCAATCTCAGCGTCAGCCAGCAGGTCGGCCTGCTGTTCGTGGTGCTGTTCGGCCTGCTGACCATCGTCAGCATCGTCGCCTACACACGTTCGCTGCGCGATCGCCCGCCCGAGATGCAGGAACGCTTCGATCGCTTCCTGCACGACCTGCGCGCAGTGTGGCTGGGCTCGGTGCTCTTCTGG
>CAZVLY010000204.1:0-8357 GCA_964628175.1 uncultured Piscinibacter sp. | reverse complement strand
TTCGGCGTGCTGTCCTTCGTCGCCTTGCGCGAGTTCGTCACCCTCACGCAGACGCGGCGCGGCGATCATCGCAGCCTGCTGCTCGCCTTCTTCATCGTGCTGCCGCTGCAGTACGTCATCGTCGCGACCGAGCACTTCGACCTGTTCAGCGTGTTCATTCCGGTCTACGTGTTCCTCGCCATCCCGGTGGTCAGCGCCTTCGGCAACGACCCGCAGCGCTTCCTCGAGCGCACCGCGAAGATCCAGTGGGGCATCATGGTCTGCGTCTACGGCATGAGCCATGCGCCGGCGCTGCTGCTGCTGGACCTGCCGCGCTACGAGGCCCGCGGCGCCTTCATGGTGCTGTACCTCGTCGTCGTCGTGGCCACCGCACAGATTGCCCAGGAGGCGGCAAGCCGCTGGCTGCGCCGCCGGCCGGTGGCACGCGCGATCAGCCGATCGTTCTCGTGGCGCGCCTGGTGGACCGGCGCGCTGGCCGCCGCCATCGTCGGCGCGGCGCTGTACTGGGCGACGCCGTTCAAGCCGATCCCGGCACTGGTGATGGGCTTCATCGCCGGCGGCAGCGGCACCTTCGGCGAGTTCGTCATGAAGGCGCTGAAGAAGGACGCCGGCGTGCGCAGCTGGGGCGGCAAGGCCTCGGTGACCGGCGCCGTCGGCCTGCTCGACCGGGTGGCGCCGCTGTGCTTCGCGGCACCGGTGTTCTTCCATTCCGTGCGCTGGTACTTCGGCTTCTAGCCCCGCCATGGCCACGATCCGCATCCTCGGCATCGACCCCGGCCTGCGCACCACCGGCTTCGGCGTCATCGAGGCCGACGGCCCCCGCCTGCACTACATCGCCAGCGGCACGATCAAGACCGACGCAGTGGCCATCGGCGAGCTGCCGGCGCGGTTGAAGATCATCTTCGAGGGCGTGCGCGAGGTCGCGGCGCGCTACCAGCCCGACTGCGCCTCGGTGGAGATCGTCTTCGTCAACGTCAACCCGCAGTCCACGCTGCTGCTCGGCCAGGCGCGCGGCGCCGCCCTGGCGGCGCTCGTGTCGGGCGACCTGGCGGTATCGGAGTACACGGCGCTGCAGATGAAGAAGGCGGTGGTCGGCCACGGCCAGGCGCGCAAGGAGCAGGTGCAGGCGATGGTGGCGCGGCTGCTCGCCCTGCCCGGCGAGCCCGGCAGGGACGCTGCCGACGCGCTGGGCCTGGCGATCTGCCACGCCCATGCCGGCGCCTCGTTCGCCGCCCTCGCGCGCGGCGGCACGCTGTCGCGCAAGGCCCACGCCCAGTACAAGAAGGGTCGCAGTTACTAGGGGACTGCAGGTTCAGGCGACAATCGCCCCTCCTATGTATGCCCTCTACGAAGACGCCGGGAAGTTCCACGCCGGCCGCGTCATGACCGAAGCCGACAGCTCGATGCAGATCGAGCTCGATTCGGGCAAGCGCGTGAAGGTGAAATCCGCCAACGTGCTGCTCAAGTTCGACAAGCCGCTGCCGGCCGAACTGTTCGCGTCGGCGCAGTCCATCGCGCGCGACATCGACCTCGACCTGGCCTGGGAATTCGCCCCCGAGCAGGAGTTCGGCTTCGCCGAGCTGGCGCGCGACTACTTCGAGGCCAGCGCCGGTGTCGAGAAGCAGGCCGCGGCGCTGTTCCGCCTGTTCGAGGCGCCGCACTACTTCCGGCGCCTGGGCAAGGGCAACTTCCGCAAGGCGCCCGAAGAGACGGTGAAGGCCGCGCTGCTGGGCATCGAGCGCAAGAAGGCGCTGCAGGCGCAGATCGAGGCCTGGGCGGGGGAGCTGATCGCCGGCCAGTGCCCTGCGCCGGTGCGCGAGCAGCTCTACAAGATCCTCTTCAAGCCGGACAAGAACGCGCCCGAGTACAAGGCGGTCGTCGAGGCGGCGCGCCGCGCGCAGAAGCCGCCGCTGGAACTGCTCAAGTCCGCCGGCGCGATCGACTCGCCCTACCAGTTCCACTGGCGGCGCTTCCTGTTCGACAACTTCCCCAAGGGCACGGCGTTCCCGCCGCTGCAGGCGCCGCCGATCAAGGAGGAGCTGCCGCTGTCCGCCGCGCAGGCCTTCTCGATCGACGACTCGGCCACCACCGAGATCGACGACGCGCTGTCGGTGCAGGGCCTGGGCAGCGGCACGGTGGTGTTCGGCGTGCACATCGCGGCGCCGGGGCTGGCGATCGCCGCCGACTCGGCGATCGACAAGGTGGCGCGCGACCGCCTGTCCACCGTCTACATGCCGGGCTGGAAGCTGACCATGCTGCCCGACGAGGTGGTGCAGGCCTACACGCTGACCGAAGGGCGCGACTGCCCGGCGGTGTCGCTGTACGTCACGCTCGACGAGGCCACGCTGGCCGTGACCGCCAGCGAGACGAAGCTGGAGCGCGTGCGCATCGACTCCAACCTGCGCCACGACCAGCTCGACGCCATCGTCACCGAAGCCTCGCTGCTCGGCGACGCCCCGGCCGAATACAAGCATGCGGCCGAACTGGCCTTCGCCTTCCGCCTGGCGCGCCACCTGAAGGCGCAGCGCGAGGTGGTGCGCGGCAAGCCGGAGAACTTCAACCGGCCCGACTACAACTTCCGCCTCGCCGGCAACGAAGGGCGCGAGCCGCAGGGCCACGAGCAGGTGCTGATCTCGACGCGCCAGCGCGGCGCGCCGTTGGACCTGATCGTCGCCGAGGCGATGATCCTGGCCAACAGCACCTGGGGCGGCTGGATCGCCGAGTGCGGCGTGCCGGGCATCTACCGCAGCCAGGCGAGCCTGGCGCCCGGCGTGAAGGTGCGCATGGGCGTGAAGCCTGCGCCGCATGCCGGCATGGGCGTGGCGCAGTACACCTGGGCGACCTCGCCGCTGCGCCGCTATGTCGACCTGGTCAACCAGTGGCAGATCATCGCCTGCGCGCGGCACGGTCGCACCGCCGCGCTGGCCGCGCCGTTCAAGCCCAAGGATGCGGCACTGTTCTCCATCATCTCGGCCTTCGACGCAGCCTATGGCGAGTACAACGGCTTCCAGTCCGGCATCGAGCGCTACTGGACGATGCAGTACCTCACGCAGCAGGGCATCACCGAGCTCGATGCCGCGGTCATGAAGGACGGCCTGGTGCGCGCCGACGAACTGCCGCTGGTGTTCCGCGCGCTCGGCGCCGAAGGCCTGCCGCGCGGGGCGCGGGTGCGCGTGCGCATCACCGGCAACGACCTGCTGACGCTGGACCTGCACGCCAGCGTGGCCCGCCGTATCGACGATCCGGCGACGACGGCCGACGACGCGCCGGTCGACGAGACCGAGGCCGAGGAAGCGGCCGAGAGCGCCGGCCCGCTGACACTGGCGATCGACGTGGCCGCCGAGGGCGAGGCCGCGGAACCGGCCACCGACACGGCGAGCTGACATGGCCAGGCGCCGCAAGCTCTCGACCCTGCAGCTCGCGCTGCTGTTCTCGATCGGCGTGCACGCCGCGCTGCTGGGCGTGCGCTTCGTCGATCCGGAAGGTTTCAATCGCATCTTCCAGGACACGCCGCTGGAGGTGATCCTGGTGAACTCGCGCTCCGGCGAGGCGCCCTCGGTGGCCGCCGCGATCGCGCAGGCCAATCTGCAGGGTGGCGGCGAGGCCGAACGCGGCCGCGCCACCTCGCCGCTGCCGCCGGCCGCGAACATCGAGATGGGCGACTCCAACGAGGACGCGCGCCGCCAGATCGAGCAGCTGATGGAGACACAGCAGCAGCTGCTCGCGCAGATGCGCCGCGAGCTCGCCCTGCTGCCTCCGCCCGACCCGCAGCGCGATCAGGGCGCGCCGGAAGAGCGCTCGCTGGAAGAGAAGCGCCGCCGGCTGGTGGAACTTCTCGCCGAGATCGAGAAGCGCATCAACGAAGAGAACGCGCGGCCGAAGAAGCGCTACATCAGCCCGGCCACGCGCGAAGAGGTCTACGCGCTCTACTACGACCAGCTGCGCCGCAAGATCGAGGAGCGCGGCACGCGCAACTTCCCCGAGTACCAGGGCAAGAAGCTCTATGGCGAGCTGGTGATGAACGTGACGGTGGACGCCGAGGGCCGCGTGATCGACACCGAGGTGGTGCGCCCGTCGAACTCGAAGATCCTCGACCGCCGCGCGGTGGCCATCGTCAAGGCGGCGTCGCCGTTCGGGTCTTTCAGCGCGGCGATGCGCCGCAAGGCCGACCAGTTGGTGATCACCTCGCGCTTCAAGTTCACCCGCGAGGACGGACTTGAAACGACGCTGAGCGCGCAATGAGCGCGGCGCGCCCGGACCGTTATGCCGTGGCCGGCAATCCGGTCGAGCACAGCCAGTCGCCCTTCATCCACGCCGCTTTCGCGCGGCAGACCGGCCAGGCCATCGACTACGGCCGCCTGCTCTGCCCGCTGGACGACTTCGCCCGGACGCTGCGGCGCTTCGCCGCGGACGATTCGGCCGGCCCGGTGCGCGGTTGCAACGTCACCGTGCCGTTCAAGTTCGAGGCCTTCGCGCTGGCGACCCGGCACACGCCGCGCGCCACGCTCGCGCAGGCCGCCAACACGCTGCGCTTCGACGCCGACGGCTGGCTGGCCGACAACACCGACGGCATCGGCCTGGTCCGCGACATCGAGCGCAATGCCGGCGTGCCGCTGGCCGGCGCGCGGGTGCTGCTGATCGGCGCTGGTGGTGCCGCGGCCGGCGCCCTCGGCCCGCTGCTGGCAGCCGGCCCGGCAGCGCTGGTGGTCGCCAATCGCACGCTGGCCCGGGCGCAGGCCCTGGTCGAGCGGCACCGCGGCGCGGCGGGGCGGGTCGAGCTGTCGGCCAGCACCCCGGCCGGCTGCGGCCGCGACTTCGACGTCGTCGTCAATGCCACCGCGTCGAGCCTGCAAGGCGCGGAGATCCCGGTGGATGCCGAAGTGCTGGGCCGCGGCGCGCTGGCGCTGGACATGATGTACGGGCCGGCGGCGCAGGGCTTCATCGGCTGGGCTCAGGCCCACGGCGCGCGCGGTCGCGACGGGTTGGGCATGCTGGTCGAGCAGGCCGCCGAGGCGTTTGCGCTCTGGCGCGGCGTGTTTCCCGACACGGCCCCGGTGCTGGCGGCGCTGCGCGAGCGCCTGGCGGCCGCCTCGCGATGATGCGCTCCGCCTGGCGGGCGCTGCTGCGCCTGGCAACCCTGCTCGTGCTCTCGACGATCGCGCTGCAGCTGTATTTCCTGGTCCGCATCGCGCTCATGGTGGTGGTCGATCCGCAGTCGACCACCTTCCAGCGCTCCGAGGCGTGGCGTCTGCTGATCGATCAGGGCCGGGTCCTGTGGAGCCAGCAATGGGTGGACTACGAGCGCATCTCGCCGAACCTCAAGCGCGCGGTGATCGCCTCGGAGGACGCCGCCTTCGCCGAGCACAGCGGCGTCGACTGGGACGCGATCGAGAAGGCCTGGGAACGCAACCAGCGCGCCGAGGAACGCATCGAGCGCCTGAACCTGCAGTTGGAGCGCCGGGCCGCGAAGTCGCCGGCGGGCAAGCCGGCGCCGGCCGCGCCGCCGCCACGCGCGGCCAAGGTGGTCGGCGGCTCGACGATCACCCAGCAGCTGGCGAAGAACCTCTTCCTCGGCAGCGAGCGCAGCCTGGCCCGCAAGGGCCAGGAGTTCGTCATCACGCTGATGCTGGAGGCCCTCCTGAGCAAGCAGCGCATCCTGGAGATCTACCTGAACAGCGTGGAATGGGGCGAGGGCCTGTTCGGCGCGCAGGCGGCGGCGCGCCACTACTTCCGCACCGATGCCGCCTCGCTCGGGGCGATGCAGGCGGCCCGGCTGGCGGTGATGCTGCCGGCGCCCAAGCGCTTCGAGAAGCGTCCGAACTCGGCCTACGTGATCGGGCGGGCCGGCACGATCACGGCGCGCATGGGCGCGATCGACCCGCCCTGAGCCAGGGGCAGGGCGGCTGCCTAGAATGCGCCGATGTCCGCCACGCTGACCGAAGAGATCGCCGCCACCGCCGCGCGCCTGGTGGTGGAAGAAGGCATGGAGTACGGCCCGGCCAAGCGCAAGGCCGTCAAGTCGATCGGGCGCAGCAGCGTGCGGCCGGCCGAGATGCCCGACAACGAGGCCGTCGAGGACGAGGTGCGCGCCTACCTGGCGCTGTTCTGTGCCGACACCCAGCCGGGCGAACTGCGCGCCCTGCGCGAGGTGGCGGCGTACTGGATGGAACGACTGGCGACGCTGCGACCCCACTTGACCGGCGCCGTCTGGCGCGGCACCGCCACGCGCCTGAGCTGCGTGCACCTGCAGCTCTATTGCGATGACTCCAAGCAGGCCGAGATCACCTTGCTCGACCAGGGTGTCGATTTCGACGTCGGCAGCCGCCCAGGGCCCCGCGGCCGGGACGTGGACGTGCTCAGCCTCTCGAGCCCGAGCCGCGCGCTGGGGGAACCGGTCACCGTGCACCTGAGCGTGCTGGACCACGACGACCTGCGCGGTGCGCTCAAGCCCGATGCACGCGGCCTGACCTCCTGCGGCGACCTGGCTGCCCTGCGCCGGCTGATGGCGCCGGAACCCGGGGATCCGGCATGAAGCGCCGCTCGCTGATCGTCGGCGGCGTGGCCGGCGGCGCAGCCTTGGCCGGCGCCGGTGTCGCCTGGTGGCGGCTGCGTGTCGAGGAGTTGCCGCTGCCCGCAGGTTTCTGGGACAGCCGCTTCGAGCGGCCCGAGGGCGGCGAACTCAGCCTGGCCAGCCTGCGCGGCAAGCCGATGGTGCTGAATTTCTGGGCCACCTGGTGCGCGCCCTGTGTCACCGAGTTGCCGCTGCTCGACCGCTTCCATCGGGAGCAGAATCCCAGGGGCTGGACCGTGGTCGGACTGGCCGTCGACAGCCCCACGCCGGTGCGGGAGTTCCTGCGCCAGCGTCCGCTGGCCCTGCCGGTGGGACTGGCCGGCCTGGAGGGGGTGGAGTTCGGCCGCCTGCTCGGCAACAGCCAGGGCGGCCTGCCCTTCACGGTGGTGATCGACGCAGCCGGGCAGGTCCGCTCGCGCAAGCTCGGCGCTCTCAAGCCGGATGACATCGCGGCCTGGACGGCCGCTTCGGGCTGAGAATCGCAAGCACCAACGGCCACGAAAGTCAATTGCTGGCAAGTGGCAACAAAGCGCGTAAAGTCGCGGGCTTCGTGCATCAAAGAAGCGCTGACGAAACTTTCGAACCCGTCTGTTTCGATCCACCAGCCCCGCATGAAGCAAGTAGTTGGCTGCCGGACTTCGCGACAAATTGGGCGCCGTTCGCTGCCAGATGACGGCGGCAAACCGCATCGAGAGGCATCAGACCTCGAATCACCGTTGGAGAGAGCATGGACCTTCGCAAGCTCAAGACACTGATCGACCTGGTGTCGGAATCGAACATCTCGGAGCTCGAGATCACCGAGGCCGACGGCAAGGTACGGATCGTGAAGTCGGAACCGGCCGGCGCGGTGATGGCGCCGCAGGCGCAGATGCTCCAGATGCCGGCGCCCGTCGCCGCCCCCGCGGCCCCCGTGGCCGCCCCGGTCGCCGCTGCGCCGGTGGTGCCCGTGGAAACCGGCCACATCGTCAAGTCGCCAATGGTCGGCACGTTCTACCGCTCGTCCAGCCCGGGCGGCAAGGCCTTCGTCGAGGTGGGCAGCGCCGTCAAGGAAGGCGAGCCGATCTGCATCATCGAGGCCATGAAGATCATGAACGAGATCGAATCCGACACCACGGGCACGGTCACCAAGATCCTCTGCGAGAACGGCCAGGCGGTCGAGTTCGGCCAGCCCTTGTTCATCGTCGAGTGAGCCTGACTCGATGTTCAAGAAGATCCTGATCGCCAATCGAGGCGAAATCGCCCTGCGCATCCAGCGCGCCTGCCGCGAGATGGGCATCAAGTCGGTCGTCGTCTACTCCGAGGCCGACCGCGATGCCAAGTACGTCAAGCTGGCCGACGAGGCGGTGTGCATCGGCCCCGCGGCGTCGGCGCAGAGCTACCTCAACATGCCGGCCATCATCTCGACGGCCGAGGTCACCGACGCCGAGGCCATCCACCCCGGTTACGGCTTCCTGTCGGAGAACGCCGACTTCGCCGAGCGCGTCGAGCGCAGCGGCTTCACCTTCATCGGCCCGACGCCGGAGTCGATCCGCCTGATGGGCGACAAGGTCTCGGCCAAGCAGGCCATGATCAAGTCCGGCGTGCCCTGCGTGCCTGGCTCCGAAGGCGCCCTGCCCGACGACCCGAAGGAGATCATCCGCATCGCGCGCAGCGTCGGCTACCCGGTGATCATCAAGGCGGCGGGCGGCGGCGGCGGCCGCGGCATGCGCGTCGTGCACACCGAAGCCGCGCTGATCCACGCCGTGCAGACCACCCGCGCGGAGGCCGGCGCGGCGTTCAGCAATCC
>CAZVLY010000203.1:0-8796 GCA_964628175.1 uncultured Piscinibacter sp. | reverse complement strand
GCCAGCCGCCCCGTCACCGCCACCGCCTGCGCGTAGTTGGTGTGCACGCGGCCGGTGCTGGCGTTGACCATCAGCGGCAGCTTGTCGGTGTAGGTGCCCTTGAGCTTGGCGAGGCTGCGGTGCTCGAGCAGCTTGGCCGGCAGCGGGAAGTCGGCGGCGAGTTCGGCCAGCACCTCTTCGTCGGTGGACGGCGCGCCGCTGGCGGTCTTCTTCTTCACCGGCAGGCCGAGCTTGCCGAACAGGATCTCGCCGATCTGCTTGGGGCTGCCCAGGTTGAAGGGCTGGCCGGCGAGCTCGTGCGCCTCGCGCTCCAGCGCCATCATGCGCTCGGCCAGCTCCTGGCTCTGCCGCGCCAGCACGGCCGAGTCGATCAGCACGCCGTTGCGCTCGATGCGGCCGAGCACCACCACGCTGGGCATCTCGATCTTCTCGTAGACGAACAGCGGCCCGGCCTGCTCGCGCAGCTGCGGCCAGAGCACCTCGTGCACGTGCAGCGTCATGTCGCTGTCCTCGCAGGAGTACTCGGCGGCTCGCTGCACCTCGACCTGCGCGAACGGGATCTGGTGCGCGCCCTTGCCGCACACGTCTTCATAGCTCAGGCCGCTGCGGCCGAGGTGGCGCGCGGCCAGGCTCTCCAGGCCGTGCGGCTTGTGCGCCTCGAGCACGTAGCTCTCCAGCATGGTGTCGTGCGCATAGCCGCGCACCGCGATGCCGGCATTGGCGAACACATGCGTGTCGTACTTGATGTTCTGGCCGAGCTTGAGCGCCTTCGGGTCTTCGAGCCAGAGCTTCAGCGCGGCGAGCACCTCGGCGATCGGCAGCTGGTCGGGCGCATCGGCGTAGCTGTGCGCCAGCGGGATGTAGGCGGCCTCGCCCACGCTCACCGACAAGGAAATGCCGACGATGCGCGCCGTCATGCCATCGAGAGAATCGGTCTCGGTGTCGATGGCGGTCAGCGGCGCCTCGCGGATGCGCGCCAGCCAGCGCTGCAGCGCCTCCTGCGTCAGCACCGTCTCGTAGTGCTTGTCGATGGTGGAGGCCGGCACCGGCGCGGCGGCCGGCGAATCCTCGCCCTCGCCTCCAGCCGCGGCGGGCGAGCCCATCGCGGCCTCGAGGTCCTTCTTCCAGGTCTTGAAGCCGAAGCGGCCGTAGAAGTCGAGCAGGCCCTGCCGGTCCACCGGCCGCAGCGCCAGCGCATCCAGCGCCGGGAAACCGGGCACCTGCGCGGCCAGGTCGCAGTCGGTCACCACCGTGACGAGCCGTTTCCCGGTGGGCAGCCAGTCCAGCGCCTTGCGCAGGTTCTCGCCGGCCACGCCCTTGATCGAGGCGGCAGCAGCGATCACGCCGTCGAGCGAGCCGTATTCGGCGATCCATTTCGCGGCCGTCTTCGGGCCGACCTTCTCGACGCCCGGCACGTTGTCGACGGTGTCGCCCATCAGCGTCAGGTAGTCGACGATTGCGGAGGGCGGCACGCCGAACTTGGCCAGCACGCCGGGCACGTCGAGCCGCTCGTTGCTCATCGTGTTGATCAGCGTGACGTGCTCGTTGACCAGTTGCGCCAGGTCCTTGTCGCCGGTGGAGATGATCACCTCGTGGCCGCTGGCCGCGGCCAGCCGCGCCAGCGTGCCGATGGCGTCGTCGGCCTCGATGCCCGGCGGCACCAGCACCGGCCAGCCGAGCAGCTTCACCACCTCGTGGATCGGCTCGATCTGCTTGACCAGGTCTTCGGGCATCGGCGCGCGCTGCGCCTTGTACTCGGGGTACCACTCGTTGCGGAAGGTGTCGCCCTTGGCGTCGAACACGCAGGCGGCGTGCTCGGGCTGCACGTCCTGCAGCGCGCGCTTGAGCATCGCCACCATGCCGTGGATGGCGCCGGTCGGGAAGCCGTCGGGGCTGCGCAGGTCGGGCAGCGCGTGGTAGGCGCGATACAGGTAGCTCGAGCCGTCCACCAGCAGCAGGGTCTTCGTCGTCATGGCGGGATTGTGGAGCAAGCCCGGCGCCTAGAATGAGCCCATGAACAGCCCGCACGCCCTCGCCGCCGCCTGGCTGCTGGCCCTGGCCGGCCCGGCCCTTGCCCAGGAGAACAAGGCCCCGGGCACGGCCGAGCCCAAGGTCGAGCGGCTGGTGCACGAAGATGAAGGCAGCCGCATCGACGAGCTGCGCGTGCGCGGCACCACGCAGCGCATCGTCGTCACGCCCAAGGTCGGCACCAAGCAGAGCTACGAGATCCTCGTCGGCGACGGGTCGCGCGACCTGTCCGAAGGCGTCAACACCACGCGCGGTGCGGCAGGCAAGCGGGTCTGGCACGTGCTGAGCTTCTGACGCGGCGATGGCGGTCTACACCGAGGTCTCGTTCGACGAGGCGGCCGCGCTGATCGCACGCCTGTCCATCGGCGAGCTCACGGCGCTGCAGCCGATCTCCAGCGGCATCGAGAACACCAACTACTTCGCCGACACGGCACAGGGCCGCTACGTGCTCACGCTGTTCGAGCGGCTCACGCACGCCCAGCTGCCCTTCTACCTGCAGCTGATGAAGCACCTGGCCGAGCGCGGCATCCCGGTGCCGCGGCCGTACGGCGATGCGCGCGGCGAGATCCTGCACACGCTCAAGGGCAAGCCCGCGGCGGTGGTCGACCGGCTGCGCGGCCGCCACCATCTCGCGCCGGATGCGCCGCACTGCGCGATGGTCGGCGACATGCTCGCGCGCATGCACCTGGCGGCGCACGACTTCCCGATGGTGCAGCCCAACCTGCGCGGCCTGGCCTGGTGGGCCGAGACGGTGCCGGTGGTGCGCCCCTTCGTCACGCCGGAGCAGGCCGAGCTGCTCGACACCGAACTCGCCTTCCAGCGGCAGCTCGCCGACTCGGCAGCGCACCGCGGACTGCCCGAAGCGGCCATCCATGCGGACCTGTTCCGCGACAACGTGATGTTCGACGCCGGCGACGACGGCCGCGACCGGCTCACCGGCTTCTTCGACTTCTACTTCGCCGGCGTCGACAAGCTGCTGTTCGACCTCGGCGTGTGCCTGAACGACTGGTGCATCGATCTGGCCAGCGGCCGGCTCGACGAAGAGCGCGCGCAGGCCTTCGTGGCCGCCTACGACACGGTGCGCCCGCTGGCCAGCGCCGAGCTGCGCCTGCTGCCGGCGATGATGCGCGCCGCGGCCTTGCGCTTCTGGATCTCGCGGCTGTGGGACTTCTTCCTGCCGCGCGACGCCCACCTGCTGACCCCGCACGACCCCGGCCACTTCGAGCGCGTGCTGCGTGCGCGCGTCGAGACGCCCTGGCACTTCACCCGCGTTTGAGACCGACCTCGACCCCATGAGACTGCAGTACGTCAGCGCCGCCACGGGTGCCACCTGGGTGCGGCGCGGTTTCCAGAGCTTCGCGCGGCAGCCGTTGGCCTTCAGCGGCCTGTTCGCGGCCTTCCTGTTCTTCGTCTTCGTGCTCACGCTGGTGCCGGCGATGGGGCCGCTGCTGCTGCTCGCGCTGCTGCCGCTGGGTTCGCTGGGCTTCATGATCGCGACGCGGCAGTCGCTGGGCGGCCAGCTGCCGCTGCCGCGGGTCTTCGTCGAGCCGCTGCGCGGCGGAGCGCAGCGCGCGCGGGCGATGCTGATGCTCGGCGTGGTCTACGCCGCCGCCAGCGTGGCCATCATCGCGCTGAGCGAATGGGCCGACGGCGGCGCGCTGGAGGCGCTGATGGACCTGCTGGCCGATGGCAAGGCGACCCCGGACATGGTGGCCGAGCGGCTGGCCGACGGCCGGCTGCAGCTCGGGCTGGTGATGCGCCTGGGCCTGGCCGGGCTGCTGTCGGTGCCCTTCTGGCATGCGCCTGCGCTGGTGCACTGGGGTGCGCAGGGCGTGGCGCAGTCGCTCTTCTCGAGCACGGTGGCGATGTGGCGCAACAAGGGCGCCTTCTTCGTCTTCTCGCTCGTCTGGCTCGGCGTGGTGCTGTCGGTCGGCGTGGTGGCCAATCTGCTGGCGGCGCTGCTCGGCCAGGCGCAGCTCGTCGCGCTGCTGGCCATGCCGGCCTCGCTGCTGCTGTCCACCGTGTTCTACACCTCGCTGTACTTCACCTTCGCCGATTGTTTCGTCGACGGCGACGACACCGCCCCGCGGATCCCCCCCACCGATGCGGCCCCGGCGCCGCCCGAAAGCATCCCATGAGCTCCACCCCTCGCGTTGCCCTCGTCACCGGTGCCGGCAGCGGCATCGGCCGTGCCTGTGCCCTGGCCCTGCTGGACGCCGGCTACCACGTCGTGCTCGCCGGCCGCCGCGCCGACGCACTGCAGCAGACCGTCGCCGCGGCGCCGAGCGGCGGCGAGCGGCTGCTCGCCGTGCCCACCGACGTGGGCGACCCGGCCTCGGTGAAGGCGCTGTTCGCCGCCACGCGCGAGCGTTTCGGCCGCCTCGACGTGCTGTTCAACAACGCCGGCACGGGCGCCCCGCCGATCCCGATGGAAGACCTCAGCTTCGAGCAGTGGAAGACCGTGCTCGACGTGAACCTGACCGGCCCCTTCCTGTGCACGCAGGAAGCCATCCGCCTGATGAAGAGCCAGACGCCGCAGGGCGGGCGCATCATCAACAACGGCTCGATCTCGGCCTATGCCCCGCGGCCCTTCTCGGCACCCTACACCGCCACCAAGCACGCCATCAGCGGCCTGACGCGCAGCACCGCGCTGGACGGCCGGCGCCACAACATCGCCTGCGGCCAGATCGACATCGGCAACGCCGCCACCGACATGACCGAGCGCATGGCCGCCGGCGTGATCCAGGCCAACGGCGAGACCAAGGTCGAGCCGCGCATGAACGTCAAGCACGTGGCCGATGCGGTGGTGCACATGGCCAGCCTGCCGCTGGACGCCAACGTGCTGTTCATGACGGTGATGGCGACCGCCATGCCCTTCGTCGGGCGCGGCTGAACGGCCGGCCCGCCGACCGCTGCACTCAGTGCATCTTGTCGCGCGGCGGGCGCTTGAACTGCTCGGGCCGGTAGACGTTGCCGTCCCACTGGCCCTGGCTGGCGCGGCGTATCGTCTCGTCGGCGAGCTGGCGGGCCTGCCGCCGCGAACGCGGCCAGCGCCACAGCGCGAGGGCCGCTGCACGCAGGCGCAGCCAGGCGCGGATCGCCACGGCGTCGAAACGCTGGCGCCGAGAGGCACCGAGCGCCAGGCGCAGCAGCATCACGAGGCACGCCGCCAGCACGATGGCGGCGAAGCCCTTCTCGATCACGACGGCTCTCCCATGCCGCGATTCTGGCGCCACTTCGGCCGGGGCGCCATGAACCACCGCACGGGAAGGCCATTCAGCTGCCGATGCGCCCGCCGTCGGCCTTGGTGATCGCCAGCGTGGCAGACCGCGGCCGCGCCGTCGCGCCACCCGCGCCGTAGCCGGCGTTGCCCGGCCAGTGGCTGGGGTACTTGGACGGGTCGGCGATGTCGGCCACCGCGGCGAGCACCTCGCCCGGGTGCTGGATGTTGACGAACAGCGTCTTGCCGTCCGGCGTCTCGCTGCAGCCGGTCAGTTCGCAGTCCACCGGGCCGACGAGGAAGCGGCGCAACGTGTCGGCCGTCGGCTTCTTGCCGACGTAGGTGTCCACGGTCAGCGTCGAGCCGTCGGTCTTGGTGTAGCTCAGCGTCGTCTTCGCACCGTCCCCGACCTGGCCCGGCACGCCGGCCAGCATCATGCAGTTCGTGGTGTCGGTGTAGGCGCCGTCGTCGGTCTGGATCCAGCACAGGCCGGTGTTCTTGCTGAACCACAGGCCGTCGGGGCTGGAGAAGTCCTGGTCGGCGGTCAGCGAGGACAGGTTGATCTTCGACACATCCGCATCGGACTGCGCGCCGAACAGGTAGACGTCCCAGGTGAACGTGGTCGCGGCGCCCTCGCCGCCGGTCTCGGCCATGCGGATGATGTGGCCGTTGATGTTGCCCGGAGAACCGACCGCGCCTCCTGCGAACGCGTCGCCGTAGGCGCGCGGGTTGGCGGCGTCGAGCGCCATCTGCGAGCTGCTGCTGGGCTCGAGCTTGCGGTTGCTGTTGTTGGTCAGCGTGTAGTAGATCTCGCCGGTGCCCGGATGCACGGCGCACCACTCGGGGCGATCCATCTTCGTCGCCCCCACGGCGTCGGCGGCCAGTCGCGCGTTGACCAGCACGTCGGCCTGGTCGGCGAAGGCGTAAGCCGCGTAGCCGGCGATTGCCGCGTTGGCGATGTTCAGCTCGATCCACTGCCCCGCGCCGTCGGCGTTGAACTTCGCCGCGTAGAGCCTGCCGGCGTCGAGGTACTTGTCGCCGGTGGCGATGCGGTTGGCCGCATTCGCATCGGCGGCGTCCCAGTTCGCGGCGGAGACGAACTTGTAGATGTACTCGCCGCGCGAGTCGTCGCCCATGTAGACGGCCAGCGGCTTGCCGGCCACCACCTTGCCGAAGGAAGCGCTCTCGTGCGCGAAACGGCCGAGGCCGGTGCGCTTCTTCACCGCGGCGGTCTTGTCGTACGGATCGATCTCGACCACCCAGCCGAAGCCGTTGAGCTCGTTGCGGTAGTCGTCGCTGCCGTCGGCGCTCGCGCCCTTCTTGCTGATGTCCCAGCGCGCGTAGACGTCCTCGGTGCCGGCGGTCTCCCAGCCGTGGCGGCTGGCCGCGCCCTGCGCCCGGCCGTAGCGGTTCAGCGAGGCGACGCTCTTGTCGCTACCGCGCGCGGCGTTGTCGGTGGCGCTGCGGAAGAAGTAGCCGGACCAGTTCTCCTCGCCGGTCAGGTCGGTGCCCCAGGGCGTGACGCCGGTGCCGCAGTTGTTCAAGGTGCCGCGCGTGGCGCTGCCGTCGGCCGAGTACAGCGTCTTCATCAGGGCGTTGCCGCGCGCCGGCCCGGAGATCTGCACCGGCGTCAGCGGGGTGATGCGGCGGTTGTAGGCCGAGGCCTGCACATAGGCCCAGGCGCCGGCCGTCTTGCGCAGCTCGACGATGGAGACGCCGTGCACGGCGATCTCCTTGTCGGCCTCGGCCTTCGGGCGCGGGTTGAGCGTGCCGCCATCGGCGTGCAGGTAGTAGGAGCGGACGTCGCGGTTGCTGGTGGCCTCGTGATTGATCGCGAGCAGGCCGCGCTCCGAGCCGGCCGCATCCCGCGCCGTGCCGGCGGCGTTCAGGCCGAAGTACTCCATGCCGTCATGGTGATCACCGGCACGGTTGTCGAAGTCGGTGTCGGTGCCGTCGTTGCGGAAGGCCGGCGTGGCCGCCGTCAGCGGGTCACCGAGGGCATAGACGATGCTGGCGGTGTAGCCCGCAGGCACCACCACGGCATCGGCCAGGCCCTTGGGAACGGCCGCGAAACCGACCTTGTTCAGCGTGGTCACCGCAGGTGCCGGATCGTCGCCCCCGCCGCCGCAGGCCGCCAGGCTCCAGCTGCCCAGCACGGCACTGGCCGCGCCGCCGACGCCGCCGCGCAGCAGGCTGCGACGCGACAGGCGCGCGTCGAGCACCGCATTGAAGGAAGGGTTGCCGCTGGGGTTCAGGTCGGTGTCGTCGTCGTGCTGCGAAGGCGTGGTGGCTCGGCTCATGGGTTCCTCGGAACGTTGGGAAGGTCAGCGCGGGAGTCTCGGCAGCGGCGGTGACGCCGCCGTGAACGGCCGATGACAGCCCCATGACGAAGCCCTGGCCGGGGCGCGCGGATTCAGGTCAGAATCGCAGGATCACAGCCCCGTGGGGAAAGGCGGAGAGGATGGCGAAGATCCATTTCATCGGCGGCGAAAAGGGCGGCGTCGGCAAGTCGCTGATGGCGCGGGTGCTGGCGCAGTACCTGATCGACCGCGGCGAGCCCTTCATCGGCTTCGACACCGACCGCTCGCACGGCGCGCTGATGCGCTTCTACGCGGGCTACGCCTCGCCGGTGATCGTCGACCGCTACGAGGCGCTCGACGCCATCATGGAAGCCGCCGTCGAGCAGCCCGAGCGCCGCATCCTGGTCGACCTGGCCGCGCAGACCCACGACCCGCTGGTGCGCTGGATGGACGACTCCGGCGTGCTCAACCTGGCCGACGAATCCGGCATCCAGATCCACTACTGGCACGTGATGGACACCGGCAAGGACTCGGTGGACCTGCTGCGCCGCCTGCTCGACCGCTTCGGCACCAGCCTGAAGTACGTGCTGGTGCGCAACCAGGTGCGCGGCAACGACTTCGGCGTGCTCGAGCAGTCGGGCGAGCAGGCGCGTGCGCTCGGACTGGGCGCCAAGATCGTCTCGGTGAAGCGGCTGCACGACGGCGCGATCAACAAGATCGACGCCACCAGCAGCAGTTTCTGGAACGCCAAGAACGGCGACAACCACGCGGCGCTCGGCCTGATGGACCGCCAGCGCGTGAAGATGTGGCTGCGCGACGTCTACCGCGACCTGGACGAAGTCGGCGTCTAGGGCGCGCGCCGCTGCTTCAGTGCAGCTTGACGCGCGGCTCGGTGCCGCGGGTCATCCAGCGGCTCATCGAGCCGAGCGCGGTGCGCCAGAAGCCATGCAGCGCCACCTCGTGCATCTTGTACAGCGACAGGTACATGGTGCGCGCGAACAGGCCCTCGACCCACAGGTTGCCGCCGACCAGCGAGCCCATCAGGTTGCCCACCGTGCTGTACTCGCCCAGCGAGACCAGCGAGCCGAAATCACGGTAGCGCCAGGGCTGCAGGGGTTTGCCCTCGATGCGCCGCTGCAGCTGCTTCACCAGGTGCGAGGCCTGCTGGTGCGCCGCCTGCGCGCGCGGCGGCACGTTGCCCTCGTGGCCCAGCCAGGGCGCGGCGGCGCAGTCGCCCAGCGCGAAGAC
>CAZVLY010000202.1:0-8856 GCA_964628175.1 uncultured Piscinibacter sp. | reverse complement strand
ATTCAGGTAGGCGCCGCGGTGGTGGGTGACCACGCCCTTGGGGTCGCCGGTGGTGCCCGAGGTGTAGCTGACGGCGATGGCATCCCACTCGTCGGCCGGGGCGTCCAGCGTCGCCAGCGGCGCATGCGCTGCCAGCAGTGCCTCGTACTCGTGCGTGCCGAGCCGTTCGCCGGCGCCGGTGTACTCGCTGTCGTCCACATCGATCACCACCGGCGTGCGGCCGTGCTCTTGCTTCAGCAGCCGCAGCGCCTCGCGCATGGTCGGCGCGAACTCGCGGTCGGTGATCACCACCGCGGCTTCGCAGTGGTTCATCTGCCAGGCCAGCAGGGGCGCGTCCAGCCGCGTGTTCAGCGTGTTGATCACGGCGTTCAGTGCCGGAATCGCGTAGTGCGCCTCGACCATCTCGGGCGTGTTGGGCAGCATCACCGTCACCGTCGTGCCACGCCCGACGCCGAAGCCTCGCAATGCGGCGGCCAGCCGTGCCGAACGCTCGCGCACGGTCTTCCAGTCGTAGCGGCGCTGGCCGTGGATCACGGCCGGCAGGTCGCCGAAGACCTCGGCGCTGCGCTCGACGAAATTGACGGGCGTCAAGGCGGCGAAGTTGGCGGCGTTGCGGTCGAGATGCTGGTCGTAGATGCTGCTCATGTGGATTGCCTCGTGCTGCCGGGCTCGGCGCGGAATCTTACGCGCCGGCGTGTCGTGCCCCGGGAACATGCCGATGCGCCGCGGCGCGCCGCGGCGAAAATGACGCGGCCCCCCACGAGAGGTCGCATGGGTTCCGAAGCAGTACGAGAGAACGCCCACGAGCGCGCCCTCCCCGCGTCGGCGGACGCACTGGACGCCCAGGTCCGAGACGCCCAGTACGCGATGATCTTCGACCGCTCCCGCGCGTCGAACCTGATCGGCACCCCGTTCGCGGTGCTGGTGTGCTGGGTGCTCTGGGGTGCCATCGACCACCGGTTGCTGCTCGCCTGGCTGAGCCTGAAGGCGGGCGTGACGCTGTGGCGGCTGGCCCTGACGAGGGCCTACGACCAGGGCGGGCCGGAGCAGACGCTGCGCTGGGGCCGGCATTTCCTGTGGGCACTGGCGGCCGAAGGCACGGTGTTCGGGCTGCTCGGAACGGTGCTGTTGCCCCTGCACGACCCGGCATTGGCGGCCACCATGATCGCCACGCTGCTGGGCATCGCGGCGATCGGCCTCGTGGTGCTGTCGATGAGCCTGCCGGCATCGCTGGCGCTGACGGTGCCGGCCGTGCTGCCGGCGGCAGTGCTGCAGTTCTGGCGTGCCGACGCGGTGTCGATCTACACCGGGGTGGGCATGCTGGTCTTCCTCGGCCTGGTGTTCGTCGAGGGTCGGCGTGCCAGCGAGCACACGCGCGCCATGCTGCGCCTGCGATTCCAGATGGACGAACTGGCCACGCAGCGCCAGCAGGCACTGGACCAGGCCGAGCGCAGCAACGCGGTGAAGAGCCAGTTCCTGGCCACCATGAGCCACGAGATGCGCACGCCGCTGCACGGGCTGCTGGGCATGGCGCGGCTGCTGCAGCGCGAGTCGCCGCAGCTCAGCGCCGACAAGCAGGCCGAGAGCCTGCAGATCGTCGAGCGCACCGGCGAGCACCTGCTGGGCATCATCAACGACGTGCTCGACCATTCGCGCATCGAGAGCGGCCATCTGCGCCTGCTGCGCCAGGGCTTCGACCTGCGCGCCCTGCTCGTCTCGGTGGTCGACCTGCTCAAGCCGGCCGCGCTCGAGAAAGGGCTGGGACTGAACCTCGTCGACCTGCTGCCCTCACCCTGCCGTGTCGAGGGCGATGCGAACCGGCTGCGCCAGGTGCTGCTGAACCTGGCCGGCAACGCGGTCAAGTTCACCGACCAGGGCGGTGTCACGATCGCGGCGCGCCGGGATGCCGCTGGTACCGTGGTGATCGACGTCAGCGACACCGGCCCGGGCGTTCCGGTGGACGAGCGCGAACGCATCTTCGATGCCTTCCGGCAACTCGACGGCTCGTTCTCGCGGCGCCACGGCGGCACCGGCCTGGGCCTGACGATCTCGCGCGACCTGATGATCGCCATGGGCGGCGCGCTCGAATGCCTGGATGCCCCGAGTGGCGGCGCCCTGTTCCGTCTGAGCGTGGATCTTCCCGACGCGCTGATGTCCGAGCCCATGGGCTCGATCGACACAGCGTCGCGTTCCCTGCCCACGTCCTTGCGCGGCCGCGTGCTGCTGGTGGAAGACAACCCCGTCAACGCGATGGTCGCCGAAGCCTCGCTGCGCCGCCTCGGGCTGGAAGTCGAAAGCGTCGCCGACGGCGAAGGTGCCGTGGCCCGTGCCACCAGCGACCCCTTCGACCTGATCCTGATGGACTGCCAGATGCCGGGCATCGACGGCTTCGAGGCCACGGCGCGGATCCGCGCGTTCGAGCGCACGGCGCGGCGCCGACCGGTGCCGATCGTGGCGCTGACCGCCAACGCGATGGCCGGCGACCGCGAACGCAGCCTGGGCGCCGGCATGAACGACCATCTGGCCAAGCCCTTCCACGACGACGAACTCGGCGGCGTGCTGCGGCGGCACCTCGCCGCCTGAGCGAACTGCGGATCCCGCCGCTAGGCGCAGGCCGCGGCGAGGGCCTGATCGATGTCCCAGAGGATGTCGTCGACGTGTTCGATGCCCACCGACATGCGCACCATGTCGGGCATCACCCCGGCGGCGACCTGCTGGGCTTCGTCGAGCTGGCGGTGCGTCGTCGAAGCCGGGTGGATGATCAGCGTGCGTGTGTCGCCGATGTTGGCCAGGTGGCTCATGAACTGCGCCGACTCGATGAACTTCACCCCTGCGGCAAGACCGCCCTTGACGCCGAAGGCGAGCAGCCCGGAGGCGCCACGCATCTGTCGCTGCACCAGCGCGTGTTGCGGGTGCTCCGGCAGGCCGGGGTAGCTGACCCAGCTCACCTTCGGATGCGCCCGCAGGAACTCGGCGACGCGCAAGGCGTTGCTGCAATGGCGCTCCATGCGCAGGTGCAGCGTCTCGGTGCCTTGCAGGATCTGCCAGGCCGCCATCGGCGACAAGGCTGCGCCGTAGACGCGCAGCGTCTCCATGCGCGCGCGCATCGTGAAGCCGAAGTCGCCGAAGGTCTCGTAGAACTTCACGCCGTGGTAGCCGGGAGAAGGTTCGGTCATGCCGGGGAACTTGCCGTTGTCCCAGGGGAAGCGGCCGCTTTCCACTATCACACCGGCCAGCGTGGTGCCGTGGCCACCCAGGTACTTGGTGGCCGAGTGCACGACGATGTCGGCGCCGAAGCGGATCGGATTGCACAGGAACGGCGACGGCACGGTGTTGTCGATGACGAGCGGCACGCCGTGCGCATGGGCGACGTCGGCGACGGCCTGGATGTCGAGCACCGTCAGGCTCGGGTTGCCCAGGCTCTCGGCAAACACGGCCCGCGTGTTCGGGCGCATCGCGGCGGCGAAGGCCTCGGGATTCGTGGCGTCGACGAAGCTCGTCTCGATGCCGAACTTCTTCAGGTTGACGGCCAGCATGGTCACCGTGCCGCCATACAGCGCACCGGCGGCCACGATGTGGTCACCCTGCTGCAGGATGGTCATCAACGCCATCGCCTCGGCCGCCATGCCGCTGGCCGAGGCCACCGCGGCGCGGCCGCCTTCGAGCGCCGCCACGCGCTCCTCGAGCGCCGCCACCGTCGGGTTGGACAGCCGCGAGTAGACGTTGCCGAAGGTCTGCAGGTTGAACAGCGAGGCCGCATGGTCGGCGCTGTCGAACACGAAGCTGGTGGTCTGGTAGATCGGCAAGGCGCGCGCGCCGGTGGCCGCGTCGGGGATCTGCCCGGCGTGGATCGCGAGCGTTTCGGGCTGGAAGACGTGATCGGCCATGGCGATGCTCAGACAGGGCGGCGTGCCGAGATCACGCGGGTGTTCACGCCGGCCCAGTGCAGGCCGCCGAAGAGCCGCGCATGCTCGATCTTCACGCAGCGGTCCATCACCGACTCGAGCCCGGCCTCGCGGGCGATGGCGTCGGCCTCGAGGTTCTTCACGCCGAGCTGCTGCCACAGGCAGCTCGCCCCGATCGCCACCGCCTGCCGGGCGATCGGCGGCACGTCGTCGGCCTTGCGGAACACGTCGACCATGTCGACCGGGAACGGGATGGCCTCCAGGCTGGGATAGCAGCGCTCGCCCAGCACCTCGGTGTAGCGCGGGTTCACCGGCACGATGCGAAAACCGTGCTCCTGCATGTACTTCGCGGCGAAGTAGCTCGGCCGGTGCCATTCGGCGGACAGGCCCACCACCGCGATGGTGTGGCAGCCCTTCAGGATGCGGCGCAGTTCGGTGATGGTGTCAGCCATGGGCACAAACGATAGCAGGGGCGCACAGCGCCGCCAAAGAGAAGGGCCCGGCAATGCCGGGCCCGCCCCTGTCTCCTGCACGAAGTGCGTTACGCGTGCTTCTTGTCGAAGAACTGCTCGTCTTCCGTCGAGCCCTTCAGCGCGGCGGTCGAGGCCTCGCGCTCGATGGTCGTCGTCACGGCGTCGAAGTAGCCGGTGCCGACCTCGCGCTGGTGCTTCACCGCGGTGAAGCCGCGCTCGGCAGCAGCGAACTCCTTCTCCTGCAGCTCGACGAAGGCGCTCATGTTGTTGCGCGCATAGCCGTAGGCCAGGTCGAACATGCCGTAGTTCAGGCTGTGGAAGCCGGCCAGCGTGATGAACTGGAACTTGTAGCCCATCGCGCCCAGCTCGCGCTGGAACTTGGCGATCGTCGCGTCGTCGAGGTTCTTCTTCCAGTTGAACGAGGGCGAGCAGTTGTAGGCCAGCAGCTTGCCGGGGAACTTGGCATGGATCGCGTCGGCGAAGGCCTTGGCGAACGCGAGGTCGGGCTTGCCGGTCTCGCACCAGATCAGGTCGGCGTACTCGGCATAGGCCAGGCCGCGGCTGATCGACTGCTCCAGGCCGTTGCGTGACTTGAAGAAGCCTTCGACGGTGCGCTCGCCGGTCAGGAAGGGCTTGTCGTTGGCATCGACGTCGCTGGTGACGAGGTCGGCGGCTTCCGCGTCGGTGCGCGCCAGCAGGATCGTCGGCGTGCCCATCACGTCGGCAGCCAGGCGGGCAGCGACGAGCTTGGCGACGGCTTCACGCGTGGGCACCAGCACCTTGCCACCCATGTGGCCGCACTTCTTCACCGAGGCGAGCTGGTCTTCGAAGTGCACGCCGGCGGCGCCCGCGTCGATCATCGACTTCATCAGCTCGAAGGCGTTGAGCACGCCGCCGAAACCGGCTTCCGCGTCAGCGACGATCGGCGCGAAGTAGTCGATGTCGTTCTTGCCTTCGCTCCACTGGATCTCGTCGGCGCGCTTGAAGGTGGCGTTGATGCGCTTGACGACCTTCGGCACCGAGTCCACCGCGTACAGCGACTGGTCGGGGTACATCTCGCCGTTGCTGTTGGCGTCGCCGGCGACCTGCCAGCCCGACAGGTAGATGGCCTTCAGGCCGGCCTTCACCTGCTGCATGGCCTGGTTGCCGGTCAGCGCGCCGAGCGAGTTCACGAACGGCTCGGTGTTGATCAGCTTCCACAGCTTCTCGGCGCCGCGCTTGGCCAGCGTGTGCTCGATCTGCAGCGAACCGCGCAGGCGCACCACGTCGGCGGCGGTGTAGCCGCGCTTGATGCCCTTCCAGCGCGGGTTCTCGGCCCAATCCTTCTCGAGGGCGGCAATTTGTTGGTCGCGGGTCAGATTCGTCATGAGGACCTCCGTGGGTGTGAAGACAAGGACAGAAAGCGAAATCTCTGGCCTCAAGGTTAGTCCTGCGAGCGCAGCGTGGGAAGACTTATGTCTTATAGAAGACTAAAAAGTTTCTTCAACGAAATCAATGGCTTGCACTCTGCATGCCGGGATGCAAAATTGCATCCTTCACAATGAGAAAGATTGCGGCGGTGCAGCACGGCTGTTTTCCGCAATGCGGAACGATCATCCCTGATCGTGAAATGCGCTCGAATGCGTCGCGCCTCTATGATCGCCGGCCGGTTTTCAGCGGGCCCGCCGATGAGCAGCTTTGCCTTCCTCTCGAACAACAGCTTCCTGAAGTCGCCCGTCGCGACGAGCGTCATGCCCTTTGCCGTGGCCGGCATCGCCTGGGACGGCTCGGTGACCAACCGCCCGGGCGCGCGCTTCGGCCCGCGCGCCATCCGCGAGGCCAGCCACATGCTGTGCGACGCGATCCATCCGCTGTTCGACGTGAGCCCCGAGGGTCGGCTCGGCGACGCGGGCGACCTGCCCTTGCCCAACACCAGCCTGGCTTCCATGCGCGAGGCCATGCACCCGCATGTCGAGCGGCTCATCCGCGCGCACCACATGGTCTGGCTGGGGGGCGACCACAGCATCACGCTGCCCCTGCTGCGCGCCTACCGCGAACTGCACGGCCGCCCGCTCGCAGTGATCCACTTCGACGCGCATTGCGACACCTGGGAAGACCACTTCGGTGAACCCAGCGGCCACGGCACCTGGGTCTACGAGGCGATGCAGGAAGGCCTCGTGCAACGCGAGTGCTTCACGCAGCTGGGCATCCGCTCCGCCGGCGTGCGCGAGGCCCGCGAGTACGTGCGCGACCAGGGCGGCCTGATCTTCACGGCGCGCGACCTGCGCGGGCTGGAGAGCCCGGCGCAGCTCGCGCCGGTGCTCGGCGCGATCCGCGATCGACTCGCCGCGCACGGCCGGCCGCCGGTCTACCTGAGCCTGGACATCGACTGCCTCGACCCCGCCTTCGCGCCGGGAACCGGCACGCCCGAGCCCGGCGGCATGAGCACCAACCAGGTGCTCAGCCTGCTCGAGGAGCTGGCCGACCTGCCCTTCGTCGGCATGGACTGCGTCGAGGTGGCGCCACCCTACGATCACGCCGAGCTGACCAGCCAGGCCGCCGCGCATTTCGTCTGGACCTACCTCTGCGGCAGACTGCGCGGCACTTGACCTGTCGCAACTGTTGCGATGCAGCAGAATCAAGAATGCGGCCGAACGCAACGAGGAGGTCCCATGGCATCGGCAAAGACGAATCACACGGGCGCTGACTTCAAGGCATTGGATGCCTGCCATCAGCAGATTGCCGAACACCTCGAGCGGCTCGATGCGCTGGTGGAGCATCTCGTGAGCCAGGGCGTCGATGCCCATGCGCAGGGCGAGGCGCGCAGCATCGAGACCTTCTTCACCGAGACCTCGCAGCGCCACCACCTCGACGAAGAGGCCAAGGTGTTCCCGCCGCTGCTGACCTCGGCCGACGAAGCCCTGGTCGCCACCGTGCGCATGCTGCAGCAGGACCACGGCTGGATCGAGGAAGACTGGCTGGCCATCGCGCCGCAGCTGCGCGCGATCGCGGCGGGCTACAGCTGGT
Organism: uncultured Piscinibacter sp.; assembly: GCA_964628175.1. GTDB lineage: Bacteria > Pseudomonadota > Gammaproteobacteria > Burkholderiales > Burkholderiaceae_C > Piscinibacter. The sequence goes on along the minus strand of CAZVLY010000202.1, from coordinate 1,472 downwards.
ACGACCCCGACGAGCTGCGCCACGGCATCGGCGTCTTCCTCGAGCTGTGCCGCGAGCACATCCAGCTCGAGGAGTCGATCATCTACCCGCAGGCCAAGGCGGTCGCGGCCAAGCTGGAGCGGCGGCGCGCCTCGCTGCCACCGCTGAAGTTCAAAGCGGCAGCGCCGTCGTCTTCTTGACGGTGCGCAGCACCAGCATCGAGTTCGAACGCGACACGCCCGGCAGGTGCATGAGCACCTCCGAGTGGAATCGCTCCAGGTCCTCGGCATCGCGGTAGGCGAAGCGGATCAGGTAGTCGTTCGCGCCGGCCACGTAGTAGCAGTCCAGGATCTCGGGTGTGTCGCGCACCGCCTGCTCGAAGGCCTCGAGCTGCGGCGTGTTCATGCTGTCGAGGTTGATGATGGTGAAGCTGATGCCATGCTTGCCCACGGCACGCGGGTTGACCAGGGCCACGTACTGCGCGATGACGCCGCTGTCCTCGAGCGCCTTGACGCGCCGCAGGCAGGCCGATGGCGACAGGTGAACCCGCTGGGCGAGTTCCTGATTGGAGAGGCGGCCGGCGTGCTGCAGTTCGGTGAGGATCGTCCGATCTATCGAATCCAGTTGCACTTCCGAGGCTTTGTTTCGCATTGGATGCGGAGTTTCTGTTGATCCTTCGCATGATATTGCAGGATGGAGGGTGAACCCCGTTCGATTGCGCAAGCACATTGCGCGACGGTTTCTCTAGACTCGCAACGTGTCTGATCGCACACTTTGCCGGGGGTGTTTCCCCACCTCCAGGAGCCCGTTGCCATGAACCAGCCCATCGACCCTGCCGTGCTCGCGCTGCGCGACCAAGGCGCCGCCCACCCGCATGCGATGGATGCCTACTGGATGCCGTTCACCGCGAACCGCCAGTTCAAGAAGGCGCCGCGCCTGCTGGCCAAGGCCTCGGGCATGCACTTCTGGACGCCCGAGGGCCGCGAGGTGCTCGACGGCATCGCCGGCCTGTGGTGCGTGAATGCCGGCCATGCCCGGCCGCGCATCGTCAAGGCGATCGCCGAGCAGGCGGCCGAACTCGATTTCGCACCGCCTTTCAACATGGCGCACCCCAAGGCCTTCGAGCTGGCCGAGCGGCTGGTGCAGCTCACCCCGCAGGGCCTGAACAAGGTGTTCTTCACCAACTCGGGTTCCGAGGCGGTGGACACCGCGCTGAAGATGGCCATCGCCTACCACCGCGCCCGCGGCGAGGGCACCCGCACCCGGCTGATCGGCCGTGAGCGCGGTTATCACGGCGTCAACTTCGGCGGCATCTCGGTGGGCGGCATCGTCGGCAACCGCAAGCTGTTCGGTCCGATGCTCGGCGGCGTCGATCACATGCGCCATACGCATGACCTGGCACGCAACGCGTACTCGCGCGGCGTGCCGGCGCATGGCGCCGAACTGGCCGACGACCTCGAGCGCCTGGTCGCGCTGCACGACGCGTCGACCAT
>CAZVLY010000201.1:3056-8922 GCA_964628175.1 uncultured Piscinibacter sp. | reverse complement strand
GTGAGCAGCAGAATCTAATCCAGGACCATCCGTGAGCATCATCGAACAGGCAACCAAGCGACTGGAGCAGTTGCGCCAGGCCGGCGTCGACGTGTCCTGGCAGCAGCCGACAGCTGCACCGGCAGCGGGCGCGCAGGCGGACGCTGCCGCCCGCGCCACCCGACGCGAATCGGCGGAAGCCTTCGCCAGGAACGTGCCAGCCGATCCGGCTTCGCCGCCGAAGGCATCGAAGTCGATCGAGCTCGATCTTCAGAAGCTGGCCGAGTCGCTGATGCTGGTACCGGGTCATTCGCACCAGGAACTGGCAGCCGAATTCCGCGGCATCAAGCGACCCCTCGTTGCCAATCTCGTCAGCGGTGCCGGCGCGGCGCTTCCGGGCAGCAACCTCATCGTCGTGACCAGTGCCGTGCCGGGTGAAGGCAAGACCTTCTGCGCGATCAATCTGGCCTTGAGCATGGCCGCTGAGGTGGACAAGACGGTGCTGCTGGTGGATGCCGACGTGCTGAAACCCTCCGTGGCGAGCCGCCTCGGTATCGATGCGCGCGCGGGCCTGCTGGACCTGCTGGCGAACCCGGCCATCGACCTGTCCGACGTCCTCCTGAAGACGAACATCCCCAAGTTCACGGTGCTGCCGGCGGGCAAGCCACGCGCCGACTCGGCCGAACTCCTGGCGGGTGGGCACATGAAGCAGCTCTTCGACGAACTGGCTCAGCGCTATTCCGACCGCATCATCATCGTCGACGCCCCGCCGCTGTTGCCCACCACCGAGGCGCGCACGCTCGCCACCCGTGCCGGGCAGGTCGTGATGATCGTCGATGCCGGGAGCACGTCCCAGGGTGTCCTGAGCGAGGCCTTCGGCACGATCGAGAACTGCAAGAACGTGATGTCGATCCTGAATCGACGCAGCGGCATCCTGCGCAACTATGGCAATGGCTATGGCTATGGATATGGCGACTGACCGACGCGCCGTTGTTTCAAGCCTCGGTCCGCTGGCCGTTCTGGTCGGGCTGGGAGCCGCTGCCGACCTCGTCGGAGCGCAGGCGCTGCGCATTCAGCCGGAGATCGAGAGCACGCTGACCGTGACCAACAACGCCTCGTTCACCACGCGTGATCAGGCGAAGTCCGACACGATCATCAGCGTGAATCCGCGCCTCAATGTGACCTCTCGCGGCGGGCGGGCCGCGATCGAAGGGACGTTCGGACTCGAAGCCGTCACCTATGTCAACAATGCCCAGGACTCGATCGTCCGGCCGCGTGGTTCGCTTGCACTGCGCAGTCAGCTGGTCGAACGCCTGATGTATCTCAACGCCTCGGTGACTGCCGACCGGATCAGCGCAGACCCCTTCGCGGCGCGGCCCGAGAGTGCGACCGCATTCAACGACTACACGCAGATGCGGTACCGGTTCACGCCGTACATCGAGCGGGAACTGACGCCGTCGCTGTCTCTGCTGGCTCGAACCGATCACATCGTCACGCGCCGCGTGGGGTCGCCCACGGGTGCGGGCTCGACCGAAGTGGCCCGTGATTCGCACGAGCAGGAGCAGACGCTGCGCCTGGCACAACGCCCGCAGCCGGTCGGCTGGACCGCCGAACTCACCCGGCAGGAAACCCGCCTTCGGTACGCAGACCAGCCCATCCTCACGCAGACGGCCGCGCGCGCCATCGGTACCTACGCCGTCACGCCCCAGCTGATCGTCGGCGCCAGCGCCGGCCGCGAGAACAACGAGTACTCCCTGATCGATCGCTCCGATTCGATCGTCGGTGTCCGGCTCAACTGGAAGCCCAACGAGCGCGGCGAAGTGAATGCATCGCTCGAGAAGCGCTTCTTCGGAACCGGCGGCGACCTCGAATGGCGCCAGCGCTCGCCGTTCCTGGGCTTCTCGATCCGCGCCAACCGCATGCCGGTGGCCCAGTCAGGATCCCATCTCTTCGGGGCCGCCGGCGACAATCTCGTGACCCTGCTCGACGGGGTGCTCACGACCCGCTATCCCGACCCCGGCCAGCGCAGCACGGCGGTGAACGACCTCGTTCGGCAGCTCAACCTGCCCGGCACCCTGACCGGCCCGGTCGAGCTGTATACGAGCTACGCCCAGCTGCAGGACAACGTTTCCGCCACGGCACTCTTTTTCGGTCGGCTGACCACGGCCTCCGCGACCGTCTTCGGCCGCAGGCGCACGCGGCTGGTCGACGTGGAGGACGTGCTCGCGCCGGCCTCGCTTTCGTCCGACAACGTTCAGTACGGCGTCGAGATCGATGTGTCGCGTCGCCTGTCTCCGGTACTGACAGCCGACGGCGGCATTCGCTACACGCGCATCGAGGGCCTGGGCATTCGCGACGGGCAGGCCAGCCGCGACGCCGCGATCCGGCTCGGCATCACACGCATCGTGAGCACCGACACCCGAATCAGCGCCGGGCTGCGCTACCAGAAGGTGTCCTCGACCGTCACCAGCCCGGCGAACGAGATGGCCGTCGTCGGCGCCTTGCTGCACCGGTTCTGAACCAATTCCATGTACGAATCGCACTTCGGGCTGAGTGCCCCGCCATTCCAGCTCAGCCCCGATCCGAGCTTCTACTTCGACAGCAAGGGCCACAGCAATGCGCTGGCTTACCTGCGCTTCGGTGCCTACCAGGGCGAGGGCTTCATCGTCGTCACCGGAGAGATCGGTGCGGGCAAGACGACGCTGGTGCGGGCGCTGCTGTCCGAGCTGAACACCGACAAGGTCGTCGCCGCCCAGGTGGTGAGCACCCAGCTCGAAGCCGGCGACCTGCTGCGCTCGATCCTCACTGCATTCGGCGTGAGCTCGGCCGGCCTGACGAAGGCCCAGCTGATCGCTTCGCTCGAGGCCTTCCTGACCTTGCTGGCCACGCGCGGCCAGCGCGCGCTGCTCATCATCGACGAAGCCCAGAACCTCAACCTCGAGGCCGTCGAAGAGATGCGCATGCTGTCGAACTTCCAGTTCGACCAGCACGCGCTGCTGCAGAGCTTCCTGGTGGGGCAGCCTGAACTGCGGCGCCTGCTCCAGTCGAAGTCGATGGAGCAGTTGCGGCAGCGTGTCATCGCCTCCTGTCATCTCGGGCCCCTCGATCTGCAGGAGACCCGCGCCTACGTCGAGCACCGCTTGCGCAAGGTGGGCTGGCAGGACCGGCCGCACTTCGAACCCGAAGCCTTCGACGTGATTCACGCGGCGACCGGCGGTATCCCGCGACGGATCAACGTGTTGTGCAACCGGGTCATGCTGGCGGCTTTCCTGTCCGAGAACGACCGGATCACCGGCGAGTCGGTCAAGGGTGTGGCCGACGACCTTCGCGCCGAAGTCGGCGAGCAGGCCAGCGTGGGCCAGGCAACGCGAGCGCCGGTCGCCGCACCGTCGGCTGTCAAGGCACTGCCCTCGGCCGCGGAGGTGATGAAGCTCCACCGCACGCCGGGTGCGAAACCCGAGCATCCCGTGCTGCTGGTGGCGGACTCGCCGATCGACTACCTGAAGCTGCGTGCCCTCGCGGCCAGGCTCGAGGCTGCGGGCTCGGCCTGTGCGCCGGTCGTGGTGTCCTCGCGCAGCCTGCGCGACGTGCGCGGCGATGAAGCCGCTGCCGACGCATTGCCAGCACCCGTGCTCGAGATCTGCCTCAATGCAGGCGCGAACGTGGGCGCCGAGATGGTCGCGCAGGTGCTGCTTCGTTTCGACGCACAACTCGTCGATCTGGCGCCGGCGGCCGTGGCAGTCATCGGCGATGGCGATGCAGTGCTGGCCTGCGCGCTGGCTGCCAACCTGCGCGGCATTCCCTTGCTCCGACTCGACGGCGGGCTGCGCGATGCGCCGGCCGCGTCGCAGGGTGGAGCCAATGCCGCACTCGTCGATCGACTGGCCTCGGCGGTGTTCACGCGCAGCGTGAACTCGCACTACGCGCTGTACCGTGAAGGCATCGCTGCCGAACGCGTCCAGTGTGTCGGCAGTCTCTTCGGCGCCGTGCTCGAGTCCACCCGCGAGTCGGTGCCCGAGGCCGCGGAAGTGCTGCGCCGATTCGGCCTGGCGCCTGCGGCGCTCGACACCCATCGGCCATTCGCCTTGCTCTGCCTGACTGCGAGCGCCGAGGCCTCCCTGGCGGGCCGGCTCGACGCACTCTTTGCTCAGATCAAGGGCAGCATCCCGATGCTCTGGGTCGCCGATCGATCGACAGCCGATGCAATTCGTGCGGCTGCACTCGAGAGTCGGCTCGAGCGCCAGCATGTCACGCTGCTGCCGGCGCTCGGCCTGCTCGATGGCCTGGCGCTGATGTCGCGTGCGAGCCTGGTGATCGGCGACGCGCGGGCCCGTTGGGTCGAAGAGGCAGCCTGTCTGGGCGTGCCCTACCTGGAACTGGCCGACGACGGTGCCAATGCCGCGCCGCTGGCACGCGCCGTCGACGAGATCCTCGGCGCGGACCCCGTCACGGGCGAACCGGCCACCGACTCGCGAGCGACCGATGCGGTGCTGCACTGGCTTGCCTCACTCGGGGCCGAGCCGGCGCGCGGCACGCTGGCGGCGCAGGAGCCGGGCCGGAAGCGATGAGGATCGCGCACGTCGTCGAAAGCCTGGACATCGGTGGACTGGAGCACGTCGTCGTGGCGTTGGCCGCCGCCCAGCGCACGCGCGGCCATGAGGTGCGCATCATCTGCCTGTGGCGGCGTGGCGCCTTGGCGGAACGCGCCGAAGCGGCCGGTGTGCGCGTCGAATGCTGCAACAAGACCTCGGGGCTGGATGCCCAGGCGCTGCGGTGCATGAGGGCGCTGCTGCGCGATTTCGGCGCCGATGTCTTGCATACCCACAACCCGATGGCGCACTACTATGCCGTCGCGGCATCGCTGGGCCTGGGCATCGCCCGCGTGCTCAATTCGCGGCATGGCATGGGGTCGGGTGAACTCTCGGCGCGTCGCGAGAAGCTGTATCGGCTGGCATTGCTGGCCACCGACCATGCGGTCAGCGTGTGTGATGCGGCAAGGCAGCGCTTCGTCGCGCACGGCGTGATGCCGCAGCGCAAGGCCAGCGTCGTGCGCAACGGCATCGATCTCGCCCGCTTCGTCGCGCGAAACCCGTCCGCATCGGTCACCTTGCGCACGGCGCTCGGGCTGCCCGACGAGGTCGTGCTGTTCGGCACGGTCGGGCGACTCAATGAAGCCAAGCAGCAAGCGCGCTTGCTCGTCGCCCTGCGCGCCCTCGTCGACAGCGGCGTGCCCGCGGCTCTCCTCATCGCCGGCGACGGCGAGCTGCGCAGCGCATTGGAGGCGCAGACCGACGCGCTGGGCTTGCGCGAACGCGTCAGGCTGCTCGGCGCGCGCAACGACGTGCCGGACCTGCTTGCCGCGATGGACGTCTTCGTGCTGCCATCGCGCACCGAGGGCTACTCGCTGGCGCTGGTCGAGGCCAGCGCCGCAGCGCTGCCGATCATCGCGACCGCCGTGGGCGGCAATGCCGAGATCGTGCAGGACGGCGTCACCGGCCTGATCATCCCGGCGGGTGACGACGCACGACTCCTCGCCGCCATGCGCGAGCTCGCGCTGGACAGCCAGCGTCGCGCGTCGCTGGGCGCGCAGGCTCGAGCCTGGGCCCTGCGGGAAGGCTCGCTCGACGCCATGTGCGACGGTTACCAGCGCCTGTACGGCGAGGCAGCGCAGGCCACGGCCGCGCGCCTGCGCGATGGCATCTCGGCCTAGGTCGAGCCCATCGCCATGCCCTTGCGCGTTCTCATCGTCACCAACCTCTTCGCCGACCCGTTCAACGCGTCGCGCGCGACATTCAACCAGCAGCAGTTCGGCCGGCTGGCGAAGCAGCTCGACCTCACGGTGATGGTGCCCGTGTCGTGGCTGGAGGTGATCAGGCAACCGCTGGCC
>CAZVLY010000201.1:0-3046 GCA_964628175.1 uncultured Piscinibacter sp. | reverse complement strand
AAGACGCCGTCGTAGTCGTAGCCGGCGAAGTGGTCGTGGCTGGAAGTGGTGAGGCAGCCGCTGGCCTACCGACGCCTGCGGCGCGCGGCGGTCGAGCGCTGGCCCTTCGCCGACTACGTGATCTACTGGTATGTGCCGGGCGTGGGGAGGCGCTTTCACGCCGCGTTCCTGTTCATGTCGCTGCTGCTGCAGCGTCTGCCCAGCTTGCTGCTCAAGCGCTGGGACTGCCTGTTCGGCAGCTGGGGCTACCCCGATGCCGTCGCCGTGGCGGCCATCGCGAAGCTGACCGGCGTGCCGATGATCGCCAAGGTCCACGGCTCCGACGTCAACGTGTTCACGCGGGAGCCCGCACGCCGCGCGCAGATCTGCTGGGCGCTGAACCACTCGCGCCACGTCGTGGCCGTCAGTCAGGCGCTCGCAGACCGGCTCGCCGAACTGGGTGTGGACACGGCACGCACCACGGTGCTCTACAACGGCGTGGACCCCGTGCGATTCCATCCGGTGCCGCGTGGCGAGGCCCGGCGTGCGTTGGGGTTCGCCGACGATGAACGGGTCATCCTGTACGTCGGCAACATCCTGGCCAGCAAGGGCTGCATGGACCTGATGGAGGCGTTCGGCCGGCTCCGCGAGCGCCTGCCCCGCCTCACGCTGGTCTATGTCGGGGCCGGTCCGATGACGCGTGCGCTGGCGGACCGGGCTGCGGCCCTGGGCGCCACCGATCGCGTCCGCTTCGCGGGCCGCTTGGCGCACGAGCAGATCGTTCAGTGGTTCGGAGCGGCGGATGTGTTCTGCCTGCCCAGCCATGCGGAGGGCGTGCCCAACGTCGTGCTCGAGTCGATGGCCTGCGGCACGCCGGTGGTCAGCACGAGTGTGGGCGGCATCCCCGAGGTCCTGCCCGACTACGCCGGCGCCATGGTGCCGGCCCAGGACACGCAGGCACTCGAAGAGGCATTGTTCACAGCATTGCACACCCAGTGGGACCGCGAACGCATCGTCGAGCATGCGCGTGGCTTCGATTGGGATAAAAACGTGGCCCGGCTGCGAGAACTGATCGAGCACGCCGCCCAACGCGCACAAGCGCCCCTCACACCATGATCGCCGTCGAGATCGTCTTCTGGCTGGCCGCGCTGGCCATCGTCTACACGTATTTCCTGTACCCCGTGCTCCTGATGGTCCTGAGCGCGCTCAGGCAACTGCGTGCCGACCTGCGCTACGTGTCGCAGGGCGCGACGCGCCGGCCCTTACCGGGCAACGGGAATCTGCCCACGGTGGCCGTGCTGGTCGCGGCCTACAACGAGGAACGGCACATCGCCGAGCGCATCCGCAACCTGCTGGCTTGCGACTACCCGCCGGAACTCCTGCGCATCTACATCGGCTCGGACGGCTCGTCGGATGCGACCAACCGCCTGGTCGAGGAGGCGAGGCACGAGCGCATCGTATTCCGGCCGTTCGAGCAGCGCCGCGGCAAGCCGTCGGTGATCAACGATCTCGCCGCGCTGGCGCAGGAAGAGATCCTGGTCTTCACCGACGCCAACACGTCCTTCGAGCCCGACGCCGTGCGTCGACTGGTGCGCCACTTCGAGGATCCGGGCATCGGCTGCGTGTCCGGCGAACTGCGGCTGGTGGCCGGCTCGAAGAACGAGAACCCCGACAACGTCTACTGGCGCTACGAGCGCGTGCTGAAGTTCTTCGAGGGGCGGCTCGGTGCCCTGCTGGGCGCCAACGGCGGCGTGTACGGGCTGCGCCGCGAACACTACCGGCCCATCCCGCCCGACACCATCGTCGACGACTTCTCGATCTCGGTGGCCTTGATCGAGCAGGGCCTGCGCTGCCACTACGACCCGGAAGCGCGCGCGACCGAAGAGATCCCGCCGCGCATCGCCGACGAGTTCCGCCGCCGCGTGCGCATCGGCATCGGCAACTACCAGGCGCTGCGCCGGCACGTCGGCCTGCTGCACCCGCGGCATGGCTATGCAGCGCTGGCAGTTCTGTCGCACAAGTGCCTGCGCTGGTTCGCGCCGCACTGCATGGTGATCGCACTGCTCACCAATGTGGTGCTCGCGTCGGGCCATCCCGTGTACCGCGCGCTGCTCGGCTTCCAGGTGCTGTTTTATCTGCTGGCCGCGGTCGGCCACGTGGCAGGCAAGGGCGGCGCAGTGCCGAAGTTGCTGCGACTGCCGGTGTTCTTCGTGAGCATGAACATGGCGTTGTTGGTGGGGTACTACCGCTATTTGACCGGCGGCTTCTCCGGCACATGGGCGCGTACGGCCCGCTGATGGTCCAATTCAACTAAAACAGAGCGGGGCGGGAACGATGATCTGGTGGCTGCTGCCGATGCTGCTTGCGCTGGGAGGCGCCGCTGTCGTCGCACGCGAATTCAAGCGCAAGAACGCCGACATCTGGCTCGGCTCCTATCTGCGTCGGCGCCTGCCTGCGCGCCCGGCCGGGCCCGTTCACGTGATGTTCTGCTTCGTCGATCACTTCGAGCCGAAGTGGGGCCGCCCGAGCGCGGACGTCGAGGAGCGTCGCGTGCAGGCCTGGTGCGAGCGCTACGAACGCATGGCCTCGCGGCACCGCGACGCCGACGGCGTGGCGCCCCAGCACACCTTCTTCTATCCCGAAGAGGAGTACGAGAAGCCGCACCTGGACAAGCTCGAGGCACTGTGCCGCCGAGGCTACGGCGAGATCGAAGTGCACCTGCACCACGACAACGACACGGCGGATGGACTTCGCGAGAAGATCCGCCGCTTCGGCGCCATCCTTCACGAGCGGCATGGTGCGCTGCCGCGAGATCCGGTCACCGGCGCGTTGAAGTTCGGCTTCATCCACGGCAACTGGGCGCTGGACAATTCGCGCCCCGACGGCCGCTGGTGCGGTGTCAACGACGAGATCCGCGTGCTGGCCGAACTCGGGTGTTATGCGGACTTCACGCTGCCCTCGGCGCCCAGCGACACGCAGACCGCCAAGATCAACAGCATCTACTACGCCACCGACGATCCGCACAAACCCTGTTCCCACAACCACGGGGTGGACGTCGAGGTCGGCC
>CAZVLY010000200.1:0-8958 GCA_964628175.1 uncultured Piscinibacter sp. | reverse complement strand
TACCACGGCGTGGCGCTGAACGTGGCCATGGACCTGAGCCCCTTCGAGGGCATCAACCCGTGCGGGTATGCCGGCCTGCAGACGGTGGACCTCGCTAAAATCGGGGTTTCCACCGACTGGGACACCGTCGCGGGGCGACTTGGAGACAAGCTGGCATCGCACCTGAGCCCCTGAGACCATGGCGACCGAAAACGTCACCCACGAAGCGAAGAGCGCAGCCGAATACGACGCGACGGCCAAGCAGAAGTCCCAGGCCAAGACGGCGCGCATCCCGATCAAGGTGGTGGCTGCCGAGACGCTGAAGAAGCCCGACTGGATCCGCGTCAAGGCCGGCTCGCCGAGCACGCGCTTCTACGAGATCAAGCAGATCCTGCGCGAGCACAAGCTGCACACGGTGTGCGAAGAGGCCTCCTGCCCGAACATCGGCGAGTGTTTCGGCCACGGCACGGCCACCTTCATGATCATGGGCGACAAGTGCACGCGGCGCTGCCCGTTCTGCGATGTCGGCCACGGCCGGCCCGACCCGCTCGATGCGGACGAGCCGCTGAACATGGCCAAGACGATCGCCGCGCTCAAGCTCAAGTACGTGGTCATCACCAGCGTCGACCGCGACGACCTGCGCGACGGCGGTGCAGGCCACTTCGTCGAGTGCATCCGCCAGGTTCGCGAGTTGTCGCCGGCGACGCGCATCGAGATCCTCACGCCCGACTTCCGCGGCCGCATGGACCGCGCGCTCGACATCCTGAAGGCCGCGCCGCCCGACGTGATGAACCACAACCTCGAGACCGTGCCGCGCCTGTACAAGGAAGCGCGGCCGGGCTCGGACTACGCGTTCTCGCTGAACCTGCTCAAGCGCTTCAAGGAGTTCGCGCCCGGCGTGCCGACCAAGAGCGGCCTGATGGTCGGCCTGGGCGAAACCGACGACGAGATCCTGCAGGTGATGCGCGACATGCGCGAGCACGGCATCGACATGCTCACCATCGGCCAGTACCTGGCGCCCAGCGGGCACCACCTGCCGGTGCGCCGCTACGTGCATCCGGACACCTTCAGGATGTTCGAGGCCAAGGCGGCGAAGATGGGCTTCAGCCATGCGGCCGTCGGCGCGCTCGTGCGTTCGAGCTACCACGCCGACCAGCAGGCCGCGTCCGCCGGCGTGGCCTGAGCCTCCCACGGCGATGCCAGCGATCGCCGCGTCCGCCGCCACCGAAGCCCCGCTCGTCTGCGGCAACTGCCGCGCGCCGATGCAGCGGCTGCTGCTGCCCGGCCACTACGGACGCACGGTCGAGATCGACCTGTGCGGAGGCTGCCACCTCGTCTGGTTCGACCTCTCCGAGACGGCGCGACTGAGCGGGCCGGCGCTGCTCGATCTGATCGGCGCCATGGCCCGCACGCAGAACCTGCCGCACCTGCCGCTGAGTCCGCAGGCCGGCTGCGCGCGCTGCGGGGCGAGCCTGAAGACGGTGCACAACCGATCACGATGGGGACGTTCCCTGCACCTCGAGTGCCGTGCGGGCCATGGTGCCTACCAGACCTTCGCGCAGTTCCTGCAGGAAAAGGGCCTGCTGCGGCCGTTGTCGCTCATCGACCGGGCCAGGCTGCTGGAGCGCCAGGGGCGCATCGACTGCGTCAACTGCGGTGCGGCGCTCGGCAAGGGCGACGAACAGTGCCGCTACTGCGCGTCCGTGCCCAGCCTGCTGGATGTGGCGCGCCTGGCGCGTGCGCTCGATCCCGAGGGCGTGCTCGAGCCGCAGGCCGTACACCAGGATGCCGCCCGCCAGGAGGCGATGCAATGCGGCGCTTGCGGTGCCGCGCTGCCGCCCGGCCTGTCGATCGACTGCGCGCAGTGCGGCGCGACGCTGGCTGTCAACCGGCTGGACGACGCCCACGAGCGCGTGGCTACGCTGGGCCCGGCGCTGCGCGCACACGCGAGCAAGCCGGCGCCCGAGGTGGTCAAGCGCCGCCTCGAGGCGCTCGATACCGACCTGCCGCGCCGGCGCGAGTTCGCCGCCAAGATGCAGGCCGAGGCCGACCAGCGCCGCGGTCACGGCGAGGCCGTCGACTGGGGCGATCTGTTCTCGTCCGGCACGAATCCGCTGCGCGCCGTGCTGCTGGCGCTGGCGATCTGGTTCGTCTGGTACTTCTGGGGCTGAGCCCGGGCGGGGCCGTCGCGCTGCGGGCAGTGGCAAGATGGCGGACCGACTTCATGGGAGTGCGCGATGCGGCGTAGGCAGTTCACGGCAGGGATCATCACGGGGCCGGCTCTGTTCGGCCTGGCTCCTCGGGCTCATGCGCTCGACCTGAGCGAGACCGACGCGGCCGCCGGTGTGCGGGCCGCGCTCGAGCGCGGCGCGGTGAGTGCCGTCGGGCTGCTGGGCAAGACCGACGGCTTCCTGGGCAACCCGAAGGTGCGCATCCCGTTGCCGGGCTTCCTGGCCGACGCGGCCAAGCTGCTCAAGGCCACCGGCCAGCAAAGGCGCGTCGATGAACTCGTCACGGCGATGAACCGTGCAGCCGAAGCGGCCATGCCCGAGGCGAAGTCGCTGCTGATCGGCGCCGTCAAGTCGATGAGCGTGGAAGACGCCCGCCAGGTCATCAACGGCGGCGACAACTCGGTGACGCAGTTCTTCGCCGGCAAGACCCGCGAGCCGCTGGGCGTGAAATTCCTGCCCATCGTGACCAAGGCCACGGAGAAAGTGTCGCTGGCTTCCAAGTACAACGCCGTGGCTGGCAAGGCCATGGGCTTGGGCCTGGTGAAGAAGGAAGACGCGAACATCCAGCAGTACGTCACCGGCAAGGCGCTCGACGGCCTGTACCTGATGATCGGCGAGGAAGAACGCAAGATCCGCCAGAACCCGGTGGCCACCGGCAGCGCGATCCTGAAGAAGGTCTTCGGCTCGCTGAAGTAGGGCGCGTGGGGCGCATGAGGCGCCCGCTCGCCTAGAGCCCCTTCGAGAGTTCGAACATCAGCGCCGAAGGCAGCGAGCTGTCGATCACGTCGCGGCCGACGCGGGCCACGTTCGAGCCGCTGAAGCCCGACATCTCGAAGGTGTTGCCTTCCTCGATGATCTCGATGAAGACGAAGTCGGGCACCTCGGCGCTGATCTCGTCGCGCAGGTGCGCGAACTTCTCGCCGCGCTGGATCGACTCGATGATGATGGCGTGAGGCAGGCCCTCGCGGCAGAACTCGCTGGCCTCGTCCACCGAGTTCACGAAATCGATGACCAGGCCCATGCTGCGCAAGGCATCGCGGATCTGCACGCGCACGTCGCGGCGCGAGGCGACCACCAGCACGTGGCTGCCGGCCAGCGGCTTGGAGTTGGACGAGGGTGCGAAGCCTTCGTCGATCTCCATCGTGCTGACACCGGCGATCTCGTCGTTGGCGGTACGCGGGAAATCGATCGTCAGCGCGGTCTGGGTGGCGTCGTCCTGCCGGTGGATCGGCAGGCCCATGGTCCAGGCCGTCTGCTCGAGCAGGCGCCAACTCAGTGATTCCAGTGCCGAGGGGTCGGGCGCGGCTTCAGCCTGAGTGGCCAGGTCCGCCGGGCGATGGGCGAAGCGGCACACCAGCTGCGCATGGGCCGGCCAGGCCTTCATGTCGATGCGGAACTCGATGTTCGAGCGTGCATGGACCAGTGCCCAGTCGAGCACGGCATTGAGCAGGCTGAACAGCAGCGAGGCGTCGACGATGACTTCGGCGGGCTTGAGCGTCGGCTTGAGCACGATGCCGCGCGCCTGCGTCTCGCGATGCCGGTGCGAGAGCACGCCCTTGAGCGTGTCGGCGAGCTGCAGCCGTTCATGCGACTGGCGCAGCCGCCCCGAGGCGAAACGCGAGATCTGCTGGCCGATCATGCCGGCCTGGCGCGCCAGTTCGACCTCGTCGCGCAGCGCGCGCAGGCCGGCGCGGTCGATCTTGCCGCTGGTGATCAGCGCGTGGATGCGCTCCAGCGCCGCCGTCAGCGGCGCGGCCGTGGCCGCGCCGATCTCCAGCACCAGCTGATGCCAGCGCTGCGTGGATTCGGAGTCGTCGGCCGGTGGCGCCGGATGGGAACGGCCCTGCCCGCCGTTGTTTCGTTCGAGATCTGACATGTCCATGCCGTGTGGTCCTTGCTCATCGACGCGGCGAGGTGCGGCCGCTGAGCCCTCTGCTGGGGCCCTGCGTGCCAGAGAAGCGATCGCTCACGCGCCGTGATGTGGGTCACAGTGTCGCGCCCAGGGTGGCCAGGCGCCAGATGCGCCCGCCGTTTTCCATCTGTCCCAGGGGGTGCAGATGTCACAAACTGTGACTGCGAGGCGGCTTCGGTTCGTTCAGACCACGCCCGAGGATCGCAACGACGCCACTTCGTCGACCGTCAGCCCCAGTTCGCGCAGCACTTCGTCGGTGTGTTCGCCCAGCAGCGGCGGCGGTCGCCGGTACTGCACGGGCGTCTTCGAGAACTTCATCGGGCTGGCCACGAGCCTCAATTCGTCGGTCAGCGGATGCGGCACGGCCACCGTCATGCCGCGTGCCTGAACGTGCGGATCGGCAAACACTTCGGCCAGGTCGTTGATCGGACCGCAGGGCACTTTCGCGGCCTCGAGCGAGGCGAGCCAATCGGACTTGCGCCGCAGCCGCATGAGCTCGGACAGCACCGGCACCAGGATCGCGCGGTTGCGCACCCGGTCGGCATTGCGGGCGAAGCGCGGGTCGCTTGCCAGTTCAGGCCGACCAGCCACCTCGCAGAACTTGGCGAACTGCCCGTCGTTGCCCACGGCGAGGATCATGTGGCCGTCGGCGACCTCGAACACCTGGTAGGGCACGATGTTCTGGTGGGCGTTGCCGGCGCGTTGCGGGGCCACGCCGGTGGCCAGGTAGTTGGCGCCCAGGTTGGCGAGCATGGCCACCTGCGTGTCGAGCAGTGCCATGTCGATCGCCTGCCCCTGGCCGGTGGCGTCGCGATGGCGCAGCGCGGCCAGGATCGCCGTCGTGGCGTACATGCCGGTGAAGAGGTCGGCCACGGCCACGCCGACCTTCTGCGGCCCGCCGCCGGGCGCGTCGTCTGCGATCTCCTGGCGCGACGGGCCGGTCACGCTCATCAGGCCGCCCATGCCCTGAATGGCGTAGTCGTAGCCGGCGCGGTCTCGGTAGGGGCCGGTCTGGCCGAAGCCGGTGATCGAGCAGTAGACCAGGCGCGGGTTGAGCGCGAGCAGGCTGGCGCTGTCCAGTCCGTAGCGGGCCATGTCGCCGACCTTGAAATTCTCGACGAAGACATCGCTGTGTTCGACCAGCCGGCGGATCAGTGCCTGCCCGGCGGGCTGTGCGATGTCGACCGTCACCGAGCGCTTGTTTCGGTTGGTGCCGAGGTAATAGGCGGCTTCGGCCGTGTCGTGGCCGTGCCGGTCGCGCAGGAAGGGCGGGCCCCAGCCGCGGGTGTCGTCGCCACCGGCGCCATTGCGCATCGGCCGCTCGATCTTGACGACGTCGGCGCCCAGGTCGGCGAGAGTCTGCGTGCACCAGGGGCCGGCGAGCACGCGCGACAGATCCAGCACGCGCACGCCGGCCAAGGGCGCGCTGGGCAAGGTGGCGTCGTTCATGCACGGATTGTGGCTTCAGGCGCGCCGGGATAATGCCTCCCGATGTACGGACTCCGCCTTCCGATGGCCACCGCGTTGGCCGCCGCCCTCTCGGGCTGTGCGCCATCCCTCGACTGGCGCGAGTTCCAGGCCGAGGGCAGCGGCATCGTCGCCACGTTCCCTTGCAAACCGGACCGCCATTCGCGCAACGTCGCACTGGCCACACAAACGGTCCGCATGGAGATGCTGGTGTGCAGCGCGGGCGACGTGACCTTCGCGTTGAGCTTCGCGGACCTGGCCGACCCAGGGCAGGTCGGTTCCACGCTGGCGGAACTGCAGACGCTGGCCACATCGAACCTCGGCGCAGCGCGGGCCGACCGCGTCGAGTCGCGCGTGCCCGGGATGACGCCGAATCCGAACGCGGGGCGGCTTCGGCTTGAAGCGATCCAGTCGAACGGCGCGAGCCTGCAGGAACAGGCCATGTTCTTCGCCAAGGGCCTGCGGGTGTATCAGGCCACGGTGCTGGGCAGGAAGGTGCCTGCCGAAGCTGCCGACAGCTTCTTCGCCGGCTTGCGACTGCCGTCATGATGCCGCTGCATGCTGCGGTGCCCGTCTTCCTCAGCTTCGCCTTCGCCTACTTCTTCTCGACCCTGGTGCGGGCCGTCACGGCGACGCTGGCGCCGGCACTGAGCGCCGAACTGGGCTTGAGTTCGGGCGATCTGGGTCTGCTGGCGGGAGCCTACTTTCTGGGCTTCGCGGCGATGCAGTTGCCCCTGGGCAGCGCGCTGGACCGCCACGGCCCGCGGCGCGTGCTGCTCGTGCTGCTCGGTGTGGCGGTGCTGGGCTGTGCGGCCTTCGCGATGGCGCGGCACTTCATCGCCCTGACCTTGGCCCGGGCCCTGATCGGCATCGGCGTCAGTGCTTGTCTGATGGCGCCGCTGACGGCCTTTCGGCACAGCTTCGAGCCACAGGCGCAACTGCGCGCGAATTCGTGGATGCTGATGAGCGGCTCGCTCGGCATGGTGGCGTCGACCCTGCCCGTGCAATGGGCGCTTCCCTGGCTGGGGTGGCGCGGGCTTTTCTGGCTGATCGCTGCACTGTTCATCCTGTCGATGGCCGCGATCGTGGCCTGCGTGCCCGCGGATGCCGGTCCGCGACCCTCGGCGGTGCGAAGCGCCGGTTACGCCGCCATCTGGCGGCAGCGGACCTTTCTGCGCTTTGCGCCGCTGGCTTTCTTCCACTATGGCGGGATGATTGCCGTGCAGTCGCTGTGGGCCGGGCCGTGGCTGGTCCAGGTGTGCGGATGGACGCCCGAGCAGGCGGCCGCGGGGCTCTTTGCCATCAACCTCTCGATGCTCGGGGCCTTTCTGGCCTGGGGGTTGTTCGTGCCCAGGCTCTACCGGGCGGGTTGGAGTGCCCAGCGCCTGGTGGCCTGGGGCGTGCCCTTCAGCCTGATTTTCCTGTTGCTCACGATCGGCCTGGGCGAGCAGGCGACGGCCTGGGCGTGGACCCTGTTCTGCGTGAGCAGTTCGGTGCTGTCGCTGTCGCAGCCGGCCGTGGGGCAGGCTTCGCCCGCCGAACAAGCCGGCCGGGCGCTGTCAGCCTACAACCTGGTGATCTTCGGGGGAATCTTCAGCCTGCAGTGGGGGCTCGGGCTCGCCATCGACGGTTTCACCCGCCTGGGTGCTTCGACCCTGTCGGCCTATCAGGGGGCGCTGGCGTTGCTTGCTGCATGCGCAATCGGCTCCTACCTGTGGTTTTTGCGGTACGACGACGCACCAGCGCACGCCTTGCCCATCGAACGGGTCTGAGTTGCAGATAATTTCCGTCCTATGCCCGGATTGCTGATCATCGCCCACGCGCCGCTGGCTTCATCGCTGAAGGCGGTAGCCACGCACGCGTTTCCGGATTGCGCTCAGCGGCTCGAGGCGTTCGACGTGTTGCCCGACATGACGGTCGAGCAGATCGAACTGCAGGCGCGCGAGATGCTCGCGAAGGTGCGGCGGCCGGAAGCACTGATCTTCACCGACGTCTTCGGGGCGACCCCATGCAATGTCGCGCAGCGCCTGGCCGATGGCGTGCAAGTCAAGGTGATTGCCGGCGTGAATGTGCCCATGCTCTGGCGCTCGCTGTGCTACGCCGACGAATCGCTGGACGCGCTGGTGGCTCGTGCCGTCGCCGGCGCGACCCAGGGCATCATGCAGGTGGCCACGTCGAGGCCGCAGAACCAGACCTTCAAACCCGGCGGAAATGATCAAGACCACCGTCACCATCAGCAATAAGCTGGGCCTGCACGCCCGCGCATCGGCCAAGCTGACCAAGCTCGCCGGGAGCTTCAAGAGCGACGTTTTCATGAGCCGCAATGGCCGTCGCGTGAACGCCAAGAGCATCATGGGCGTGATGATGCTGGCGGCGGGCATGGGCAGCGACGTCGAGATCGAAACCACGGGTACCGACGAGCAGCAAGCCGCGGACGCGCTCACAGCGTTGATCAACGACAAGTTCGGCGAAGGGCAGTAGGGGCCCGCTGGGCGTTTGCCTGTAAGAAGTACCGATGGGCGGCGGCTTCGCGAGCCGCTAGGATGCTTGCATGAGCTTCCAGGTGTTCGGTCTTCCGGTCTCACGCGGGGTCGCCATCGGCCGTGCGGTCTTGGTCGCCTCCAGTCGAATCGACGTCGCACACTACTTCATCGACGAAGCACGGGTCGACGGCGAAGTGGCGAGGCTTCGCATCGCACGCGATGCCGTGGCCGGCGAACTCAGCTTGCTCAAGCGCGACCTGCCGGCCGAAGCGCCAGGCGAGCTGGCGGCGCTGCTGGACGTGCATCTCATGCTGCTGCACGACGATTCGCTGACCGGTGCCACGAAGCAGTGGATCCACGAACGCCACTACAACGCCGAATGGGCCCTGTCGGCCCAGCTGGAGGTGCTGGCGCGACAGTTCGACGAGATGGAAGACGACTACCTGCGCGAGCGCAAGGCGGATCTCGAACAAGTCGTCGAGCGCTTGCTTCGTGCGCTGGCACGCGGGCCGGGTGAATCGTTCGCGGCCGCTCCCGCCGTCGGCGCGCGTGACTTCGGCGGTGAAGATCCGCTGGTCCTGGTGGCCAACGACATTGCGCCTGCCGACATGCTGCAGTTCAAGGGCAGCGTCTTCACTGGCTTCGTGACCGATGTGGGCGGCAAGACCTCGCACACGGCGATCGTCGCTCGCAGCATGGACATCCCGGCGGTGGTGGGCGCGCGCGAGGCGAGCCGGATCATTCGCCAGGACGACTGGGTGATCATCGATGGCGATAACGGCATCGTTATCGTCAACCCATCGCCGATCGTGCTGGAGGAGTACCGCTTTCGCCAGCGGCAAAGCGAACTCGAACGCGAGCGCCTGTCCAGGCTTCGCCACACGCC
>CAZVLY010000199.1:0-8981 GCA_964628175.1 uncultured Piscinibacter sp. | reverse complement strand
TAATGTTTATGTCAACTTGGGTGGGCGTTTTCGCATGCGAACTGGGCTTCAGGCCAGTTGCTGAGCGCATTCCTCGGCGATGCCGTGCGGACTTCCCATCCGGTTAACCACGGGATCGTCAACGCCAGTACGTTCGTGTGACACTCCGACTGTCCAAAATGCTGCGCCGCAGCGGAGGCATCAAACGGGGCATGACGATGACGACCGCCACCAAGACCGCGACGAAAAGTCGAACCAAGGCGCTGGCCAGCAGGGACGCTGCTGGGGTGTCCGCGTTCGCGCTTCAAGTGTCGACTGGCCATAGTGTGCTGCGACTCAGCGATCCCTCGTTGAAGCCCGACATCGCCAAGCTGAAGGAAAAGCTTCGCAGCGATCCCAAGTTCGCGCTCGCGACACTGCAGAGCGCGGGCATTGCCACCGCGACCGGGAAACTGAGCAAGCGGTTCAAGGGCTGAGGCTGTCGGCTCGGCCGTATGTGGGATCTGTACAAGTTCCAGCCTAGCTTCGTCCTCGGCTTCCATGGCTGCGACAAGACGGTCGCCGAGCGAGTACTCGCCGGGGCTGGGAAGCAGCATCTCAAGCGAAGCACCAACCGGCATGACTGGCTGGGCAACGGCATCTACTTCTGGGAGTCCAGCCCGCAGCGTGCGATGGAATGGGCTGAGTACGTCCGGGACAACCCGTCGGTTTCTAGCGGCAAGATCGAGACCCCTGCGGTGGTGGGCGCGATCATCGATCTTGGCTACTGCGGCATGCTCCACGATCGCGCCTTCCTGGCGGAACTGCGTCAAGCCCACGATCTCTTGACCCAGGCCCTCTCGTCAGCCAGCCTCCCTTTGCCCACGAACCAGGGTGGACCGGACAAGGCACGTCGCCTCCTGGACTGCGCGGTGATCGAGTACCTTCACACCCTGCGTGAAGCAGAGAACCTGCATAAGTACGACACCATCCGATCGGTGTTCAGCGAAGGCAGCAACCTGTACCCCGGGACGAGCTTCACCGAAAAGAGCCACATTCAACTTGTTGTCCGCGACGAGCGGCGCATCCGCGGATACTTCCGCCCCATTCCGGACTAGGCAGACTTCCGTTCTGCTCGCGCGACGTGCGCGGCCGCAGCGCTCACATCGGCGACAGGCCGCATGCGAACGTCCTTCTGATCTGCCAGCGCTTCGATTTGAGCAAGCACCTGACGTCGAACGGGGTGGCGGTGATTACCCACGAGGACCAGTTCAAAAGCGCCCGGCCGTTCTTCCGGCAGTAGGCCGATGACCTTCGGTCGTTCACTTACGAAACGGCGCAGTGCTTGTAGCTCGAAGAGCTTGCCGAACGCTCGCTCGGCACTGCCTTCGATGCCGCGCTGACTCTCGGTCAGCTGCATGAAGTAGCAGGCCAGGTTCTGGCCGAGGAAGTCCACACGCAGCGGCTGGCTGCTGTCGACTATGTTCAGTGGACGGTTGAACCGGGGCACGAGGTGCTCTGTGCGCGGATTACCCTTCACCTGCTGCCTGACACGGCGCACGATGTTAGAAGCCCTCTGCTGGGCGGGCAGCGAATAGGCCGTCATCAGTTGATGCAGCGCGCTTTGCTCCTGAAGGAGGAAGGATGCGGCGGCGTCGACACTCTGAGCCGTGAATGCGTCTTCGCGCGCGAGTTCGGCGGTCTCAAAAGGAGGCACCCAGGGCTTCGGATCCATCGTCGTCCAATGCTCGGCCAAGGATCTGCACATGGCCTGTGCCAGTGTGGCCAATGCGACACCGGCACCGCCGAAAGCGTGCTCAGCCTTTTCGGAATCGAGCGCAGTCCGAACGTGGACCGAGCCGTCGACGAGTTGCAGCACGACACCGGCAGTGAGCTTTTCGCTCGACACCAGCCCGGGGCTGAACTGGATGAGCGCCCTGCGGCCGCTCACTCGCCCGGGTTCGGCAAGTTCAATTGAGGATGTCCCAGGCGATTGCACAGTAGTGAGTGAGTGATGAGAAGTCGGTTTTGAACGAAATTCAGCAACTGGGTTCGTTCGCGCTTTGTGTGCCACCGTCGCACACCGGTCGCCGCGATCGCTTCCTCAAGGTCGAGGGCGAGCGTGTTGTCGTTGAGCCACCGCTGTACGCGCTTCAGGTGATCCGCGCGGTCGGCCAGCGGGAAGGCGGACTCGATCAGCTTGGCCAGGACGTTTGGAAACGCCTGCTGCTGAAGTGACTTCAGGGAAGACACCTCGGCGGCCTTGCCGCCCAGTGCCTGGGCGTGATCGATCAGCCAGAGGTTCTGAGCCGCGAAGACGATGTTCCCCAGGTTCCGGTCTGGGTTGGCCATCCACTCATCGAATGCTGTGGTCGGCAGCAACTGCCGCCACGTCATGACAAGGCGCAGGGCATGCTCGCTGTCTTCGCGCAAGAGTTGGGCACAGCTGTCGCCACCGACCGAGGCGCTGGCGAAAACCAACGTCACATCCGCCGCACGGTCGATCAGCCGCGATGTCGGTAAATCGCCCCTTCCAATCTTGACGATCAACGGTTCGGGGACGGGCAGGCCGATTGCGCGGCCGATCACCGCACACACCAGCTCCGCGACGATGTGCCTCGCCGTACCGATTCGCAAGTACAGCGGGACGTCCTCATCGGGCCCCGACTCGCTGTACGCCGTTCCAACCCAGAGCTCGTCACCGCGTCGGCTGGCGTTTCGCCGCTTGACGCGAATCGCACCCTGATTCAGGCGCAGCACCCGCACTGGCGCGAGCGACTGACCTGGACTTCCCGGGTCGGGGCCCAGGTCGCCATCCAGTAGGCTCGAGCGGCGAGTCACCCGTGGGACGCGGACCCTCCGCTGCCGTTCTGATTCGCCAAGCACGTGGACTTCTTCCCAGTTGATCCGGCCATCGTCGACTGCCCGCCAAGATGCGGCGCAGGCGGCCGGGCTCTGACCTGACGGTGGAGTGTTCAGCGACTTTAGCCGAGACCTGCACGCTGCCGGTCTCGTCCTCGAGCGACGCGAATATCACGTCGTTGGCACCGGTCGCTCGCTGCCAGCGTGGAGGGCCGAGATCCGTGCATTGACTACGCTCAAGCTTGTCACCGAGGAGCCGAAATCCCATCCGGGGTCGCGTGACGTACGCCGCCTTGAGCACATCGAGGAGCGCATCGCCGTGTCACGGGTATCCACAGCAGCGGGCGGTCGCGTCGTATCGACACGCCCGCAAGTGAAGACGGGCTTCTTCGCGTACCACGGCGTCTGGGCGCCCGGCGTGCGCCTGTTCCGGGCGCTCGGGTTCAGCACCAAGGCGACGATCATCTCGCTGGCCTTCGTGATCCCGTTCTTGGGCCTGATTCTCTGGCAGATGGATCACCAGGCCACCGAGGCGCTCAAATCCCGCAAGGACGCCACGCGCCAGCATGTGGAGATCGCCTACGGGATCCTGGCCGCAACGCACAAGCAGGAAGCGTCCGGGCAGCTCAGCCGAGACCAGGCCCAGGCGCTGGCCAAGCAGACGATCGCCCAGCTTCGCTACGAGGGCAACGAGTACTTCTGGATCAACGACATGCAGCCGCACGTCGTCATGCACCCGATCAAGCCCGAGCTCAACGGCAAGGACGCCTCGGGGATCAAGGACCCGAACGGCTTGCCCGTCTTCACGGCCTTCGTGGATCGGGTGCGCGAGAGCGGCAAGGGCTTCGTCGCATACCAGTGGCCCAAGCCCGGCAGCGACAAGCCGGTCGACAAGATCTCGTACGTCCAGGGCTTCGAACCCTGGGGCTGGGTGATCGGCTCGGGCATCTACATCGGCGACGTGCGCGAGGCCACCCTGCGACAGATGACTTGGATGAGCGGCGTCGTCGCCGCTGCGCTACTGCTGGCCGGCTACCTCTTCCTGAGCTTCTATCGAGTGATGGAGGGCGGCCTGAACGAGACGCGCCGCCACCTGCGCGCCATGACCGACGGTGACCTGACGACGTCCCCCTCGCCCTGGGGCCGGGACGAAGCCGCGCAACTGATGCTCGAGCTGCGCAACATGCAGGAATCCTTGCGGCGCATGGTGTCGAGCGTGCGCCGGTCGAGCCATGAGATCGTGCAGTCGAGTGGCGAGGTCGCCACCGGTGCGATGGACCTGTCGGCGCGCACCGAGCAGACTGCTGCCAACCTGGAGCAGTCGGCCGCCTCCATGGAACAGATCTCGGCGACGGTCCGCAGCAGTGCCGACCACGCCAGCGAGGCGGCGCACGTGGCCGCTGGCAACGAGGCGCTTGCGGCCGAGGGCGGGCAGGTTATGCACGACGTCGTGAAGACGATGGAGTCGATTCGTCAGTCGTCGACGAAGATCAGCGACATCATCGGCACCATCGACGGCATCGCCTTCCAGACCAACATCCTCGCGCTCAACGCCGCGGTCGAAGCTGCGCGTGCCGGAGACCAGGGACGCGGGTTTGCTGTCGTCGCTGCGGAGGTTCGTTCACTGGCCCAGCGCTCGGCGAACGCCGCCCACGAGATCAAGGACCTGATCTCGGGCAGCGTCTCTCAAGTGAATGCAGGAAGCGCCGTCGTCGATGCGGCCGGCGCCAAGATGGCCGGCATCGTTCAGGCGTCCCAGCGCCTGAATGGGCTGCTCTGCGAGATCGCGAACGGCACCCGCGAACAGAGCCAGGGCATCGTGCAGATCGGCCAAGCCGTCAACGAGCTGGATCGGATGACCCAGCAGAATGCCGCCCTTGTCGAGCAGACCGCGGCCGCAGCGTCGGCCATGAAGCAGCAGGCCACGGCACTTGCAGCCGAGGTGGATCGCTTCCGGATGCCCGCAGGCGTGGAAGGCTGAGCGGGAGACGCAGGTCCTCCTATGAAGGCGCCCGCCGTGGCCCGAACGTCCCTCATGCGGTGGGCTGCCGCCGCTCGCTTCTGATGGTCGGGGTGCTCTGGCCGGCCATGAGCAGCCCTTTGAGTTCGCGACCCGGTACCGGGCATTCACCGGTGCGCCTTCGACGCTCGCCCAGGACGGCTGGCGTACCAACGGGGCCGGACGGCCGACGGCCGTGAGCCGAAGGCTTCGCTGCACATCGCCTCGACGGGACGCAGCAGCTCAGACAGGAAGTTCACGAAGTCCTGGACGACCGCGTCCCGCTTCGACTCGGGCCGAATCAGCGCGCTGAACGGCGGCGAGTCGCTGCTCTCCCAGTCGACCAGCACGGGCTGCAGCAGGCCGTCGCGAACGAAGGACCAGACCGACAGGTCGGCGAAGCGCCCCAAGCCCTGCCCCAGCAACACGGCCTGCAGCACGTCGTCGCGGCTGGCGCAGGTGAGCCAGCCGCCCACGGCCACTTCATCGACCTCGCCATCGCGCATGTGGCGCCACAGGTCCAGGACCGTGCCTTCCGGCGTCCGCACCAACGGGCAGACGTGGTTCACCAGCTCGGCGGGGCGGCCCGGCATGCCATGCCGCCGCCAGTAGGCCGGGCTGGCGCAGATGATCAGACGGCTCTGCGCCAGCGGCCGCTGAACGAGGTCGACGCTGCCCGGCCAGCCCAGCGCGACCAGGACATCGACACCCCGCGTCGCCGTGTCCTTGACGGTGAGGAAATCCACCGTGCGCAGGTCGATGTGCACGTGGGGATGCCGCTCGTGCCACTCACCCAGGGCCGGCACCAGCAGCGCGCGCGACAGCAGCGGCGGCGCGCCCACGACCAGCGTGCGCGCGCGCCGCGCTCCGGGCGCGGCCAGCGCTCGGTCGGCGTCGGCCAACTGGGCCAGCAGGGGCGTGCAGTTCTCCAGGTACTGCGCCCCCCGGGCCGTGAGCGACAGGCCCTGCGTGCTGCGATCGAGCAGCTTCACGCCCAGGTCGCGTTCCAGCGCGGAGACCAGCTTGGTCACCGCCGGCACGCTGACGTCGAAGCGGCGGGCCGCGGCCGAGAAGCTGCCCTCCTCGGCGGCGGCCACGAAGTAGTGCAGGGCGCGCAGCTTGTCCATGGCGGATTGTTCCCGCATAACGCCTTAACCGACGGTTAAAGCGCATTGTGCCCTCCACAGGCTTTCGTGCGACCGTACCGGCTCCTACAGTGAACCCCATCGACCCCGTGGAGCACACCCATGAAGACCGCCACGCTCACCGCCGACCTCGCCGCGCCGCGCGGGCGCAGCCTGACGCTTCTGAGCGGCGCGTTCGCGCTCTTCAACGGCCTGCGCATCGTCGCCTACCTGCCCACGCTCGCCGCCATCCAGACCAGCGGTCAGGCTGACCAGCACTCGCTGTTCACCTGGCTGACCTTCCTGGGCGCCAACCTGACGATGGCGCTGTGGCTGCACGAGCAGAACGGGCGGCGCGTCAACCGTGCCGTGGCCGTCAACGCCTTCAATGCCTTCATGTGCGGCGCCATCGCCGCTTCCATCGCCTGGCTGCGCTGGCTGCAGCCGGGCGCCGCCTTCCCGACCCTGTTCTGAACTCCGGAGGATTCCATGCGCTACCTGTTGTCCTGCATCGCGGTCCTTGCGGCCGTGGCCGCCCCTGTCGCCGCATCGGCGCAGGCCGCTACTGCAACGTCTTTCCCGGCCAAGCCGCTGCGCATGTTGGTGCCGGTGCCGGCGGGCGGGCCCAGCGACTTCATCGCGCGCCAGGTGGCGCAGCAGCTGAGCGCCTCGCTCGGCCAGGTGGTGACGGTGGAGAACAAGCCCGGGGCCAACGGGCTGGTCGCGGCGCGCGAGGCGCTGGCGGCGCCGGCCGACGGCCACACCCTGCTCTACGCGCCGGGCTCGATGATCGCCACACCGCTTCTCGCCAGGGGCTCGGGCCTGGACTGGGCGCGCGACCTGGCTCCGCTTGGCAAGGTCGGCCGGGTGCCGTTTGCCCTTGCCGTGCACCCCAGTGTTCCCGCGCAGACCTTGGCCGAGTTCGTGAGGCAGGCGCGCCAGCAGCCGAACGCCTTCAACGTGGCCACCAGCACGCCCAGCGAGGTGCTGGCGGCGGCGCAGTTCATGAAGGCCGCCGGCATCCAGCTCACCCGGGTGCCGTACAAGGGTGGCACCCAGGCCCTGCCCGACCTGCTGGCGGGCCGCGTGCAGCTGATGTTCGGGCCGCTGTCGCTGCTGCAGGGGCAGGCGAAGTCGGGCGCGCTGCGTGTGCTGGCCGTGCTGGAACCCGAGCGCAACGCTGCGCTGCCCGAGGTACCGACGATGGCCGAGGCGGGCATGGGCGGCGTGGCCGTGCCCACCTGGCAGGGGGTCTACACGGCGGCCAAGGCGCCCGAGGCTGCCCGTGGCCGGTTGGCCGCCGACATCGCCGCCGCCGTGGCACGGCCCGAGATGCGCAGCGAACTCGAGCGCCGCATGCTGGCCCCCGAGAGCGCGACGCCCCAGGACCTGGCCTCGACCATCACGCGCGAGCTGGCCGTCTGGTCGGCCCTAGTGGACGAGTACAAGCTGACCGCCGATTGAAGGCCGCGGCGCCAGCGATGCGAGTGCTGTTCTGCACCACGGGAGGCCTGGGGCACCTGTTGCCGCTGCGGCCGCTCGCCCAGGCGCTGCGCCGCCTGGGGCATGAGGTGGCCTGGGTGACGGCGCCCGATGCCTGCCCGGCGCTGCAGGGCGACGGCTTCGACCTATTCGCGGCCGGCCCCACCTTCGGGGCGAGCCGGGGCGAGTTCCGAACGGCACATGCCGGCGCAGCGGGACTCACCGGAGAGTCCTTGTCGGCGTACACCTTTCCGCGGCTCTTCGGCGCGGTGCTCGGGCCGGCCATGCTGGAGGGCGTCGAACGGGCCGCCCGCACCTGGCGGCCCGACTTCGTGGTGGGCGAGCCCGCGGCGCTGGCCGTGCCGCTGGTCTGCCGGCAGTTGGGGCTGCGCCATGCAACCCACGGCTACGGCCTGCGGCCGCCGCGCGAATACGTCGAGGAGGCGATGAACTTCTTCGGGCCTTACTGGCGAGCGCGTGGGCTGGACGTGCCCGCTGACGGGGGGCTGCATCGCCACCTGGACTTAGACATCGCGCCAGCCAGCCTCCAAACTTCCTCCGGACCGAAGGACGGTCGCACTTTCCGTTTCAGTGCCTACCGCCCGGCAACGACGTTGCCCTCCGCGCTGCCCGCCGAATTGCAGGCAGCACTGCAGCAGACGCCGGCGCCGCGACCCCGGATCTACGTGACCTTCGGCACCGTGTTCAACCGCAGCCCGGCGCTCCTCGTCGCTGCCCGTGCCGCGGCCCTGCTCGGCGGGACGGTCGTCGTCACGGTGGGCCCGGATGGCGACCTGCCCGGCCTGGCGCAGCTCGGCGCGCATGTGCACGTGCATCGCTTCGTCGATCAGGGCGCCCTGTTGCCGTACTGCGATGCGGTGGTCTCGCACGGCGGTGCAGGCGCCATGCTCGGTGCGGCAACCCACGGACTGCCGCATCTGGTGCTGCCGCAGGCGGCGGATCACTTTCGCAATGCGCGCGCCCTTTCGCGGGTGAGTGCGGGCAGTTCCGTCGATTTGGAGCGTCAGTCCGTGGAGGCGGTGAGCACGGAGCTGTCGAAGCTGTTGACAGATGGCGCGATGAGCGTGGGAGCTACCTTGCTCGCCCGGGAGATGGCTGCCATGCACGATGCAGCGGCGGCGGCCCGCATGCTGGAGCGCTGGCATTCGTGCACACCTCTGGTATCGGGCTAGACAGACCGCTTCTCGCCGCAAGGGTTGTCGGCTTTGGGCCGTTCAGCGCCGACCATCGGCCCTGACATTTAGGCAGCGGTGCGACTTGAAGCGGACGGCCAAAGGCTGTCTTCCCGACCACCGACTACCGCGACGCACTTCTTGATCCAAGACTCTCACCACTGGTGAGAGCCTTGCTAAGGCACCGGGCAATAGTCGGCCTCCTCTCCGTCGGCCGCAGGTCCTAGTGAAAATCTCTACTACTCGTTGCAAGCCCACCCAGCAGCGCCGTCAGATCCTCGACATGCCCGGCGATGAGGTTGCGCACGTCGCCATCGCGCTGCCAGGTGCCCTTCACCGCCATCAGCTTTGAACGCAGCAGCG
>CAZVLY010000198.1:0-8989 GCA_964628175.1 uncultured Piscinibacter sp. | reverse complement strand
CGCTGTTCATCGTCGCCAGCAAGACCTTCACCACGCAGGAGACGATGGCCAATGCGCTGGCGGCCAAAGCCTGGTTCACGGCGAACGGCGGCACCGACACCGCCAAGCACTTCGTCGCCACCACCACCAACGTGAAGGCAGCGGCCGAGTTCGGCATCACCACCACCTTCGGCTTCTGGGACTGGGTGGGCGGGCGCTACTCGCTGTGGAGCGCCATCGGCCTGCCGATCGCGCTGGCCATCGGCGCCGAGCACTTCCGCGCGCTGCTCGCCGGCGCGAATGCGATGGACCGGCACTTCGCCGAGGCACCGCTGGCGAAGAACCTGCCGGTGCTGCTCGGCCTGCTCGACGTCTGGTACCGCAACTTCCACGGCTTCACCAGCCGCAGCGTGGCGCCCTACCACCAGGGCCTGAAGCGCCTGCCGGCCTACCTGCAGCAGCTGGAGATGGAAAGCAACGGCAAGCGCGTCGATCTCGATGGCGAGCCGCTGCCCTTCGGCACCAGCCCGGTGGTGTGGGGCGAGCCGGGCACCAACGGCCAGCACGCCTACTTCCAGATGCTGCACCAGGGCACCGACGTGATCCCGGTGGAGTTCGTCCTGGTGAAGAAGCCGACCCACGCCCTGGCCGACCTGCACGCCAAGCTGCTGGCCAACGGCCTGGCGCAGGCGCAGGCGCTGATGCTGGGCAAGAGCACCGCGCAGGCGCTGGGCGAGAAGGCGCCGACCGCCTCGAAGGCGCTGGACGCGCTGACCGTCGCGAAGCACCGCACCTTCCCCGGCAACCGGCCGAGCACCACGCTGATGCTCGATCAGCTCACGCCGCGCTCGCTGGGGGCGCTGATCGCGCTGTACGAGCACCGCGTCTTCACCAGCGGCGCGCTGTGGGGCATCAACAGCTTCGACCAGTGGGGCGTGGAGCTCGGCAAGGCGCTGTGCAGCGAGCTGCTGCCGCGGCTGGCCTCGGGCGACACGGCCGGCCTCGATGCCTCCACGGCGGGGCTGATGAAGCGCCTGCTTTCGTGAACGTCGTCTTCGATTTCGCGGGCGTGCTGTTCCACTGGCAGCCGCCCGAACTGCTCTCGCGCCTGCTGCCGCACCGCACGCCCGACGCTGCGGCGGCGCGGCGCCTGGTCGACGACATCTTCCAGGGCTACGGGGGCGACTGGGGCGATTTCGACCGCGGCACCGTGGAACCCGGCCCGCTGGCCGAGCGCATCGCGCAGCGCACCGGGCTGTCGGTCGACGAGGTGCGCCGCGTCATCGACGGCGTGCCGGCGGAGCTGACTCCGATCGCCGGCACGGTGGCGCTGCTGCGCGAACTGCATGCCGCCGGCCGGCCGCTGTACTTCCTGTCGAACATGCCCGAGCCCTACGCGGTGCACCTCGAGGCGACGCACGACTTCCTCGGCCTGTTCCGCGACGGCGTGTTCTCGGCGCGCGCCCGGCTGTGCAAGCCCGAGCCGCAGATCTTCGCGCATTGCGAGCGCCGCTTCGGACTCGACCCGGCGCGCACGCTCTTCATCGACGACATGGCGGGCAATGTCACGGCGGCACGCGCGGCCGGCTGGCGTGCACTGCAGTTCATCGACCCGGCCCAGTGCGCGGCGGCGCTGCGCGCCGAAGGCGTGCTCTGAAGGCGAGGGCCCTCAGGCCAGGCCCGCCACCGCCTGCCGCGCGGCGTCAAAGGCCTGCGTGAGCACGGCCTGCTTCCAGGCCGCGGTGTCGGTGTAGAAGGCATCGCGCATGCGCTGCTTGATGGCCACGCGCTGCGCCTCGGGGGCCTCGGGGTGGTTCTCCAGCCACTGGTCGGCGCGCAGGGCGTCGAGGATCTCCATGATGGGCACGGTGCCGTACTCCAGTGCCATGCCGGTGTACTCGGCCTGCGGGCACTCCTGGTAGGCCGAATCCCACATCATGCCGGTCAGGCGGGCCGAGGCCGAGCTGCCGTCGTAGATCGAGGTGACGCCCGGGCCCCACCAGGCGCGGGCGCGCGCCAGCGCGGCGGCGTCGTTGCGGCAGGCGAAGATGCGTTCGCCCACGCCGTTCGGCCCCAGCCCGGTGTGCACGTCGATCCAGCCCAGGCGCTCGCAGCGGCCCGCATGCTCCTGCAGCACGTGGCGCAGGGTGACCTGACTCCAGGTCGGGTTGTGGCCGCCGTAGAACAGGCCTTCCGGGTGCGTGTGCTGCCCGCTGGTCACCGCCTGCTGCAGCGCCGCCATGCCGCGCACGGCGACGAAGCGCTGCAGCGCGGCGTTCACCTCGGCCGAAGGCGGCCAGCTCGGCGGCACCAGCAGCGCGGCGATCTCGTCGTAGGCGGGGTTGGCCGGCAGCGGCTGGCTGAAATCGTGGAAGTTGCGGTTCAGGTCCACGTTCTCGTGCGTCGTGCGCCGCCACCACGAGAAGCCGTACGGGTTGAGCGCGTGCACGTAGAGCACGGCGACGCGGCGCTCGCGCAGCAGCTCGTGCCAGCCGGCATCGCACAGCAGCGCATGCTGCACGCCCGAGCCGCAATAGCCCTCGATGCCATGGCAGGCGCTGCTGACGATCAGCAGCGACGCGGCGTCGCGCGCGCCTTCGAGCACCACGTCCATCGCCAGCGCCTCGCCGTCGCGGCCGAGCATCGGGTGAAGGTGGCTGTGCACGTCCAGGCCGGCGGCGTCGGCCGCGGCGAGGAACATCTGCCGCGCCTGCGCGTAGCTCGGCGCGAAATGCGCGGCCGCGTCCATGCTCAATGGGGCTGGGCCAGCCAGGCTTCGGCCAGGCGCACCCACATCGTGGCGCCCAGCGGGATCAGCTCGTCATTGAAGTCGTAGCTCGGGTTGTGCAGCATGCACGGCCCCAGGCCGTGCCCGCCTTCGCGGTGGCTGCCGTCGCCGTTGCCGATCAGGAAGTAGCAGCCGGGCTTGTCGAGCAGGTAGTAGCTGAAGTCCTCGGCGCCCATGGTCGGCTCGAACTCGAGCACGTTCTCGGCGCCGACCATCTCGCCGAGCACGCGGCGCGCGAACTCGGTCTCGGCCGGGTGGTTGATGGTCGGCGGGTAGTTGCGCGCGAACTCGAACTCGCATTCGGTGCCGAAGGCCGCGCAGGTGTGCTCGGCGACGGCCTTCATGCGGCTCTCGATGAGGTCGAGCACCTCGAGCGTGAAGGTGCGCACCGTGCCCTGGATCTCGCAGCTGTCGGGCACCACGTTGGTGGCCTCGCCGGTGTGGATCATCGTCACCGAGATCACGCCGGCGTCGATGGGCCGCTTGTTGCGCGTGATGATGGTCTGGAAGGCCTGCACCATCTGGCAGGCCACCGGCACCGGGTCGATGCCGTTGTGCGGCATCGCCGCATGCGCGCCCTTGCCGCGGATGGTGATCCTGAACTCGTTGCTCGAGGCGAAGCAGGGCCCCGGCTTCAGCGCGAACTGCCCCGCCGCCATGCCCGGCCAGTTGTGCGCGCCGAACACCGCTTCCATCGGGAACTTCTCGAACAGGCCGTCGCGGATCATCTCGCGCGCGCCGCCGCCGCCCTCTTCCGCGGGCTGGAAGATCAGGTAGACGGTGCCGTCGAAGTTCCGGTGCTTCGCCAGGTGCTTGGCCGCGCCGAGCAGCATCGCCGTGTGGCCGTCGTGGCCGCAGGCGTGCATCTTGCCGGGGTGCTTGCTGGCATGCGCGAAGCGGTTGTGCTCGGTCATCGGCAGCGCATCGATGTCGGCGCGCAGGCCGACGGCGCGATCGCTCGTGCCGTTCTTCAGGATCGCCACCACGCCGGTCTTGCCCAGGCCGCGGTGGACGGGAATGCCCCAGTCGCCGAGCTGCTTCGCGATCACGTCCGAGGTACGCAGCTCCTCGAAGCACAGCTCGGGGTGGGCGTGGATGTCGCGGCGGACGGCCGCAATGCTCGCCGCGTCGGCGAGGATGGATTCGATCAGCTTCATCGGGCGCTCCGGCGCAAGGGCGGCGGCCATCTTACCGCCGGGCGTGCGGCCCTTGTTGCGGTGCGGTCAGTGGATGAAGCGGCCGTCGCGGGCGACCATCGACAGGTCGACGAAGCGGGATCCTTCGTGATCGGTGGGGGCGTGGCGCATCTTCACGCCGCCCAGGTCGAAGGTCGCGCCCTCCAGCGTGCGCACGAGGCTGGCGCGGCTGAGCTCGCGCCCGGCCGCCTTCAGCGCCAGGGCCAGCGCCTTGGCGGTCATGTAGCCCTCCAGTCCGCCATAGCTGAGCTCGCCGTCGAGTCTCGCCTGGCGCATCGCGTCCTGGTATTCGCGGGCGATCTCGCGTTTGCGCTCCCAGGGGCTGGGCACGACCTGCGCGAACACCATGCCCTGGCTGGCCGGGCCGAGGTTCTTCACGATCTGCGAGGAGCCGGAGTTCACGCCCATGAAGCTCGTCTTCGAGCCGGCCGCCTTGGCCCGCGCGATCAGCTTCTCGTAGGGGCCGGGCGAGCCGTGGTTGAAGATCATGTCGGGCTTCCGCTCCAGCAGCGCGCGCACCATCGCCTCGTGGTCGGCGTCCGTCGGTTCGGATTTCACCGGCAGAGGCAGCACCACCTCCATGCCGAGTTCCGCGGCGATCAGCTGCACGTTCTCCAGGTGCTTGCGCCCGCCCTCGGAATCGGAGTGGAAGAAGCCGACGGTCCGCAGCCCGGTGCTCCTGCCCCAGCCCATCAGCGCGCGGAACTCGTCGCGGTGTTCCGCCCGTACCGGGAAGACCATCGGCTGCAGCGGGCGGCGCAGGCTCGGCGGCCCGGCCATCGGCCCGAACAGCGGCACCTTCAGCTCCGAGGCCACCTTGGCCACGGCGGTGGACGGTCCGCCTTCGACCGGGCCGAACAGGATGAAGGCGCCCTCCTGCACGAGCTTGCGGGCGTTGGACTCGGCCACCGCGGTCTTGTTGTCGTCGTCCAGCGTGCGCAGCACGATCCTGCGGCCGTTCACGCCGCCGGCCGCGTTCAGCGCGTCGAAGTAGAGCTTCATGCCGGCGTGCGCTGCGGTGCCGTAGCTGTTCCTGCCGCCCTGCAGCGTGATGGTGTTGCCGATCACGATCTCGGTGTTGCTCAGGCCGGGATCGGCGGCGCACGCCGCGCCCGCCATCGACACGGTGGCGGTCAGAGCGGCGATCATCCGACGCAGCCTGGCCGCAGTTGAACTGCCTTGCATTCGAGTCCCCCCTTCGTAGAGCCCAGGCGGCAGGCTGGTCTCGCGCCAGTCAGGACCCGCACGCCGAAACGAGTCAGGAATGACGTCGTTCCGCGCCGATTCTCTCGTTCAGGCCGGCGTCGGCGCAGGGGCGAACAAGAAGTTACATCCGTGCCCGGGGCGGCACGGCAGTCCGTGGCAGTCGTGTCGCGTCAGCGACGCACGCGCCCGTCGGCAGCCAGGATGGTCAGGTCGACGTACTTGGAGCCGGTGTGCTTGGTCGGCGAGAAGTCGACGAAGAAGCCGCCCAGGTTGAGGTCGCGCAGCGACTCCAGCCCGGCGATCAGCCCGTCGGTGCCGGCATTGGCGCCGGAGCGCTTGAGGCCTTCGGCGAAGGTGCGCGCGGCGACATAACCTTCCATGCTGGAATAGTTGGCGTCGAACTTGTCGCCCAGCGCCGCCTTGCCGGCGGCCAGGTAGTCGCCGGCCAGCTGCGACGCCGGCGTGAACGGGAACGGCACGACCTGGCTGACGACCACGCCGCGCGCGTCGGCGCCGAGTTCGTCGGCCAGCGCCTTGGTGCCGACGAAGGAGACGTTGTAGAAGGTGCCGCCGAAGCCGGCCTTGCGGGCGGCGCGGATGAAGGCGGCGCAGGACTTGTAGGCGCTGATCTGCACGATCGCGTCGGGCTTGCCGGCCAGGATGGCCTTCACCGCGGCGTCCACGTCGACGGTGTTGCGCTCGACCGTGCCCAGGCCGGCGGGCTCCAGGCCCAGGGGCTTGAGCGCGCGCGTCACGCCCTCGAGGCCGGCCTTGCCGTAGCTGTCGTTCTGGTAGAAGACGCCGATGCGCTTGATGCCGATGGCGGTGGTCTGGCGCACGATCTCGGCCGTCTCGTCGTAGTACGAGGCGCGCACGTGGAAGGCGTAGCGGTTGAACGGCGCGCGCAGTGCCTCGGCGCCGGTGAACGGCGCGAAGAACGGGGTCTTGGCCTGGGTGGCCAGCGGCAGCGCGGCCAGGCTGGTGGGCGTGCCGATGTAGCCGAACAGCGCGAACGCGCCGCCCTCGATCAGCTTGCGGGTGTTCTCGGCGCAGCGGTCGGGCTCGTAGCCGTCGTCCAGGCTCTGCAGTTCGATCTGCCGCCCGTTGACGCCGCCCTTGGCGTTCAGGCGCTCGAAGTGCAGCATCGCACCCTCGCGAAAGCGCAGCCCGAGCGCGGCAGCCG
Organism: uncultured Piscinibacter sp.; assembly: GCA_964628175.1. Lineage (GTDB taxonomy): Bacteria > Pseudomonadota > Gammaproteobacteria > Burkholderiales > Burkholderiaceae_C > Piscinibacter. Next base: position 2,637 of record CAZVLY010000198.1, on the reverse strand, counting down.
GGCCGCTCAACGCGGCCGACTGCCCCAGCAGGATGCGGCCGCCGGACTGGGCCCACAGGGGGGAGGCGATGCCGGCGGCCGCAAGGCCGGTGGCACGACGCAGGATCTGTCGACGGTTCATGACAACTCTCCCGTAGGCCCGGCAGGCGGGGGCAATCAGCGGCGGACTTTCCCGTCTTCGGTCAGCATGGACAGATCGACGAAGTGCGAGGCCACGTGGTCCTTCGCGTTGAAGTCCACCCGGAAGCCGCCGAAGTTCGCGTTCTGGATCGACTCCAGCGCATTCACCAGCGAGTCGCGCGTCGGGTTGCGTCCGGCCCGGCGCAGGCCTTCGGCGAACACCTTCGCCGACAGGTAGCCTTCCATGCTCGAATAGTTGGGCTGCGCCTCCGGGCCGGCCTTGCCGACCGCATCGAGGTACTCGCGCGAGATCGGCGTGGTGGTCGAGAAGGGGAAGGGCATCACCTGGCTGACCATGATGCCGCGGCCCTCGCGGCCCAGCTCGTCGGCCAGCGCCTGCGTGCCGACGAAGGACACGTTGAAGAAGGTGCCGCCATAGCCCGCCTTGCGCGCTTCGCGGATGAAGGCGGCGCAGGACTTGTAGGCGCTGATCTGCACGATCGCGTCGGGCATCTTCGGCGTGATCTCGGCCACGGCCTTGGCCACGTCGACGGTGTTGCGCTCGACCGTGCCCAGCGCGACGGGCTCCAGGCCCAGGGGCTTGAGCGCGCGCTTCACGCCTTCGAGGCCGGCCTTGCCGTAGGCGTCGTTCTGGTAGAAGACGGCGATCTTCTTCAGCCCGAGCGAAGTGAGCTGCTTGACGATCAGTCCGGTCTCGTCGTAGTACGAGGCGCGCAGGTGGAACACCCACTTGCTGAAGGGATCGCGCAGCGCCTCGGCGCCGGTGAAGGGGCCGAAGAAGGGGATCTTGGCGTCGTTGATCAGCGGCAGCGCGGCCATGCAGGTCGGCGTGCCGACATAGCCGATCAGGCCGAACACCTCGTCCTTGATCAGCTTCTCGGTGTTGGCCTTGCAGCGGTCGGGCTCGTAGCCGTCGTCCAGCGTTCGCAGCTCGACGGTGTGGCCGTTGACGCCGCCGTTGGCATTGAGCTGGTCGAAGTAGATCTTCGCGCCCTTGTTCATCTGGATGCCGAGCTGGGCGGCCGGGCCGCTGAAGGCGGCCGACTGTCCGAGAACGATGCGGCTGGCCTGGGCCCAGGATGGCAGGGCGAGTGTGGCGCCGACGGCGGCCACGCGACGGATCGCGTCACGACGGTTCATGGGTACTCCAACGATGCGTTCCGGGTTCGGCGCCGCCGGTCGCCTTGTGTGCAACGGCGCGCTCGACCACGGGTGAATGTCTTGTGCTGGCGCGCAGAATATCGGGATGCCCCCGCGCTCGCGCGGTGATCCTTCACTAAGCAGGCCCTTTCATAGGTGCGCTGTGCAATAGTTCGCGCATGACCTCCTCCGTTGTCCGCGCTGCGTGCCCGCACGACTGCCCCGACACCTGCGCGATCCGTGTCACCGTGCACGAGGGCCGCGCCGTCAAGGTGCAGGGCGATCCCGATCACCCGCCCACGCACGGCGCCCTGTGCACCAAGGTGTCGCGCTACCCGGAACGCACCTACCACCCCGAGCGGGTGCTGCAGCCGCTGCGCCGTGCCGGCCCGAAGGGCAGCGGCCGCTTCGAGCCGGTGAGCTGGGACACGGCACTCGACGACATCGCCACGCGGCTGACAGGCATCGCCGCGCGCGACCCCCAGGCGATCGTGCCCTACAGCTACGCCGGCACCATGGGCCTGCTGCAGAGCGAAAGCATGGCGGCACGCTTCTTCCACCGCCTCGGCGCCTCGCTGCTGGACCGCACCATCTGCGCCAGCGCCGGCGGCGATGCGCTGACCGCCACCTACGGCGGCAAGCTCGGCATGCACCTGGCGCACTACGCCGACAGCCGGCTGATCCTGATCTGGGGCAGCAACTCGATCGCCTCGAACCTGCACTTCTGGACCTTCGCGCAGCAGGCCAAGCGCAACGGCGCCAAGCTGATCTGCATCGACCCGCGCAAGACCGAGACGGCCGACAAGTGCCACCAGCACATCGCGCTGCTGCCCGGCACCGACGGCGCGCTGGCGCTCGGGCTGATGCGCGAGCTGATCGTCAACGACTGGCTGGATCACGATTACATCGAGCGCCACACCGAGGGCTGGCCGGCGCTGCGCGAGCGCGCGATGGCCTGGACGCCCGAGCGGACGGCGCAGGTCTGCGGCATCAGCGCCGACGAGGTGCGTGGCCTGGCGCGCGACTACGGCACGACAAAGCCGGCGGCGATCCGCCTGAACTACGGCATGCAGCGCGTGCACGGCGGCGGCAACGCGGTGCGCCTGGTGGCCATCCTGCCCTGCCTGGTCGGCGCCTGGCGCGACGCGGCCGGCGGCATGCTGCTGTCGGCCTCGGGCTGGTTCAGGCGTTTCCGCAACGACGCCGCGCTGCAGCGGCCCGACCTGCTGGCCGGCCGCGTGGTGCGCACCATCAACATGGTGACGATCGGCGACGACCTGCTGCGCGAGAGCTCGCCGGGCTTCGGCCCGAAGATCGAGGCGCTGGTGGTCTACAACAGCAACCCGGTGGCGGTGG
>CAZVLY010000197.1:0-9030 GCA_964628175.1 uncultured Piscinibacter sp. | reverse complement strand
TCCATGACGCGCCGCACGATGTACAGGCCCAGGCCCTGGCGGCGCCCGCCCGGGCGCTTGCTGCCGCGCTGGAACAGCGTCGGCAGCTGCTCGTCGGGAATGCCGGCGCCGCGATCGATGACGTCGAGGATCAGCGCGAGCGGCTCGTCGGAGTCGGACACGCGCACCACCACCGGCGAGCCCGCCGGGCTGCAGCGCAGCGCGTTGGACAGCAGGTTGCGCAGCGCCAGCCGCATCAGCCCGGGTTCCATCGACGCGGTACGGGTGTTGGTGGCGCGCTCGATCACGATGCGGGCGCGCTGGTCCCGCGGCATGTCGGCGATGGCCACCTGGATGAGCGCATCGATGTCGGTGTCCACGCCTTCGATGCGGTCGCCGCCGACCAGCAGCGAGGCCACCGCCAGCGTGTTGCCGATGCTCGCCTGCACCTCGCCGAGCACGGCCTCGGCACGGCGCAGCGGCTCGGCGGCGGCCCGCTGGCCGGTGTGCTCCAGCTCGACCGTGGCCGCCTGCAGCGCCGCCGACGCGTTGTTCAGCGGCTGGCGAACCTCGTGGGCCAGCACGTCGAGCATCTCGCTGCGCTCCTTCAGGCTCGCCATGGCCGCTTCCTTCGCACCCTGCAATTCGCGGCTCGCGCGCTCGGCTTCGGCACGTGCGCGGGTCAGTTCCTTGGACAGGTCGGCCACCTCGCGAATGGTGCCGCCGGTCAACGGGCCCGGCTCGCCTCGCAGGTGCGCATCGACCACCGCGCGCAGCTGTCGGCCGAGTCGGCGTGCCAGATAGAGTGCGCCGGCCACGGCGAGCAACGCGCACGCGGCACCCGCGATCAGGATGGCTTGCATCGAGTCGCGCACCTGCGCATTGAGCGCGGCCTTCGGCCGTCCGACGGCCACGTACCAGCCCGTATCGGACACCCGGGCGACGCTGGTGACGACCTCGATACCGTCCTTGGTGACCGATTCGAAGGTCGTCAACCCCTTGCGCCAGTTGTCCTGCAGCAGCTGGGTGGCCGGCTGGCCCACGTAGCGGATCGCATCGCGCGAGCGCGCGATGATCACGTCGTTCTGGTCGAGCACGCTGGCCGTCCAGTCCTCCGGCCAGGCCTGTTCGTTCAGGCGCGCCCCGATGGCGTCGAGGCGCACCGCGGCACGCAGCGCGAAGGTGCCGCGCGGTCCCATCGACACCGGCATGACGGCGGCCAGCACGGGCCGCTGGCTGACTGCGCCGATGACCAGCGGAGAAACCAGCCTGGCGCCCCGCTCGAACACCGGCCGCTGTATCTCCTGGATGTTCGTGTCGGGAAGCGGCGTGCCGAACGGGCGGGCGGTGTTGAAGGGCTGGCGGCCTTCGGCGTTGACGATGCTGATGTTGTCGATGCGCGGGTCAATGCCGACGATGCGAACGGCCAGCGCATGAGATGCCGCCAGGTCCCCCTGGCGCACGCTGTCCGCCTGCGACATGGCATTCAGCTCGGCGAAGATGCCGTCCAGCTCGTGGCCGATCGCCGCCGCCGCCACGGTGGCACGACGGTTCAGCGCGGCCGCGGCCTGCGTCTGCTCTCCGGCAATCGCACGGTAGACGGTGAAGGCCGAGAAAGCCAGCATGGGCAGCAAGGCCAGCAGGCTCACGCCGGCCAGCCAGGCGGCGATGCTCAGGCGGGACCGCCGCGGCGGCACGGCCTCGGCGGAGAGGGTCTGGGGGGCTTCGGACACCGCGCGATTGTGCGTCCACCGCGGCGCCCCGCCGTGTCAGCGCATCGCCAGCATCGTGTCGGGCAGCACCGCGCCGATCTCGCGCTGCACCGAGACCACCGTGCCGATCATGATCAGCGCCGGCGCGCGCACGTCGTGGCGCCGGGCCAGCTCGGGCAGCGTGGCCAGCGTGCCGATCACGGTGCGCTGGTCGGGCAGCGTGGCGCGCTCGATCAGCGCCGCGGGCGTGTCGCCGGCCAGTCCATGTGCCTGCAGCTGCGCGCTGATCACCGGCAGCGTGCCCACGCCCATGTAGATCACCACCGTCTGGCGCGGCCGCGACAGCAGTTGCCAGTCGAGGTCGACGCTGCGCTCGCTGCCTTCGCCGCGCAGGTGGCCGGTGGCGAACACCAGCGCCTCGGCGTGGTCGCGGTGCGTCAGCGGAATGCCCGCCGCGGCCGCCGCGCCCTGTGCCGCGCTGATGCCGGGAATCACGTCGAAGGGCACGCCGGCGGCGGCCAGGCCCTGCGCCTCCTCGCCGCCACGGCCGAAGATGTACGGGTCGCCGCCCTTCAGGCGCACCAGGCGCCGGCCGCTCCGGGCCAGCCGCACCATCATGTCGATGATGCCTTCCTGCGGCAGCGTGTGGTGGCCGCTCTCCTTGCCGACGTAGACGAGGTCCGCACCCGGCGGCACGAGCTTGAGCACGGCCTTCGAGACGAGGTGGTCGTAGAGCACCAGCGAGGCGTTGCGCAACGCGTTGGCGGCCTTGAGCGTCAGCAGCTCGGGGTCGCCGGGGCCGGCCCCGACCAGGGTGACGCGCGCCGGCCGCAGGCCGCCGGCGCTGCTGTCGGGGGTGAACTGCAGGGGCTCGCTGAGCAGGGTCATGGCGTGCTTTCGTGCGGGTCGGTGAAGGCCCCCATTGCACGACCGCGGGCGCTTCGCCGCCTTGAAGCAGTTCAAGACGGCGCCGCTGCGCCCCCCGGAATCAGCGGCCCGGGTAGGCCGACAGCCGCTTCACGTCGAGGATGTGCACGTCGCGCTTGTCGATGCGCACCAGGCCGGCCGCCTCGAGCTCGTGCAGCACGCGCGAGAAGTACTCCGGCGTCAGCGACAGCCGCGAGGCGATGGTCGCCTTGCTGACCGGCAGCGACACGGTGATGATCTCGCCGCTGACGCAGTCCTCGGCGATCTGGTCCCGCAGCAGGTAGCCGATGACGCGCTGCACGCCGCTGTGCAGCGCGTAGGCCTCGACGTCGTGCACCAGGCCGTGCAGCCGCCGGGAGATGCCGGCAAGCATGCGCATCGCGAAACGCGGATCGCGCTCGATCTCGCCGACCACCGCGTTCTTCGTCACCGTCAGCAGCAGCGTGTCGGTGAGCGCCTGCGCGTTGATGATGTAGGGCTTGCCGGTGAACATCAGCGCCTCGGCGAAGCTGTTGCCGGGGCCGACCAGCTCGATCACCTTCTCCTGCCCGGCCGGCGAGATGGCGAACAGCTTGATCTGCCCGGTGACGGTGACGTGGAACTCCTCGCAGGGCTCGCCGACGCGGAACACGGTGTCGCCGCGCGACAGGCGGCGCAGCTGGCAGCCCAGCGCCAGCCGCTCCAGCTCGGGGCGGCTGAGGTCGGTGAACAGGGGCAGCACCGACAGGTAGCGGGGCAGGTCGAAGGAACGGGTTTCCACGGCGGCTCCGGCAGAGGGCTGCGCGATTGTGTGAACGGCCGGCCCCCGCGGGCTTGACCGTCGTCAATCGCCGCCGTCGATCAACGCGTCAGCCGGGCATACACCGAGGCCAGCCGGGCCGGCAGTTCGGCCGGCCGGCGCACCTGCGCCCAGCCGCCGCGGCCGAACAGGTGCGGCAGGTAGTCGTGCGCCTCCTCGTCGATGCTCAGGCAGAAGGGCAGCAGGCCGGCCGTGCGCGCCTCGTGCACGGCGTGGCGCGTGTCCTCGATGCCCCAGCGGCCTTCGTAGACGTCCAGGTCGTTGGGCTTGCCGTCGGTGAGGATGAGCAGCAGGCGCTGGCGCTCGGGCCGCTGCGACAGGCGTTTGGTCGCCAGCCGCAGGGCGGCGCCCATGCGCGTGTAGTAGCCGGGCTTGATGGCGCCCACGCGCGCCTGCGCGGCCGCGCTCCAGGGCTCGTCGAAACCCTTCAGATGCTGCATGCGCACATGCTGGCGCCGCACCGAGCTGAAGCCGAGCATCTCGAAGGCGTCGCCGGTGCCGTCCAGGGCCTCGCCGAAGACGTACAGCGCGTCGCGGATCACGTCGATGACGCGGGCGTCGTTGTTGACATGCGCGTCGGTGGACAGCGACAGGTCGGCCAGCAGCAGCGTGGCCAGGCTGCGTTCGCCGCGCGTGCGGCGGGCGAACACCGGCGGGTCGCGCGGCGCCGGGTGGCCGGCATCGTCGCTCGCATGGCGCACCCAGGCGTCGAGGTCGATCTCCTCGCCGTCGGCGCAATGGCGCTGCCAGCGCGGCGCGGCGCGCAGCACCTCGAGGCGGCGGCGCACACGGCGCGCGGTGACGCGCAGCGGCGCCGCCGGCGCGAAGGGCGAGGCCGGCTGCGCGAGCAGCGTCACGACGCGGCAGTGGTCGGGGCGCAGGCGCTGCTGCTTCCAGTCCCACTCGGGCAGCGTCTCGCCCTCGCCGAGCGGCCGGTCGTCGGCGCTCGCGCTGGGCAGGTCGAGATCGAACTTCACGCGCGCCGCGCCGGCCTGGCCGTCGCGCGTGATGGCGAGCTGCTCCATGTCGTCGGCGGCACGCATCGCGTTGCCGTCGTCCTCGTCGTCGGTGGCGCGGTCCAGCGGCACGTGGTCGGCCCAGGTCAGCAGCTGCTCGGTCCGGTTGGGCAGCAGCAGGGGCGCGCGGGCCTGGCGCGGCTCGACGCGGCGGGTGCGGCGGCGTGTCGTGCTGCGGGCGACGGCCGGGCCGGTGCGTGCCGCGTCGCCGGAGGACGCGGCGGCAGCATCGCCGTCGGCGGCCTGCAGCGGCAGCGCTTCCAGCCACAGCCACACCGGCGCGACCTCGTGCGCCTCGATGTACAGGCCCGCATCTTCGCCGCGGCGCAGGGCCGCCTGCACTGCGGCCTCGGCGGCCACGGCGGTGCCGCGCAGGCTCGCCGGTGCGGGCCGCTGCGCCAGGTGCGCGGCGAGCAGGCGCTGCCAGCGCGGCTGCAGGCCGGGGCAGCGCTGCAGCACCTGTTCGGTGGCGGCCAGGTTGGCGGCGATCCAGTTCGCCCGCGGCGCGTGCGCCGCGGCCAGCGCGGCGAGCCAGAGGTAGAGGTCGCGGTTCAGCGCCGCGTCGTCGAACACCGCGATCACCGGCGGCAGCGCGAGCGTGTCGGCGTCGAGCTTCGTCGTGGCGGCGCGCAGGCCGCTGCCGGCGATCTTCTGCAGCCAGCCGCGCGGCCCGCCGATGCGCGCCTCGCCCGCCGGCACGACGCGCACGCCGGGTGCGCCGCCGACGGCATGGAACAGCATCGCGGCCGGGCGCTGCATCGATTCCAGCGTCACCGCCTGCTCGTTGAACGAACGGTCGGCCGCCCGCGTGATGAGGCGGTGCCAGCGTTCGCCGATCCACTCTTCCATGGTGTCAGTGCTCCTGCCGACGCTGGCGCAGCGTCTCGCGCACCGCGTCGAGGCCGACCTTCCATTCGAGGTTCGGGCTGCGGCCGTGCGCGTCGTTCGAGCTCTCGCACTCGGTGAGGCACTGGCCGCACTGCACGCACGAGAACATCATGCGCTTGATGTTGCGCGGCCTCAGCCGCATCGGGCAGGCGGTGTCGCAGGCCGAGCCGCCGGGCGAGTCGGCGGTGCTGCAGTCGCGGCAGTCGCGTGCGCGGTCGCGGTCGAAGGCGACGACCAGTCCCTTCGGATTGGCCATCCAGGCCAGGCTCTGGAACAGGCCGACGGCGCAGCCGAAGCGGCAGAACAGGTGCCGCGCGAACATCAGCTCGGCGGTGAACACCAGGCTGCCGATGCCGATGAAGCGCGCCTGGTTCGGCGTGAGCGTGCCGTGGACCAGGTTGCCCCAGATCTGCTGCGGCGGCAGCAGGTAGGTCAGCAGCGTGATCGCCCACAGGAAGCCGAACGTGGCGCAGGCCAGCACGAAGGCCGGCCACCAGCGTTTGTCGGGGGCGCCGCCGGCGCGCGGCGTGGGGTGCTTGTCCCAGAAGCTCAGCTTGCCGCTGGCGCGCTGCAGCAGGCCGTTGAGCGACTCGACCAGCGAGAAGTGCGGGCACAGCCAGCCGCAGTACAGGCGCCCGTAGCGGTAGGCCACCGTCATGAAGGCAGCCACCAGCGCCACGGCCGGCAGGATGCCGCGCACGATGATCGACAGCGCGGCCTGCGTCGCCGTCATCTGGCCGTGCACGAAATCGTCGATGCCCAGCGACCAGCGGAAGCCGAGCACCCACAGCTGCGTCTCGGTGAGGTCGAAGCGCAGCAGGTTCAGCGCCGGCGCGCTGAGGAACAGCGCGAAGAAGCCGATCTGCAGCGCGCGGCGGCGGCGCTGCAGCGTGGCCATGCGGCGCTGCTCTTGCGCATCGCCGCGCACGGCCAGGGCGACGCCGAGCTCAGGCATCGCCGACCACGGCCCCCACCACCGCGGCCAGGGCCTGGGCGGTGTCGGCATCGTCGGTCAGCGCGTCGACGATCGCGGCGGTGCAGGCCTCGCGCAGCGGCAGCCCGGCCGCGGCCAGGCGCGCGGCCATCACCAGCAGGCGCGTGCTGGCGGTCTCTTCGAGGTCGTGGTCGGTGAGTCGGCGCAGCGCCTGCGCGAGCTGCACTAGGCGCAGGGCGACGGCCGCCGTGCAGCCGCTCTCGGCCTGCACGATGCTGCGCTCGATCCCGGGTTCCGGGTAGCCCAGCGTCAGCGCCACGAAGCGCTGCCGCGTGCTCGGCTTCAGGCCCTTGAGCAGGTTCTGGTAGCCGGGGTTGTAGGAGATCACCAGCATGAAGCCGGGGGCCGCGGACAGCATCTCGCCGGTGCGCTCGATCGGCAGCACGCGGCGGTCGTCGGCCAGCGGATGCAGCACGACGGTGGTGTCCTTGCGCGCCTCGACCACCTCGTCGAGGTAGCAGATCGCGCCTTCGCGCACCGCCCGCGTCAGCGGGCCGTCGCACCAGACGGTGTCGCCGCCGCCGATCAGGTGGCGGCCGACGAGGTCGGCCGCGCTGAGGTCGTCGTGGCAGCTCACCGTGACCAGCGGGCGGCCCAGCCGCGCCGCCATGTGCTCGACGAAGCGCGTCTTGCCGCAACCCGTCGGGCCCTTGATCAGCAGCGGCAGCCGGCTCGCGTGGGCCTGCTCGAAGAGCTGGCACTCGCTGCCCTGGGCGGCGTAGTACGGCACCGCCGCCACCTGCCTGACGCTCATCAGTTCCATGCTGGCGCTCCTGGGTCAGGCGGCCTGCAGGCGGGCGCTGCCGACCTCGACCTCGTCGGCCGCGGGGCCGATGAAGAAGCTCGACAGGTAGGTCAGCAGCCCGGCCAGGAACATCACGCCGCCGGCAACGCGCACCCAGTAGAAGAGGCGCAACTGGTGAAGCGGGTTCATGAACGACATGGCGTTCTCGGTGGGCATGCGCTGCAGCCAGATCTGCAGGATGCCGGCGCCGGTCAGCGCCAGCACCATCACGCCCATGCCGATGGTCATGATCCAGAAGCTCCACATCTCGACCCGCTGTGCGCGCTTCGGGTTGGCTTCGCGGCCGCGCAGGATCGGCATGGCGTAGCTGATCATCGCGATCACCACCAGCACATAGGCACCGTAGAAGGCGAGGTGACCGTGCGCTGCCGTGACCTGGCTGCCGTGGGTGTAGTAGTTCACCGGGCTGAGCGTGTGGATGAAGCCCCACAGGCCGGCGCCGAGGAAGCCCATCACCGCGGTGCCCACCGCCCACAGCACGGCGGCCTGGTTCGGGTGCTCGCGCTTGCGGCGCTGGACCATGTTGAAGGCGAACAGCGTCATCATGAAGAAGGGGATCGGCTCGAGCGCGCTGAACACGCTGCCCACCCACTGCCAGTAGCCCGGCAGGCCGATGAAGTAGAAGTGGTGGCCGGTGCCCAGGATGCCGGTGACCAACGCCATGGTGATGATCAGGTACAGCCACTTGTCGATCACCTCGCGGTCGACGCCGGTGGTCTTGACCAGCACGAAGGCGAGCAGCGCGCCGAGGATCAGCTCCCAGGTGCCTTCCACCCAGAGGTGGACGACGAACCACCAGTACATCTTGTCGCGCACCAGGTTGCTCGGGTTCACGAAGCTGAACAGGAACATCAGCGCCAGGCCCCACAGGCCCATCAGCAGCACGAGCGAGATGGCGGTCTTGCGACCCTTCAGCACCGTCATGCTGATGTTGAAGAGAAAGCCCAGCGCGACGATCACGATGCCGACCTTGGTGGGCAGCGGCTGCTCGAGGAACTCTCTGCCCATCGTCTGCAGCAGGTCGTTGCCGGTCCACTCGGCCAGCGTCGCGTACGGCACCAGCAGGTAGCCCAGGATGGTGGCTGCGCCGGCGACGAGGAAGACCCAGAACAGGATCTTCGCGAACAGCGGGCTGTACAGCTCGGTGTCGGCCTCTTCCGGGATCAGGTAGTAGGCCGAGCCCATGAAGCCGAACAGCAGCCACACGATGAGCAGGTTGGTGTGCACCATGCGGGCGATGTTGAACGGGATGGCCGGGAAGGCCAGGTCGCCGATCAGGTACTGCAGCCCGAGCGTGAGGCCGAAGACGATCTGGCCGACGAACAGGCCGATCGCGGCGATGAAGTACAGCCGGGAGACCGACTGCGACTGGAACTTGAGGGTGGCGGTTTGCATGTCGGTTCTCCTCAGCCCTCGATGTTCGGAGGCCAGTTTTCGGTGTTCACGCCGTTGGTCCACTTGAGGAACTCGACGAGGTCGTCGAGCTGCTTGTCGTCGAAGTGGAAGTTGGGCATCTGCCGGCGGCCCGGGGCGCCGGTGGGCTGGGCCTTGATCCAGGCCTTGATGAAGTCGGGGCCGCGGCGCTTGTAGACGTTGCCCAGCTCCGGCGCGAAGTACGCGCCCTCGCCCAGCAGCGTGTGGCAGCCGATGCAGTTGCGTGTCTCCCAGAGGTGCTTGCCGCGCACCACGGCGGGCGTGATGTCGGCGGATTTCGAGCGCTCGGGGATGCGTTGCTCGGTGTTGAAGATCAGCGCGGCAAACAGCAGCACGAAGAAGGCCGTGCCGCCGTAGAAGATGTTGCGCGCCATCTGGCTGGTGAAGCCTTGGGCCATGGAAGTCTCCGCAGGTCGATGGGAATGCGCATAGCCTACGGATCCGGTCGGGAATTTCCTTGAACCGGAATAAGGAAT
>CAZVLY010000196.1:0-9057 GCA_964628175.1 uncultured Piscinibacter sp. | reverse complement strand
GTGATGTGGCCCTTGGTCTCGTAGGGCGTGCACTCGTCGAACTGCATGACGATGTCGCTGTTCAGCGCCCGCTGGATCTGCATGCTCACCTCGGGGGTGAGGAAGAGCTTGTCGCCGTTGACCGGCGAGGCAAACTTCACGCCCTCCTCGCTGATCTTGCGCATGTCGCCCAGCGACCAGACCTGGAAGCCGCCGCTGTCGGTGAGGATGGGCCGGCTCCAGGCCTCGAAGCGGTGCAGCCCGCCGAACTGCGTGAGGATCTCGATGCCCGGGCGCAGCCACAGGTGGAAGGTGTTGCCCAGGATGATCTGCGCGCCCATCGCCTCCAGCGACGAGGGCATCACGCCCTTGACCGTGCCGTAGGTGCCCACCGGCATGAACACCGGCGTCTCGACGACGCCGTGATTGAGCGTGAGCCGGCCGCGGCGGGCCTGGCCTTCGGTGCGAAGCAGTTCGAAACGGAGCATGCGCCGATTGTCGCAGCGCCGTGGCAGCGGCCGCCGCTCAATCCGCCGGCTGCAGCGAGCCGAACCGCGAGGTGGGTGCGCTGCGGCCGCGGCGCGCATGCGCGGTCCAGCGCACCACGGTGGCCTCCAGGCTGGCGGCCAGCACCGGCTTGGTCAGGAAGTCGTTCATGCCGGCAGCCAGGCAGGCCGAGCGATCCTCGACGAAGGCGTTGGCCGTCAGCGCGACGATCGGCACCACCTTGCCGTGCCGGCCCGCCGCACCGGCACGCAGGCGGCGCGTCACCTCGAGCCCGTCCATGTCGGGCATCTGCCAGTCCATCAGCACCAGGTCGTAGTCGTTGCAGGCGAGCAGCGCGAGGGCCTGCGTGCCGTCGTCCGCGGTGCTGGTGCGAAAGCCCGCGTTGCGCAGCATCGCGCAGACGATCGACTGGTTGACCCGATCGTCCTCGACCACCAGCACGTGGCGCGGACGCTCGTCGTCGCCCATCGCGGGATCGATGGGCGCCACCGGCGGCCGCTCGCGCGCCACCGTGCCGAGCCGGCTGACCAGCGCCGAGCGCAGCACCGGCTTGACGATGCCGCGCGGCACCTGGAAGCGCTGGCGCATCGCCTCGACGGCGAGCGACTCGCCCAGCGCCATGCCGACGACACGCTGCGGGTCCGGCAGCGCCGCGGACGCTTCGAGGAAGTCCGCCGCCTGCGCATCGTCCATCGTGACCATCAGCCAGGGCGCCGGCGTCGCGCGGGCGCGCTCGGCCAGGGTTCGACGCAGTTCGGCCGGGCTGGCGCAGCGCAGTGCCGTGCAGCCCAGCCGGCGCAGCTGCGCCGCCAGCGCCTGCGCGCTGGCCTCGTGCGGCTCGTGGAAGAGCACCGTCTCGCGCAGCGGCGCCGACTCGGCGCCCGGCCGCTGCGCGGCCGGCAGCGCCAGCTCGACGGTGAACACCGAACCCTCGCCGAGGCGGCTTCGCACACTGACGCATCCGCCCATCGCGTCGACCAGCTGCTTGCTGATGGCCAGCCCCAGGCCGCTGCCGCCGAAGCGCCGGTTGGCCGCGTCGTCGGCCTGGCGGAAGGGCTTGAAGATGTGCTCGAGCGAGGCCTCGCCGATGCCGATGCCGGTGTCGGCGACCACCATGCGCAGCGACTGCGGCTGCGCACCGGCCTCGACGCGCAGCACCACTTCGCCTTCGAGCGTGAACTTGACGGCGTTGCCGAGCAGGTTCAGCAGCACCTGGCGCAGGCGAAGCGGGTCGCCATGGCGCCACAGCGGCAGCGCCGGGTCGACGACGCAGGCCAGCTCCAGCCCCTTGATGCGCGCCGGCACCGCGGCGGTGGCCACGGCGGCCTCGATGCAGTCGAGCAGGTTGAAATCCTCCGGCGAGAGCTCGAGCACGCCGGTCTCGATGCGCGAGAGGTCGAGCACGTTCTCGATGAGGCCGAGCAGGTTCAGGCCGCTCTGGCGGACCACCTCCACGAGGTGGGCCTGGCCGGGCAGCTGCTCCTCCTGCGCCTGCAGCAGCTGCGCAGCGCCGATCACCGCGTTCAGCGGCGTGCGCAGCTCGTGGCTCATGTTGGCGAGGAAGCGCGTCTTCGCCACCGAGGCGGCTTCGGCACGCTCCTTCTCGCGCTGCAGCGCCAGGGTGCGGTCGGCCACACGCTGTTCGAGATCGCGATTGGCCGCCAGCAGGGCCGCATCGCGCGCGCCGAGTTCGTCGAGCATGCGATTGAAGGCGTCGACCGCGGCACCGACTTCCGTGCCGCCGCCGGGTGCGAGGCGGCGCGCGCTGGCCGGGTCGGCTGCCATCGCGCTCGACGCCAGCGCGAGCTCTGCCACCGGGCGGGTGATCGCACTGGCCAGGCGGCGCGCCACCAGCAGCGTGGCGGCGAAGCCGGCCAGGCTGGCCAGCCCCACCGCGCCCACGGCCAGCAGCAGCGCGGCCCACAGCCGCGACAACTCGTTCGTGACGATCAGCGAGCCGACCTTGATGCCGTCCACCGTGACGTCCTGGCCCACGATGAGGCGGCCGCTCGCCAGACCGCCGCCGTGCTCCGCGGCCGCCGGCGGCTCGCCCTGCCCGTAGTGGCCGACCAGGCGCCCCCGGGCGTCGTACACCCAGGCACCGGAAATCTCGGGACGCGCACGCAGGATCGCCAGGGTGTCGGCCACGCCGCGGGTGTCGTCGAAGGCGAGCGAGGCCTGCAGGGCGTACGACAGGGTCAGCAGCACCTCGTGGGCGTCCTCGCGCGCACGCTCCTGCTGCAGCCACCAGCCGGTGCCGATCACTGCGACCATGCCGAGCAGCGCCGTCAGGCCGGCGCACAGCGCGACCAGCCAGGTCAGGCGCCGATGCAGCGACATCGCCGCCAAGTGACGTCGCAGGGCCTGTCTCATTCGCGCACCTGCCGCGCCAGCTTGAGCACCTGGCCCGACAGCCCGAGTTGCGCGCCGCGCAAGGCGCGCAGGTTGACGTCGAAGCGCAGCGCGTCGTTGACGTTGACCAGCTCGACCATGCCGCCTTGCGACAGGAAGCCGTCCATCGCACCGAGCGTGAGCATCGGCCGTTCCCCCGGCGCCAGCAGCGGCTCGGCCGCGGCCCGCGCCGCGCTGCTGTCGACGAACAGCAGGTCGCAGGCCGGTCGGGCGACGGCACTGGTGTTCACGCTCAGCGGATGACCGGCGATGAGGACGCCCTGCTGGCTGCCGAACGCGGCGGCCACGGCCGGGCTGTTGTGCAGCACGCACAGGCGCAGCGGCGCGCCGTCCGACGCGAATGCGGCGGCCGGCCACTGGACGAAGCGGGCCAGCGTCAGCGTGAACCGGGCCTTCGCCTCGGCTTCGTTGGCGGGCGCCTGCGCGCGCACCCCGGTGCCCGGGGCACTGCAGGCCAGTGCGGCCAGCAGGGCGAGGCGATGCCAGACGCCGCCGCGCATGTTCAGAAGCCCCAGCCGAACTGGGCGCGGAACTGCCGGCCGTCCTGCACCAGGGTGTCTTCGAGATGCTCCGGGCCGGCCGGATCGGCATAGCGCGCGCCGGCCACGTTGTACACGCCGAAGCCGACGAACCAGCGCCCGCCCGGCGGGGCCAGATTGAACTGCGCGTTCAGGCGCAGGTAGGGGTCGAGTCGCTCACCCGCCAGGCTCACGCGCTCGCCGATGCGCAGCAGGTTCAGGCCCAGCGTCGAACCCGTCCAGGGGCCGGCCAGGGTGGCGATCAGCTTGCTCACCGAGCGCGGCGAGTCGCTCAGCACGGTGCCGCTGTCGAGATCGCGCGTGCGCTGCCGCGACCAGCTGCCGCGCAGGCGCAGCGCGCTGCTCCACTGCAGGGTCGCTTCGAGCTCCACGCCGCGCGCCCGCGAGTTGCCCGTGTTGGCATAGATCTGCTGCCCGTCGGGCAGATCGATGAAGTTGATCGAGTCGCTCAGGTCGAGGCGGTACCAGGTGGCGCTGGCGTCGAAGCGGCTCGTCGGCCGCCACAGCGCGGTGAGTTCGGTCGAACGAACCGACTCGACCTTGAGCTCGGCGTTGGTGGCCTGGCCGCTGTCCTGATAGCTGGTCTCCGAGACATTGGGTTCGCGGAAGGCGCTGCCACGCTGCAGCTTGAAGTTCCACTGCGGCGAAGCCGACCACAGCGCGGCCGCGCGCGGCGTGACGGTGAAATGCCCGTCGAGCTGGCGGTCGCCGCGCAGGCCCAGGTTCAGGCGCAGCGGCGCGGCGAGCTGCCACTCGTCGTTGACGAACAGCGAGTGGCGCGACGAGTGCATCGCGCTGTCGGTGTAGACCTGCGGCGCCGGGTCGAGGTCGGCCGAGTACAGGCGCTGGCGCCAGTTGTTCTGGAACTCCGCGCCGACCAGCACGCGGTGGCCCGCCCAGCCGCTCCACACGTAGCGCAGCTCGCCGGAGAGCCAGCGCGCGTCCGCGTCCGTCACCGCCGGCACGGGCGACTGCGCCGTGCCGTAGATGCCGAAGCCGCGGTAGCCATAGCCGGCGACGCCCAGCCGCGCATAGACCTCCTGCGACTCGCCCCAGCGGTGCCCGTAGGCCAGGTCGGCGAGCGCGTAGCGGTCCAGCGAATCGCTGCGCGTGTTGAACAGCACGCCGTAGGCGCCGGTCGGGTCGGCCTTGAGGCGCTCGGATAGGAGGGCGGTGAGGCTCAGTTCGCCCCAGCGCGCCTTGGCGAACAGCTTGTCGCTGCGCTCGGCGTCGAGGCCCACGGCCAGGCCGTTGTTGGTCGCCGGGTTGTCGTAGGCCGGGAAGTACAGGCTGTCATGGCCGCGGCTGCGTTCGCTGGCCAGCCCGATCAGCAGCCGCGCCGGCCCGAGGTCGCCGCCCCAGCTCGCGCTGAGCTTGCGCCGCGCGGTCGAGCCCAGCTCCACCGTGGCCGCCGCGCCGGGCAGTTGCGAGGCGGTGCGCGTGACGATGTTCACCACGCCGAGCACGGCATTGGAGCCGTACAGCGCCGAGCCGGGACCGGGAATGAATTCCACGCGGTCGATCAGCCCGACCTCGAGCGGGAACTCGCGCCCGGCGGTGGCTGAGTCGTAGATGGCCTCGTTGACGCGGATGCCGTCGATCAGCAGCAGCAGACGCGACGAGTAGTCGCCGGGCCGCTCGATGCCGCGCACGCCGACGTAGGTGTAGGCGCGGTCCTGGCGCAGGTGCACGCCAGGCAGGCTCTCGAGCACGTCGGCCAGCGTGCGGTAGCCCTGCGCGCGGATCTCGCCGCCGGTGCGCACGTAGACGATGCTGGGCGCCTCGACGGCGTCCTGCTCGTACTTGGAGGCCGCGGCCAGCCGCGAGCCGCCGATCACCGGCTGCGCCAGCACCTCGGCCAGTTCGTCGGCCGCCGCGCCGGCTTCGTTGGCCCGTGCCGGCGACGACACGAGCAGGGCAAAGGCTGCAGCGATCAGGCCCCTCACGAGCGGGGCCATCGGGCGCGGGCGCTCGGGGGACGGAAGGCGGAACATACCGCCGAGAGTACCGGCCCCCGGTCGTGGAGATCGCCTGAAAAGGCGCGTGCGGTCCCGCTACTTCTTCGGCATCTCCAGCGCGAGGATCCAGCCGACCAGCTTCTTCGCATCGGCCTCCTTGATCGCCACGGCATTCGGCGGCATCGCCAGGCCACTGACCTTGCCCTTCCAGTGGCTCTCGTAGGGGTTGGAACCCTTCATCACCGTGACGGTCAGCGCGGCGGCGGCGCCCTTCTGGCCCTGGTACTTGGCGGCGACATCGCGCCAGGCCGGGCCGACCGGTGGCAGACCGTCCGGGCCCTTGCCGCCGGGCTCGATCTGGTGGCAGGTCAGGCAGCCGGCGTTGCGCGCCATCTGCAGCATCGCATCGTCGTTGCCGGCGGCGCCGGCCCACATCGGTGCGGCGGCCAGCAGGGCCAGGGCCGTGGTGTGGCGCAGGCTCGTTTTCATGGGGACTCTCCTGTGTTGCGGTTTCGAGTTCGAGTCCATGCTAGGAGGCGAGCCCGGGTCAGTTTTGACCGCCATCAACCCGAAACAGCGTTTTGCCAGGATGGAGCAGGGCCTGTGGCCGGCGCGCCGACGCCTGTGCCAGCCTGGCACAACGAAGCCGAATTCGAACGAGGAGAGGAACGATGTCCGCACCCACGACACGCACGCTGCTGGCCTTGGCCGCAGCCCTGGCCACCGGCGGCTGCGCGGCGCCGACGCGCGACGAGCGCGCCGCGTCCATCGAGCGCATCCGCAACGTCGTGGTGATCTTTGCGGAGAACCACAGCTTCGACAACCTCTACGGCCTGTTCCCCGGCGCCGACGGCGTGGCCAACGCCACCGCCGAGCAGACGACGCAGCTCGATCACGATGGCCAGCCGCTGAAGGAGCTGATCGTCTTCGGCCCCGACGGCAAGCCGGACGCGCGATTCCCGCGCCTGCCGAACCGGCCCTTCCGCATCGACGCGCCGCCGGTGAACAAGTCCATCAGCGAGATCGTGCCGAGTCCCATCCACGCCTTCTTCCACAACCAGGAGCAGATCAACGGCGGCAAGAACAACAGATTCGCCGCCATGTCCACGGTGGGTGGCTGGACCATGGGCCACTACGACGGCCAGCAGTTCAAGCTCTGGCAATGGGCGAAGGAGTACACGCTGGCCGATCGCTTCTTCATGGGCGCGTACGGCGGCTCCTACCTGAACCACCAGTACCTCATCTGCGCCTGCGCGCCAGTGCATGCCGATGCGCCGGCGCCGATGCGCGCCGTGCTCGATGCCGATGGCAAGCTCAGCAAGAAACCCGGCTCGCCCTCGGCCAACGAGGGTGCGGTGCAGGTGTTCAGCGGCGGGTTGGGCGGGCAGGTCACTCCGGACGGCCTGTCGGTCAACACCACGCAGCCGCCCTGGCAGCCCAGCGGCGTGCCGCCGGCCGAAGGCGGGTCGCTCGATGCGGCCGACCCGGCCGGCACCAAGTCGCTCGGTCTGCCGCTGCCGCCGCAGCGACAGCGCACCATCGGCGACACGCTCAGCGCCAAGGGCGTCTCCTGGGCCTGGTACTCGGGCGGCTGGAACGCGGCCAGCGCCGACGGCAGGCAGCCGCCCTCGATCAAGCGCAAGACGATCTACACGCGCGACGAAGGCAGCCCGATGTTCCAGCCGCACCACCAGCCCTTCAACTACTACAGCCGCTTCGCCCCGGGCACGCCGGACCGCGGCGCGCACATCAGGGACGGCGAGGACCTGCTGCGCGACATCGCCGCCGGCACCTTGCCCGCGGTGACCTTCTACAAGCCCGCTGGCCGCTACACCCAGCACCCCTCGTACACCGATGTGAAGAGCGGCGACGAGCACATGGCCGATCTGCTCGCCAGGCTGCGCGCCAGCCCGCAGTGGAAGGACATGCTGATCGTGCTGACCTACGACGAGAACGGCGGTTACTGGGACCACGTGCCGCCGCCCTCCGGCCCCGGCTGGAGCGACCGGCTCGGCCCGGGCACGCGCATTCCGGCGCTGATCATCGGCCCGCACGTCAGGCGCGGGCACGTCGATCACACGGTCTACGACACCGCCTCGATCCTCAAGTTCGTGACGAAGCGCTTCGAGCTCGAGCCGCTGCCCGGCGTGCGCGAGAAGACCGGCGACCTCAGCGCGGCGCTGCAGTGAGGGCGCGCTCCAGCAGCATCGCGTCGCCATAGCTGAAGAAGCGATAGCGCGCGCGGATGGCGTGCTGGTACAGCGCCATCACCTTGTCGTGGCCGGCGAAGGCGCTGACCAGCATCATCAGCGTGCTCTTCGGCAGGTGGAAGTTGGTCAGCAGCCGGTCGACGACGCGGAACTCGAAGCCCGGCGTGATGAAGATGTCGGTGTCTCGCGCACCCGCCGTCAGCCTGCCGGGCAGCGCCGCCGACTCCAGCGCGCGCAGCGTGGTCGTGCCCACCGCCACCACGCGCCGGCCGGCGGCGTGCGTGCGTGCGACCGCATCGACGGTGGCCTGCGCGACCTCGAACCATTCGCTGTGCATGCGGTGCTCGGCCAGGTTCTCGGTGCGCACCGGCTGGAAGGTGCCGGCCCCCACGTGCAGCGTCACGCTCGCGCTGCCGATGCCGCGCTCGCGCAGCGCAGCCAGCACGGCCTCGTCGAAGTGCAGGGCGGCCGTCGGCGCGGCCACCGCGCCGGGGTGCTTGGCGAACACGGTCTGGTAGCGGCGCTCGTCCTCGGCGCTGTCGGCATGCGTGATGTAGGGCGGCAGCGGCACGTGGCCGTGGCGCTCCAGCAGCGCCAGCGGCTCGCCCGGGAAGCGCAAGTGGAACAGCGAGCCGTCCGGCCCGCCGCGGCCGAGCACCTCGGCCTCGAAGGACGAGGCCGCGTCGCCGCTGACGAAGCGCACGATGCCGCCCGGCCTGGGCGACTTGCTCGCGCGCAGGTGGGCCAGCACGTCGTGACCGGGCAACACGCGTTCGACCAGCGCCTCGACGGCGCCGCCACTGGCCTTGGCACCGAGCAGCCGCGCCTTGATCACGCGGGTGTCGTTGAAGACGAGCAGGTCGCCGGGGTCGAGCAGTCCGGGCAGGTCGCGGAACACGCGGTCCACCGGCGCGGCGCCGGTGGCGTCGAGCAGGCGCGAGGCGCTGCGCTCAGGGGCGGGGTGCTGGGCGATCAGCTCGGGCGGGAGTTCGAAGTCGAAATCGCCGAGCGTCCAGGAAGACGGGGAGGACTGGGTGGACTGGGAGGAGGGCATGGAGGCTGTACCGGCCTGTGCTGCAAGGCCGCGATGGTGCCATGCCAGAAGAACGTCAGTGGGGTCCGACGCGCACCGAGGGCTGCGCCGCCACGCGCTCCGAGCGGTCCCAGGCCAGGGCGGCCAGGGCACTGACCACGGCCACGACGACGAGAACGAGGGCCACACGGGCAACGAAGCGCATGAAGAAGGGCGGGCTTGGATTCGACAGGGCGCGATGCTATGCCAGCACGCCACGTGCGCAAGGGTCGGTGACATGCCGTTGCGTACTTCTCCAGGCGGGCGCCCTGCCGGCGCGACGGCTCGCGGGCAGATGTCACGCTCGCGGCTGCGTGCGCCGCAGCGGCGAGAATCCGCCCATGGCCGAGGCCGCGCCCCCGTCGAACCCGAACAAGCCC
>CAZVLY010000195.1:0-9075 GCA_964628175.1 uncultured Piscinibacter sp. | reverse complement strand
GCTCATCCTCATGGACATCGAGTCGCTGATGGCCAGCGCCGAGATGGGCCTGATCGACCAGAGCCGATAGGCCGACCTCCACCGTCACGGGACACCATGAGCTCACACACTTCCTCTTCGCACGCGGCCGCCACGTCCCTCGGCCGCACCGCCGACCTGATCATGCTGGGCACGCTGCTGGTCTACTCGGCTGCGGCGCTGGCGATCGGTTCCTACTACGGCGCGCCAGGCCTGGCGGCCGGCGTGTCGCTGCTGCTGCTGCTCGGCGCCGGCGCGGTGTTCTCCGGCGCGGGCGGCTCGGGCCTGTCGCGCAGCGTGATGGCCCTGTGCCTGTCGGCCGCCGTGGCGCTGCACATCCACCTCGGGCGCGGCACGCTGGAGTTCCACTTCGGCGTGTTCGTCACGCTGGCGCTGCTGCTCGTCTACCGCGACTGGCGTCCCATCGTGGTGTCGGCGGCCTTCTTCGCCGTGCACCATGTCGCCTTCGACCGCATGCAGGCCGCCGGCATGGGCGTGTACTGCACGCCGGAACCCAACTTCCTGAAGATCGTCATGCACGCCGGCTACGTGGTGCTGCAGACCGCCCTCGAAGTGCTGATCGCGGTGCGCATGGCGGCCATCGCGCGCCAGGGCGACGAACTCTCGGTGCTGGTGCACGAGGTCGGCTCCGACGGCCAGATCTCGCTGGACCTCGGCCATGTGCCCGCCACGACCGCCGGTGCCCTGGCCCTGAAGCAGGCCCTGGGCCGCGTGCAGCAGACGCTCCAGCAGGTGCGTGCCTCGGCCGGCAGCGTGACCACGGCCAGCGAGGAGATCGCCTCGGGCAACCACGACCTCAGCTCGCGCACCGAGCAGGCCGCCAGCAACCTGCAGGAAACCGCCAGCGCGATGGAGCAGCTCACCGCCACGGTGCGCAACAGCGCCGAGTCGGCCCGCCAGGCCAACCAGCTCGCGGCCTCGGCCGCCGAGGTGGCCCAGCGCGGCGGCTCGGTCGTCTCGCAGGTGGTCTCCACCATGGACGAGATCAACGCCAGCTCCAAGAAGATCGCCGACATCATCGGCGTCATCGACGGCATCGCCTTCCAGACCAACATCCTCGCGCTGAACGCCGCGGTGGAAGCCGCCCGCGCCGGCGAGCAGGGCCGCGGCTTCGCCGTCGTGGCCTCCGAGGTCCGCTCCCTGGCCCAGCGCTCGGCCGAGGCCGCCAAGGAGATCAAGGGCCTGATCGGCGCCAGCGTCGAGCGCGTCGAAGCCGGCTCCAAGCTCGTCGCCGACGCCGGCCAGACCATGGGCGAGATCGTCGGCTCGGTGCAGCGTGTCTCCGACATCATCGGCGAGATCACCGCCGCCGCCGCCGAGCAGAGCGACGGCATCGGCCAGGTCAACACCGCCGTCACCCAGCTCGACCAGATGACCCAGCAGAACGCCGCGCTCGTCGAGGAATCGACGGCCGCCGCGGAGAGCCTGCGCACGCAGGCGCAGCGGCTGGCGCAGGCCTTGGCGGGCTTCCGGCTCGCCGCGACCTGAGGCTCAGCCCTACTCGGCGGCGCGGCGCAGGGTCTCGACGACCGGGCGCCGCAGCACCTCGCGCAGGCCCCACCAGCCGGCGGCCAGCGCGAGCAATGCGCCGGCCGCACCACCGGCCAGCGGCACGAGCGGCGACGGGTTCCAGCTGAACTCGAAGGCGTAGCGCGCCAGTGCCCAGCCCACGGCCATCGCGGCCAGCGAGGCCAGCACGCCGGCCAGCGCGCCCACGCCGAGCAGCTCGGCGCGCTGCACCTGGCCGAGCAGCCTGCCGCTCGCGCCCATCGCGCGCATCACCGCGAACTCGCGCGCCCTCGCCTCGCGCGTGGCCGTCACGGCGGCGAACAGCACCACCAGCCCGGCGGCCAGCGTGAAGCCGAACAGGAACTCGACGGCACGGATCACCTGGTCGAGCACGCGCTGCACCTGCGCGATCGAGGCCGAGACGTCGACGTTGGTGATGTTCGGGAAGTCGCGGCTGAGCGCGTTGTCGAACGACGCGCCCTTGTCGCGGCCCGGCGGCGCCTGGAACGCGGCGATGTAGGTGGCCGGCAGGTCGGCCATCGCGGCGGTCGGGAACAGCACGAAGAAGTTCACCCGCATCGAGCCCCAGTCGACCTTGCGCAGGCTGGTGATGCGGCCTTCCGTCGGCATGCCGGCAATGTCGAAGCGCAGCGTGTCGCCGAGCTTCACGCCCAGGGTCTTGGCCAGGCCCTCCTCGACGCTCAGCGCATTCGGCTCGTCGGGCGTCCAGCGGCCGCCGACCAGCTCGTTGTGCGCCGGCAGCCTCGTGTCGTGGCTGAGGTTGAACTCGCGGTCGACCAGGCGCTTGGCGCGTTCCTCGGTCATGTCTTCCGGCCGCACGCCCTTGCCGTTGATCGCCACCAGCCGGCCGCGGATCATCGGGTACCAGTCGTAGCCCTTCACCCCGCTGTCCTTCAGGCGCTGCTGGAAGGCCTCGCCCTGCTCGGGCTGGATGTTGATGACGAAGCGGTTCGGTGCGTCCGGTGGCGTCGCCTGGCGCCAGCTGCTGATCAGGTCGGTGCGCAGCAGCACCAGCAGCACCAGCGCGAGCAGGCCGACGCTCAGCGCCGACACCTGCAGCACCGCGAAGGCCGGCCGCGCGGCGATCTGCCGCGTGGCCAGCACCAGCCAGCGCGGCGCGTTCGATTCCGGCACGGCGCGGCGCAGCAGCATCACTGCCAGCCACGACAGCGCAGCGAACATCGCCACCGCCGCCGCGAAGCCGCCCACCGCGATCAGCCCGAGCTTGAGGTCGCTGGACACCGCCATCAGCAGCGCGACGAAGCCCGCCGTGCCGGCCGCCAGCACCGCGATCGAGGCCGGCTTGAGCGCGCCGACGTCGCGCCGGATCACGCGCAGCGGCGGCACGCGGGCGAGCTGCAGCACCGGCGGCAGCCCGAAGCCGAGCAGCAGCGTCATGCCCACGCCCAGGCCGAACAAGGCCGGCCAGAGGCTCGCCGCCGGCAGCGCGCCGTCGACCAGGCCGGCGAGCAACCACACGAACACGTAGTGCACGCCGAAACCCAGCGCCACGCCAGCCAGGCTGGCCACCAGGCCGACGCAGCCGAACTCGATCAGGTAGAGCTGCGCGATGCGCCGCTGCGGCTGGCCGAGCACGCGCAGCATGGCGCAGTCGTCGAGGTGGCGGCTGGCGAAATCGCGCGCCGCGATGCCCACTGCCACCGCCGCCAGCAAGGCGGCGAGCAACGCGACGAGGTTGAGGAACTTCTCGGCGCGGTCCAGCGTCTGGCGCATCTCCGGCCGGCCGGTGGCCAGCGACTCGACGCGCAGGCCACGCAGGTCCTTTGCCTTGATCTCGGCCTCGGCCCATTGCACGAAGGTCCGCACCGGCGCGTCGTTGTTGCTGCGCGAGGCGACGGCGAGCCGGTAGGTCACGCGGCTGGCCGGCTGGATCAGGCCGGTGGCCGGCAGGTCGGCTTGGTTGAGCATCACGCGCGGCGCGAAGCCGAGGAATCCGGCGCCGCGGTCGGGTTCGACGACGATGACCTGGGCGATGCGCAGGCGGGCGTCACCGAGCAGCAGCGCATCGCCGACCTGCAGTCCCAGCGCCGGCAGCAGCGCGGGGTCGACCCACACGGTGCCGGGCTCGGGCGCGCGCGCCACCTCGGTTTCGGCGCCGCCCGGCGCGTCCGCCAGGCGCAGCTTGCCGCGCAGCGGGTAGCCCTCGGCCACCGCCTTGGCGGTGATCAGCCGCGTCGCGCCGCCCTTGTCGTCGCCGGCGCGGCCCATGCTCGGAAAGGTGGTGGTCAGCGCCGTGCTCAGGCCCAAGCGGGCGGCCTGCGCGGCGAAGCTCGGCGGTGCCGGCTGGTCGCTGGCGACGATGGCATCGCCGCCGAGCATCTGGCGGGCATCGCGGGTCAGGCCGGTGTTGATGCGGTCGGCGAAGAAGCCCACCGCCGTCAGCGCCGCCACCGCCAGCATCACCGCCGCGACCAGCAGCCTCAGTTCGCCGGCGCGGAAGTCGCGCGCCATCTGGCGCCAGGCGAGCGAGAACAGGGAGGCGGAACCGTCGGTGGGCTGCATGGTGGGCGGACTGTGCCACGACTCGCGGCTGCAACCCGAGCGTGAGGGAATGCGCGCTTCGCCGCGCGCGCCCGCTTCCCGGGCGCCGGCGCCGCACCTACAGTCGCAGCATGAGCGATCTGCAGTGCCTGCTGTACATGAGCACCGCCAGCCGGGAGATGGCGCCCGGCGAGATCGACGGCATGCTGCAACGCGCCCGCGAGCGCAATCAATCGCTGGGCATCACCGGCGCGCTGCTGCACTACGGCGGGCGCTTCGTGCAGGTGCTCGAAGGCGAGCCTGCGGCGGTCGAGCAGTGTTTCCAGCGCATCAGCGCCGACAGCCGGCACGGCGAGGTCACGCGCATCTACAGCGGCCCGCTGGCGGCGCCGAGCTTCCCCGACTGGTCGATGCGCTACGTCGTCAATGCCGGCCCGCCGGATCGCGCCGTGGCCGCCTTCCTCGACGAACTGCAGCGCCAGCCCTCGCCCGAGACGGTGCGCCAGGCCATCGCCCTGCTCGGCCGGCTGGCCACCGGCAGCGCGCATTGGCAGGTACGCTGAACGCTGCATGCAATTCGGCTGAGCCCCGCGCGGGCCGGTGCGGCGTCCAATGTGGCCATGGACACCCCCCGCCTCCCCTCGATCTTCGTCTCCCACGGCTCGCCGATGACGGCCCTCGAGCCGGGCGCCGCCGGCGCCTTCATGCAGGCGCTGGGCGCGCGCATCGACGCGCGTTTCGGCCGCCCGAAGGCCATCCTGGCGGTCTCGGCGCACACCGCCGCGCGCGCCCCGGTGCTGCTGGCCGGCGCGCGCCACGAAGCGGTCTACGACTTCGGCGGCTTCGACCCGAAGCTGTACACGCTGCGGTACGACGCGCCCGGCGCGCCGGAGCTGGCCGGCCGTGTCTGCGAGCTGTTGAGCGCGGCCGGCGTGCCGGTGCACCTCAGTCCCGAGGGCGGGCTCGACCACGGCAACTGGACGCCGCTGCGCTACATGTACCCCGATGCCGACGTGCCGGTGCTGCCGCTGGCCTTCGTGCCGATGCACAGCCCGGCGCAGCAGTTCGCGCTGGGCGAGGCGCTCGCGCCGCTGGCCGGCGAAGGCGTGCTGGTCCTGGCCAGCGGCAGCATCACGCACAACCTGCGGCGGGTCTTCGAGCACGGTCTGCGCGGGCCGGTGGACCGGCCCGAGATCGCCGAGAGCCGGGCCTTCCGCGACTGGCTGCTGGAGCGCAGCGCGGCGCGCGACTGGGACGCGCTGTTCGACTACCGCGCGCGCGCGCCGCACGCCGTCGACATGCACCCGACCGACGAGCACCTGCTGCCCTGGTTCATCGCGGCCGGCGCCGGCGGGCGCGATCACGCGCCGCAACGCATCCACGACAGCGTGACCTACGGCTCGCTGGGCATGGACGCCTACGCCTTCGGTGCGCAGGCGGCGCGGCTGCTCGAGCGCGAGCCGCAGGTGCCGGCCGGCGCCGCGCTCACTTGACGCTCACCCAGCGCAGCTCGGCAACGTCGTTGGACCACTGCACCAGGGCCACGTCCGGCCGCATCGCCCAGGTGTGCTGGCGGCGGTACAGCGGGATGATCGCCACGTCGTCGCGGATCAGCTGCAGCACCTCGCCCACCCGGGCGCGGCGGCGCGCCGGATCGGGCTCGACGCGCACCGCGTCGATCAGCGCGTCGTACTTCGGGTTCGAATAACGCCCGCCGTTGAAGGCGCCCGAGTACATGCCGTCGTTGGTGCGCAGCAGCGTGTTGAGCACGAACCACGCATCGGTGCCCGGCGCCCAGCCGAACTCCATGAAGCTGCTGGTCGCCTGCGTGACCTTCGGGAAGAAGGTCGCCGCCGGTGCCGGCTGGAAGTTCACCTTGATGCCAACGCGCTCCAGCATCGCCGCGATGGCCTGGCAGGCGGCGGCGCGCACCGCGACGCTCAGGCAGTCGAGCGTGACGCGAAAGCCGTCGGCATACCCTGCCTCCTTGAGCAGCGCGCGCGCGGCGGCCGGGTCGTAGGGTGGCCGCTTGTCGAGCGCAGCCACATGGCCCTCGACCAGCGCCGAGACGGCCGAGCCGGTGCTCATGCCCTGCCCGCGCAGCACCTGGCGTACGATCAGGTCGGTGTCGATCGCCTGCCAGACGGCCAGGCGAACGCGGCGGTCCTTGAACGGGTTGCGGCCGCTGACGCCGGAGTCGGGCAGCTCGGCGCGGTGCTGGTCGAGCGCGAGGTACTGGGTGCCGATGTCGGCCGTGCTGACCAGCTTGATCGAGGGGTCGGCTTTCAGGCGCGGCAGGTCCTGCAGCGGCGGATCGAGCACCAGGTCGACCTGCTTCGAGGCCAGCGCGGCCAGCCGCGTGGCATCGGACTGGATGACGACGAACAGCGCCTCGTCGAGATTGCCGCCGCCGAAGGGCGTGCCGCGGCCCCACCAGCGCGGGTTGGCCTTCAGGACGGTGCGCGCGTCGGCCTCGTAGCGATCGAGCATGAAGGGCCCGGTGCCGTTGGCGTTGCGCACGGCGAAGGTCTCCTGCCGCGCGTTGTAGTCCTGCGGCTGGGTGACCTTGTTCTTCTCCGCCCAGGCCTTGCTCATCATCGCGACGAGCCACAGCTTCTCGGGCAGCACCGCGTCGGTCTCGGCGGTGCGGATCTCGATCGTGCGGGCGTCGAGCTTGCTCACGCCGGCGATGCCGCGCAGCTGGTTGGCACGCTGCGAGCTGCGCGACATCGCGCGCTCGATCGAGAACACCGCGTCCTCGGCGGTGAACGGCGAACCGTCGTGAAAGCTCACGCCGGGCCGCAGACGGAAGCGCCAGACCAGCGGCGCGGTGCGCTCCCAGGACTCGGCCAGCGAGGGCTCGAGCTTGAAGGCACGGTCGCGGTTGACCAGGCCCTCGTAGATCTGCGTGACCACGCGCGACTGGTACTGCAGCGACAGCGCGTGCGGGTCCATCGACTGCGGGTCGTTGGCGCTGGCGATGCGCAGCGTGCGCGCGTCGGCGCCGGCGCACAGCGCGGCGATCAGCACTGCAGGTCCGAGAACGCGTCGCAGCATGGTCCGCCTTCGAGGAAACGAAGGGCTCATTGTCCCGGCAAGCTGCCGACGACGCCAGCGGCCAGCCAGTTCATCGACGCGATGGCGTCGTCGGGCAGCGCGCCGCGCGCCAGGCGCTCGGTGCCGGTGTTGTCGACGAGCCGGCCGGAAAAGGGCTTGAGCTTGCCGGCCAGCACGGCCTGGCGGCGGGCCTCGAGTTGGGCTCGCAGTTCCTTCGGCAGCGCGGCGTCGACCGCGCTGAGCTGGACCAGCCCGTCCTTCATGCCGGCCCACACCGGTTGCGCCTTCCAGCGGCCGTCGAGCACGGCCTGCGCGACCCGCGTGTAGTGGCCACCCCAGTGGTGGGTGACGGCCGCCAGCTGCGCGTCGGGTGCGAAGGCCTTCATGTCGCTCTGGTAGGCGATCACGCGCACGCCCTTGTCCTTGAAGGCGGCCTGCGCGGCCTGCGGCACGGCGGGCGAGCCGCTGTGGTTGGTCAGCACGTCGGCGCCCTGGTTGATCAGCGTCTGCGCCGCCTCGCGCTCGCGCGCCGGGTCGAACCAGGCGTTCAGCCACAGCACGCGCAGCTGCGCCTTCGGGTTGGCCTCGCGCAGGCCGATCGCGAATGCGTTGATGCCCTGCACCACCTCGGGCACCGGGAAGCCGGCCACGTAGCCGGCGATGCCCGACTTGCTCGTCTTGCCGGCCAGCCATCCGGCGAGGTAGCGCGCCTCGTAGTAGCGCGCGTTGTAGGTGTTCAGGTTGGCCGCCGTCTTGTAGCCGCCGGCATGCTCGAACTTCACGGCCGGGAATTCGGCCGCCACGCGCAGCGCCGGCTCGAGGTAGCCGAAGCTGGTGGCGAAGATGAGCTGGTGGCCCTGCGCTGCGAGGTCGCGCATCACGCGCTCGGAGTCGGCGCCTTCGGCCACCGCCTCGACCACGGTGGTCTGCACGCGCGAACCCAGCGCCCGCTCCATCTCGCGGCGGCCCAGGTCGTGCTGGTAGCTCCAGCCGGCCTCGCCGACGGGGCTGACGTAAACGAAGCCGACCTTCAACGGCGGCGTCTGGGCAGGGGTGTGGAAGGGACTCAGCAACGCAGCGGCGAGCGCGGCCGCGCGGGCGAGGTTTTTGTGCATGGTGTTCCTCTACATGGCTCCGGATGAAAGGCACGAAGCGGCAGGGAGCACTGCCGCTTCGCGGCGCCGATTGTCGCAGCACCGACCCAGCGGTAACCGCGACGGGCACGGGTCTATTTGCGAATCATTCTCATTTGCAGCAGAATGAGCCGCATGTTCCGTGAAGGAGAACGCCCATGCCGGCCCGCAACCGCCCCATGACCGAAGAACACGAGCTGCCGAGCCTGGAGGCCGTGCTGGCCGGCACGCTGGCGCTGATGACCGGCTACGCGCAGGCCTTGCAGGCCGACCTGCACCCCGAGCAGCGCCTGCTGATGGGCGCCAAGATCGGCCGCAACCTGGAGATGCTGGCCGGGCACCTGGGCGCCAGCGAGCCTTTCCAGCGCATCGCACTCGGCCTGCGCGCGCGCTGGCTGGCGATGAGTGCCTGCACCGCGCAATCGGCGCCCTGCGCCTGCCCGCAGGGCGCCGTGCTTCACTGAGCCGTCGCTGCGAGGCGCCTGTGCAACTGCTCAGCGCAGGCGGCTCAACTCAGGCCGACGCTGACCAGCTTCGCAGGGTCTTCGCTCAGGCCTGAGCCGCAGCCGCCTCCTCGAACGCCAGGTCGAGCTGGTTGATCCAGTGCGACTTGGCGCCGGCGTCGGCGAAGCTGGCCTCGAAGCTGTTGCGTGCCAGCGTGTAGGCCTCGCGCGCGCCGAGTTGCGGCAGCGCGGCGAAGGTCTCCATGAAGTTCTGGTTCAGGTAGCCGCCGAAGTAGGCCGGGTCGTCGGAGTTGATGGTGGCCTTCAGCCCCGCTGCCAGCAGCGCGGGCAGGTTGTGCTCGGCCATGGTC
>CAZVLY010000194.1:0-9107 GCA_964628175.1 uncultured Piscinibacter sp. | reverse complement strand
GCGCGCGGCTTCCACCGCGGCATTCAGCGCCAGGATGTTGGTCTGGAAGGCGATGCCGTCGATGGTGCCGATGATCTCGCTGATGCGCGCCGACGAGCCGCGGATGTTCTCCATCGTCGTCACCACGTCGCGCATCACGCGGCCGCCTTCGCTGGCTACTTCGGCGTTGTGGGTGGCCACGCGCGAGGCCTCGGAAGTGCTGTCGGCGCTGTGCTTCACGGTCGCGGAGATCTCCTCCATCGACGCGGCCGATTCCTCCAGGTTGGCGGCGGCCTGCTCGGTGCGCGCCGACAGGTCCATCGCGCCGCTGGCGATCTCGCTGCTCGAATGCACGATCTCGTCGCTCGAGCGGCGCACGCGCGTCACCATGCTGCGCAGCGAATCCTGCATGTTGCGCAGCTCCAGCATCAGCTGCGCGGCCTCGTCGTTGCCCCAGGGCGAGGGCGAGGTCGTCAGGTCGCCGTCGGTCATCGCGCGCAGGTGGCGCCGCGTCTCCTTCAGGCCACCGTCCATCACGCGGTAGAAGCTCAGGAACAGGTAACCCGCCAGCAGCAGGGCCAGCACCACGACGCCGGCGTCCCAGGCGATCTGGCGCACCAGCGCCTCGCGCAGGTCGCCGATGTAAATGCCCGAGCCGACCACCCAGCCCCAGGGCTCGAAGCCCTTGACATAGGAGATCTTGTCGACCGGCTTGTCGCTGCCCGGCTTGGGCCACTGGTAGGCGACGAAGCCCTGGCCATGCTGGCGCACCGTGGCCACGAAGGCGTTGAACAGCGCGAAGCCGTTCGGGTCCTTGAAGCCGGAAAGGTCCTTGCCGTCCAGATCGGGCTTGATCGGGTGCATGACCATGCGCGGCTGCATGTCGTTGATCCAGAAGTACTCGCTGCCCTCGTAGCGCAGCGAGGCGATGGCCTGCCGCGCGAGCTGCTGGGCCTGCGCGCGGTCGAGCTTGCCGGAGGTCTCCTGGGCGTGGGCCCAGACGACGATGCCGTGGGCCACCTCGACGTGCTGGCGCGTCGAATCCTGCCGCGCGTGCAGCGACTGTTCGGCCTGCACCTTGAGCTGCCAGGCCAGCAGGCCGAGCAGCGGCAGCACGAAGGCCAGCGAGATGATGGCGGCCTTGGAGGCGAAACGCAGCGCGCGGAACAGGCGCACGCCGGGCGCCCAGAGGCCGTGGTGGGCGAAGAAGCCACCGTCGCCCGCCCCGCTGCGGGACGTGGGGGAAGCAGAGGCGCTGGGAAAGGGAATGGCGGACATCGTCGGAGGCTCTCGCAAGGTACGACAGGAGGGCATCGCGCCGCGCGGGCGTGGCGCTTCCCTGGCTTATCGGCCGCACCGGCCTGGTGCTTGAGGGCCATCAACGCCAGCCGGCGAGCGCGGGCCTCATGGTTGATCCGACGGGCGTTCGCCGTGGCCGGGCCCGACAATGGCAACGCTCACCTTCTTCGCCATCGCCTCATGTCCTCGCCTCCCCACGCCATGACCGACGACGCCGCCTCGCGACTGGCGGCGCATGTCCGGCTGCGGCGGCTGCGCAGCCTGAATGCCCAGGCTGAACAGGCCGCCGACGTCGACCCGCCGCAGGCGCGTGCGCTGGCCTTGCAGGCCGAGGAGCTGGCCCGCGAGCTGGGTGCCAATGGCGAGCTCTCGCTGAGCCTGATGTTCCAGGGCAAGGCGAGCTTCTACGAACTGGCGATCGACGAGGCGCTGCAGCTCACCCAGCGTGCCGCCTCGCTGGCCGAGAGCGACGGCAACTTCTCGGTGCGCGCCAAGGTGCTCACCGGCCTGGGCGCCATGTGGGCGAGCCTGGGCATGGGCGAGCAGGCGTTGCCGCACCTGGAGGCGGCGTCCGAGTACCTGGCCGGCGCGGCCGACCCGCCCGGCATCGCGCTGGTGCAGTCGCTGCTGGGCGGCGTGCTCGCGCAGACCGGGCATGCCGAGCGGGGCCGCGAGCAGCTCGAGCAGGCGCTGGCCGCGTTCACGCAGCTGCGCATGGACAAGCGGGCGCGCGAGGCGCGCCACAACCTGGCCTGCCTGGCCAACGTGCAGTCGCGCTTCGCGATCGCGCTGGCCCTGTCGGACATCTCCAGCGCCGAGGCCGCGCGCGAGGCCGACTGGATGCTCGCGCACATCGAGGCCACCGCCGCCGAGGCGCTGATCGGCCTGGGCCGCGCGGACGAGGCGGCGCAGCGGGCCCGCGCCGCGCTGCCGGCCGCGAGCGGGCATTCGCATGGTGCCTACGACCTGCTGCTCACGCTGGGCCGCGCCGAGCTGGCGGCCTCCCGGCCCGCCGAGGCCGGCCCGGCCCTGACGCAGGCGCTGGACATCGCGCAGCGCGGCGGCCGCCCCGACGACCCGACGCTGATGGACGCCCTCGCCCAATGGTGCGAGCAGGTCGCTGACGCGGCCGCGGCCGACGGCTGGCGCGAGCGCGCCGCGGCCTCACGCGCGGGCGGCAGCAGCGCCGAGCAGCTCGGCTGGCGGCTCAAGGCCCTGCAGGCCGGCGTGGAGCTGCAGACGGTGCGCCTGCGCTACGGCCGCGTGGCTGCCGAGCGGGCGCGGCTGTCGGCCCAGCTCGAACACAGCCGCCGGCTGCTCGCGGCCGAGGCGCCGCCGGGCACGCCGACGCCCGCCTTGCTCGACGACCCGCTGCACGCCGGCCATCCCGGCTTCGACCCGCGCTTCGACGGCGAAGCCGCCGGCTACGGCCTGCGCTACCAGCCGGTGGTGGACCTTGCCGACGGCCGTCTGCTCGGCTTCGAGGCGTTGCTGCGCCTGTCGACCAAGCCCGGCGGCAAGGTGGCGCCGCTCGAGTTCATCCGCCGGCTCGAGAGCAGCGGCGAGATCGGCTCGGTGGGCCACTGGGTGCTGCGACGCGCCTGCCAGGACCTGGTCGCGCTGCAGGCCGCCGCGCCGCGGCCGGTGCGGCTGATCGTCAACGTGTCGCACGTCGAGCTCGCGCGCGGCGAATTCGCCGCCGACATGCTCGAGCTGATCGCGATGGCCGGCCTGCCGCCGGCCCGGGTCGAGGTCGACATCGACGGCTTCGACGACCGCACCGAGCTGCCCGGTGTGAGGCTGCAGCTGCAGCGCCTGCGCCAGGCCGGCGTGGGCATCACGCTCGACAACTTCGGTTCCGGGCACTCGCCGCTGTCGATGCTGGTGGAGCTGCCGCTGTCGCGGCTGAAGATCGACCGCAGCATCGTCGCCGCGATGGGGCACGGCGATCGCCACGCCCTGCTGCTCGAGGCGATGCTGCAGACCGCCGGCAAGCTGGGCCTGCCGGTCAGCGCCGTGGGCATCGAGACCGACGCGCAATGGCAAGGCCTGCGCGCGCTCGGCTGCGCCGAGGGCCAGGGTTTCCTGTTCGCCACGCCGCTGCCGCTGGAGGCGGCGCTGCAGCTGCCGCTGTGGCTGCCCGCGCCCGCCTAGGACGCCAGCGCGAGACGCCTCAGGCGGCTTGCAGTTCGACGCGGGTGAGCAGGCGCTCCATCAGCTCGCGCACGCTGCGGATCTGCTCGCCGAAAGGCAGCGCGCCGACACCGCGGAAGTACAGGCCCTTCTTGACGTCGCCGCGCAGCGCGGCGGCGAGCTGGTTGTCGATGCAGAACTGGCCCCAGCCCTTCAGGCCGTCGCGCAGGCCGCATTGCGCCAGGCAGTCGAAGGCCTTGGTGCAGCGCGTCTTGGCGTGCGACACCGCCTGCAGCCGGTCCTCGATCTTCAGGTAGGCGCGCAGCCAGGGCGTGGCCACCGCGCGCGCGGGCAGGCCGGCCACGCTGGTGAACTCGACCATGTCCTCGTCCTTCGCCGAGGCCAGCACCTGCTTGAACGCCTCGCTCGCATCACCTTCCTCGGTGACGGCGAAGGGCGTGCCCAGCTGCACGCCGGCAGCGCCGAGCGATTGCAGTTGCGCGATGTCCTCGAAGCTGCGGATGCCGCCCGCGGCGATCAGCGGGATGTCGCGCTCGATGCCGGCGCTCTTCAGGAAGGCGCGCGACTGCGGGATCACGTTCTCGAAATCGAAGCGCGGATCGTTCAGGTCGGCGATCTTCGCCGCGCCGAGGTGGCCGCCGGCCAGGCGCGGATGCTCGATCACGATGGCGTCGGGCAGGCGCTTCTTGCGTTCCCACTTCTTGACGATCAGTTGCACGCCGCGCGCGTCCGAGAGGATGGGCACGAGCAGCGCGTCGGGGTGATCGGAGGCGAGGTCGGGCAGGTCCAGCGGCAGGCCGGCGCCCACCACCACGGCGTCGATGCCGGCCTCCAGCGCCTTCTTCACCGAGGCGGCGTACTCGGCCACGGCGCGCATCACGTTGATGGCCAGCAGGCCGCGGCCCGCGGACAGCACCCGTGCCGCGCGGATCTCGCGGTCGATGGCCTCGAGGTTGGCGGCGTCGATGACGGCCTTGGTGTCGGCGTCCATCCCCGGCCGCGAGGCCAGGCCCTGGGTGCGCTCCATCAGATCGGGGTGGTGGCGCCGCAGGTCGACCGACGAGATCGTGCCCACGCCACCCAGCGAGGCCACGCTGCCGGCGAGCTTGTGCGCCGACACGCCCACGCCCATGCCGCCCTGCACGATGGGCAGCAGCGCCCGGCCGCCCAGCCGCAGGGCCGCCAGCCCGCTGCGCTCGAAGAACGGCCGCATCAGCGGGTCGATGGCATCGGCGGCGTCGGTTCTCTGCAGCATGAACAATCCTCCAGGCTGCGACTGTCGTCGTCCGCGCCCGCGCTGCGGTTGACGCCGATCAAGTCAAGGCCGATCCGCAGTTCAATCCCGCGCCAGCGAGGCCAGCTGCCACAGCGCGAAGGCGGCCAGCACGGCGGCGCTGAACCGATTGACGCGCCGGCGCCAGCGGGCGTCGAAGCGCTCGCGCAGGCGGCCCACGGCGCTGCTCAGCAGCAGCCACCACAGCGCCGAACCGATCAGCACCCCCGCCACCAGCAGCGCCGGCGAGCTGCTGCCGGCACGGCCGGCCATCGAGCCGAAGATGGCGATGAAGGAGAAGATGGTCGCCGGGTTCGACAGCGTCAGCAAGAAGGTGCTGGCGAAGTACTGCCAGCCGTTGCGCGCCGGCGCGGTGTTCGCTGCGCGCTGCGCCACCGGCGCGCGCAGCAGCTGCCAGGCCATCCAGAGCAGGAAGGCGCCGCCGAACAGCGCCAGCGGCACCCGCGCGGCCACCAGGGCGTTGACCAGCCAGCTCACGCCGTAGGCGCCAATGGCGCCGTACACCGCATCGGCCGCCGCCGCGCCCAGCCCGGTGGCCAGGCCGGCACGTGCGCCGTGCTCGAGGCTGCGCTGGATGGTGAGCAGGCCGATCGGGCCGACCGGCGCGGCGATCGACAGCCCGATCAGCAGGGACGACAGGAAGACCTCGAGGGGCGGCATGCCGACCACTCTACGGCACGGCGCGTGTGGCCGAAGCGCACGTTTTCAAGTCGCCGCAGTGGAGTGGCCACCCGGCACCGGCTCGCCCGGATCTTGTGATTCGTCAATATGCCCACGGCGGTATGTCGAACAATGGCTTTGCGAGGCACGTGTGTGCCGCTGCACCACCATAAGGAGATAGGTATGTCATTCAAGAAATCTTCGCTGATCGTTGCGGTGCTGGCCGCGTTCGCTGCTCACGGTGCCTTTGCCGCCGATGACAAGAGCCGTGCCGAAGTGAAGGCCGAGGCCAAGGCCGCTGCCAAGTCGACCGAATGCGCCGAAGCGGCGACCATGCCCAAGGCCCAGTCGGACAAGACCCGCGCCGAGGTGAAGGCCGCCGGCAAGGGCACCAGCCGCGAGTGCGAGGCCAGCCCCGCACCGGCGGCCAAGTCCGAGAAGGCGCGCGCCGAAGTGAAGAAGGAAGTCAAGGAGGCCGTCAAGTCCGGCGAGCTGTCCAAGAGCGACGCGATGGAACGCGCCAAGAAGTAATCCAGCGCTTCCTCACACGAACGGCGGCAGGGCGACCTGCCGCCGTTTTTCATGGCCACGGCATTCACAATGCCGGCATGAACGTCTTCGGCATCGCCGGGCATTCCGGCATGGGCAAGACCACGCTGCTCGAGCGGCTGGTGCCCACCCTCACCTCGCGCGGCTTGAGCGTCTCTCTCGTCAAGCACAGCCACAAGGCGATCGAGATCGACCGGCCGGGCAAGGACTCATTCCGCCTGCGCGAAGCCGGCTGCCAGGAGGTGCTGCTGCTGGGGCACGAGCGCTGGGCCCTGATGCACGAGCTGCGCGGCGCCAGCGAGCCCCCGCTCGACTACCTGCTCAGCCGCCTGCAGCACTGCGACCTCGTGCTCGTCGAGGGCTTCAAGCAGGGCGACTTTCCCAAGCTCGAGGTGTGGCGGCCCTCGCTCGGCCGCACGATGCTGTGGCCGGACTGGCCGGGCATCGCCGCGATCGCGTCCGACGCGCCTCGGCCCCCGGGCGGCGACGCACCGCCGATCTGGCTCGACCTGCACGACATCGGCGCGATCGCCGACTTCGTTCTCGAACGATCGAGCCCGCCCTCAGCGTGAGGCCGCCGAGGCGGCCGGGTTCGACGCCGCGGGCATCTGCGCCGGTTCGTCCTTGGGCGCGCCGATGTGCTGCTCGATCGGCGGCAGCGTGTGGGCGATGCCCTTG
Source organism: uncultured Piscinibacter sp. (assembly GCA_964628175.1). Lineage (GTDB taxonomy): Bacteria > Pseudomonadota > Gammaproteobacteria > Burkholderiales > Burkholderiaceae_C > Piscinibacter. The sequence goes on along the minus strand of CAZVLY010000194.1, from coordinate 2,494 downwards.
TGGCAGTCGATGCAGGTCATGCCGGCATTGAAGGCCTTCTGGTGCGTGTCGGCTGCGCGGCGGTTCTGCTCCGCGTAGTCCATCGAGTTGAAGTTGTGGCAGTTGCGGCACTCCTGGCTGTTGTTCCGCTTCATGCGGTCCCATTCGTGCTGCGCCAGCGTGGCGCGCTTGGCGTTGAACTTCTCCGGCGTGTCGATCGAGCCCAGCACCTTGTGCAGCACCTCGTTGCTCGCCTGGATCTTGCGGATGATCTTCGGCCCCCACTCCTTGGGCACGTGGCAGTCCGGGCAGGTGGCGCGCACGCCGGTGCGGTTCTGGTAGTGGATGGTGTTGCGGTACTCGACGTAGACGTTGTCCCTCATCTCGTGGCAGCCGATGCAGAACGCCTCGCGGTTGGTCCATTCCATCGCGGTGTTGAAGCCGCCCCAGAACAGGATGCCGACCACGAAGGCGATGCCCAGCGCCCCGGTGGCGGCGCCCCAGACCCACACGCCCAGGCGGCGGACGCGGCCGGCCGCGGGGGTGTCCTGCTTGTTGTTGTCAGCCATGTCGGTCGCCTCTCACTGCAGCCCGCGGGCGCGCCGGAAGCCGTTCTCCACCAGCGGCTTGGCGTCGGTCTGCGCCACGTGGCACTGGGTGCAGAAGTAGCGGCGCGGGCTGATGTTGTCGAGCTCCTGCCCGTCGCGGGTGCGGAAGTGCGTCACGCTGACCTTGGTGGCCCCGGAGTACTTGGCTTTCTGCCAGGCATGGCAGTCCATGCACTTGTTGTAGTTCTTGGTGATCTGGTAGCCCGCGGTCGTGTGCGGGATCAGCGGCGGCTGCTGCACGAAATCGCGGTCGGACACCGGGTGGTCGCGCTCCTGGTGCGAGGCCGTCGGCAGGTTGTCCTGGTTCACCGGCGTGCCGCCGCGCAGCGCCTTGATCTGCACCGGCGCCTCGTCGGCGGCCGGCGCCAGCTGCGTGCCGAGCGCGAAGATGCCGATGGCCAGCGCGAACTTGAGGAAATCACGGACTCTCATGGTCAGTCCCTTCGGGGGTCGAAACGTGGGGTGAATCGGAAGACATCGGGGGCACAGACGTCGATGCATCGGCCGCAGTTGCTGCACTCGCGGTCGGTGATGACGGGACCGGCGCCGCCCTTGCCCTTGAGCGGCAGCACGATCACCTGCGGCTCGGGGCACACGGCATAACAATCGGCGCAGTCGTTGCAGCGGCTGGCGTGGCGCGCCGAGACGCGCAGCAGGCTCTTGCTGCCGATCAGCGCATAGGCCGCGCCGACCGGGCACAGGTGGCCGCACCAGCCGCGCGGCGCCACCAGCAGGTCGAAGAGGAACACCGCGGCCACCGCGCCCCAGGCGAGCGTGCCGCCGAAGATCAGCGCGCGCTGCGTGATCGACACCGGGTTGACGCTCTCCCACACCGCCTGGCCGGCGAGCGCGCTGGCCACCAGCACGGCGCCGAGCAGCCAGTAGCGAAGCCCGCCACGCGGCGCACGCCCGCTGGTGATGCGCAGGCGGCGGCGCAGCCACGAGGCCGTGTCGGTCACCACGTTCACCGGGCAGACCCAGCTGCAGAAGACGCGTCCGCCGACGAGCGCGTAGAAGACGATCACGATGGCCGCGCCGGTCAGTGCGCTGGCCTCGGGCCAGTGCCGCGTGGCCAGCGTCTGCGCGAGCACGAAGGGGTCGGTCAGCGGCAGCACGCCCAGGGTCAGGCTGCTGGACAGGTTGCCCTTGACCACCCACACGCCGGCCAGCGGGCCGAGCAGGAACAGGCCGAAGATGGACAGCTGCGCGAGCCGGCGCAGCACGAGGAAGCGGTGCGCCAGCCACCAGCCCTTGACGCGCACGGCATCGCGCCCCGGCGCCTTGGCGGCGCTGGCGCGATGCAGGCCGAACGAGCGGCTGGTGACGCCGGAGCTGCTCACTTCGCGGCCCCCGAAGCCGGCGCGGCATACGGATCGCGCCCGGAACGCAGCGGCGCCAGGTCACCCGGCACGGCATGCTCGGGCAGGTTCTGCACCGGCTGATCGAACTTCGGCCGGCCCGCCTGGTTGCCGGCCTCCCAGCCCTTGCGGTAGTGGTGGCCGAGTTCGCCGCGGGCGATCGCCATCGGCAGCACCTTGATCGCGGCCTGCTCGAGCACGCAGCTTTTCTCGCACTTGCCGCAGCCCGTGCAGGCCTCGGCGTGCACCGTGGGCAGCAGCATCGCGTGGCGGTCGCTGCGCGGGTTGCTGAACTTCTCCAGCGTGATCGCCTTGTCGATCACCGGGCAGACGCGGTAGCAGACATCGCAGCGCAGGCCGAGGAAGTTCAGGCAGTTCTCCTCGTCGATGAGCACGGCCACGCCCATCTTCGCCTTGCCGATGTCGGTCAGTCCGTGGTCGAGCGCACCGGTCGGGCAGGCCTTGACGCAGGGGATGTCCTCGCACATCTCGCAGGGGATCTGCCGCGCCTCGAAGTAGGGCGTGCCGATCGCCACGTCACGCGCGATG
>CAZVLY010000193.1:0-9121 GCA_964628175.1 uncultured Piscinibacter sp. | reverse complement strand
GCCGCTGGCGATGGACTCGGCGCTGATCCAGTTCCGCCGCATCGTCGACGAGGCCTTGCGTGCCGAGGGGCAGCAGGCGCCGGGCTGAAGGCGTTCGAGGCCTTCAGCGCTTGAGCGCGAGGGCGAACAGTTCGTGCCGCTGGTGGATGCCCAGCCGCTCGAAGGCGCGGTCGCGGTAGGTCTTCACCGTCGTCGGCGAGAGCTGCAGGTCGGCGGCGATGCCGTCGTGCGTCCAGCCGCGCAGCAGCCGCTCGCAGACCTCGCGCTCGCGCCGCGTCAGCACATCGAACTCGGGAATCGCCGCCGGGCCCTGCGGCCGCAGCGCCAGGTGGCGCACCACGCAGGTCAGCAGCAGCGAGCCCAGCGCCTGCAGGGTGTCGCGCTCCTCGTCGCTGAACGCGGGCTGGCTTTCGTGCCGGTACAGGTTCATCGCCAGCAGCGCGCCGTCGGCGTCCTCGCACGCCAGCGACAGCCGCTCCGACAGGCCGTGGCGCTGGAAGATCTGCCGGCGGTGCTCCGGCGCCAGCTCCAGCGCATGCAGGTGCGTCAGCACCGCGTCGCCGCGCGCCACATGCGCGCGCACCTCGCCGAGCGCACGGTCGTGGCGCCACAGGCCGGCGCGGTAGGCGCCGAAGGCGTCGGCCACGCAGTCCTCGGGCTGCAGGCAGCCGCCGAAGTGCAGCGCCGGCGGCGCATCGTCGAAGATGCGGTACACCGTCCACCAGCCCAGCGGCAGCAGCCGCGCCAGCTGCTCGATGCCGCGCTGGCCGAAGGCCTCGTCGCCGATGCAGCCGATCAGGCCGGCCAGCGCGCCCGTGGCCTCGCTGCGCGGCAGGCGGATGCCGGGGTCGAGTCGGAGCGAGCGCAGTTCCATCGGGAAGATTCTGAAGTAGATGGGGGCGGCGAGTCGGGCGGCGCGCTGTCCTCTGCTCGGAGGACATACACGCGACGGGCATGACGTTAGCCTGCGGCGCGGACCTGTGCCGTCGGGACTATCCCGGCCGGCCCATCGCCCTGCCCCATTCCAACAGGAGATTTCGATGTCGTTTTCCCTCACCGCGGTGCGCCGCCTGCTCCTGCCCGGCGTTGCCGCGGCCACCCTCGCCTTCGGCCCGGCCGCACGCGCCGAGATCCACATCGGCGTGGTGCTGTCGCTCACCGGCCCCGGCGCCTCGCTGGGCATCCCGGAGGAGAACGCGCTGAAGCTGTGGACCGGCGACCTGGCCGGCGAGAAGGTGCGCTTCACCGTGCTCAACGACAACACCGACAGCACCACCGCGGCCAAGAACACGCAGAAGCTGATCACCGAAGAGAAGGTCGACCTGATCCTCGGCTCCTCGCTGACGCCGCCCTCGCTGGCGGTGGTGGAGTCGGCGGGCCAGGCCGGCGTGCCGGTCATCTCGCTGGCCGGCGGCGGCGCCATCGTGCTGCCGCAGGACGGGCCGCGCAAGTGGGCCTTCAAGCTCTCGCCCACCGAGCTGATCTCCACCAACATGGTCATCGACCACGTGCTGAAGAACAAGGGCAAGACCATCGCCACCATCGGTGTGGCCAACAGCTACGGCGACGGCTTCCTGAAGGTCACCGAGCAGGTCGCCGCGGCCAAGGGCGTGAAGATCGTCGCTTCCGAGAAGTACGCGCCGACCGACCAGAGCGTGACGGCGCAGATCGTCAAGATCGTCGCCGCCAACCCGGACGCGGTGTTCATCCACAGCGCCGGCACGCCGGGGGCGCTGCCGCAGATCGAGCTGGCCAAGCGCGGCTACAAGGGCCCGGTCTACCAGACCCAGGGGGTGGCCAACAACGACTTCCTGCGCGTGGGCGGCAAGGACCTCGAAGGTGGCTACATGACGGTGGCGCCCGTGCTGGTGGCCGAGCAGCTGGCCGACAGCAACCCGGTGAAGAAGCCGGCGGTGGACTTCGTGCAGCGATTCGAGGGCAAGTACGGACCGGGCACGCGCTCGCTGTTCGCGGCGACGATGTGGGACGCCCTGCTGATCGTGCAGCAGGCGGCCGCGCAATCGCTGAAGAAGGCCAAGCCCGGCACGCCGGAGTTCCGCACCGCGCTGCGCGACGCGATCGAGGGCACGAAGGAGTTCGTCGGCTCGCAGGGCGTGTTCAACATGAGCCCGGCCGACCACAACGGCGTCGACCAGCGCAGCCAGGTGATGGTGCGCATCGAAGGCGGCACCTGGAAACTGCAGAACTGACCCCGCCTAGGGCCCGGGCACGGCCTGCCGCTTGAGCCAGCGCCGCATCGCCAGCGAGGGCCGGTCGGCGTGGAACGAGATCTCGTGCGCCGTGCCCGGCGGGTAGTTCGCGAGGTTGCGCTCGATCGCCTCCAGGCCGTCGATGTCTTCCTGGAAGGCGGCGAGCAGCTGCTCGTGCATGAAGGCGGTGATGGCGCTGTCCTCCAGCGCGAAGTTGCGCGCGTGGTGGATGAAGTAGTGCGTGCTCGTGGCCGATTCCGGCGTCACGATGTGCGCCGTGCGGATCGCGCGCGAGGGCTGCTCGGCGGCCGGCCGGTCGCAGGCGTGGAAGGACACGCGCACCTCGTGCAGCGCCGGTGACACGAAGGTGGAGCTGGCGATGCGCGCGGCGTCCACGCCCTCCAGCCCGGTCGGCTTAGCCCAGATCGGCGGCAGGCGCGTGGGCACCACGCTGCGCGTGATGACGAAGCGGCCCGCCTCGGCGTCGATCGCCGTCTCGTAGGGCGCGCTGGCGTAGTCGGGCGTGCCGAAGGTCTTCGCGTGCAGGAAGCTCAGGTGCGTGAGGTCGAGCAGGTTCTCGTGCAGCCGCACGTAGCTGGCCTTCATGTGCAGCTTCTGGCGCGACGCGGCCCAGCCCGCATCGTCGATCCAGCCGGGGTGCGGCGCGGCCTGTGCCGGCGCGCCGGCGCCCATCCAGATCCACACCAGCGGCCCGTGCTGCGCGACCGGGAAGGCGCGCGTGCGCGCCCCCGGCGGCACGACGGACTGCGAGGGCACGCCGCTGCACACGCCGTCGCAGCCGAAGCGCGCGCCGTGGTAACCGCAGACCAGCGTGTCGCCCTCCAGCGTGCCCAGCGACAGCGGCATCGAACGGTGCGGGCAGCGGTCCTCCAGCGCGGCCACGCCGCCGTCGGTGCGGCGCAGCAGCACGACCGGGATGCCGAGCAGCCGGCGCGCCAGCGGCGTGCGCGTCACCTCGTCGGCGAAGGCGGCGACGTACCACGCGTCGGTGACGAAGGGGGTGCGCTCGTCGGCCAGTTCGGCCTGCAGGCGCAGCGCGGCGTCGCGCACGCGGTCGGTCGGGGTGTCCATGGGCGATCCTGCGGTCTCGATGACCCGCATCGTGCACCGCGCGGCGGGCCGCGTCTGTCCCCCGGCTGGCGGACAATGCCGCGGCGATGATCCGACCCGCCGACGCCGCCGATGCCGCCGCCCTCGCCCGCGTGGTCGACCGGCTGGGCGACGCGGGTTTCGGCAGCGCGCTGCTCGCCTGGCTGGCCCCGACGCTGCGCATCGCGCATGTCACCGCCTTCCGTTTCGACGCCGCGCTGCAGGTGCGGGTGGTCATGACCGCCAGCACCGGCGGCAGCGCCATCGCCACGCAGTCGGCGCGCGTCTATGCCGGCAGCGGCCTGTACCGGCACGATCACCTGCTCGAGACGATGCGCCAGCGGACGGGGGCCGGCGAAGAATCCCCTGCGATCGTGCGCCTGCGCCGCGCCGACATCGTCGACACGGCCTACGGCGAGCAGCTGTGGGACCGCTTCGGCCTGGTCGATCGGCTCTCGGCCCTGGCGCTGCTCGACGGCCACTGGACGGCGTTGAACGTCTATCGCGACGCCGCGGCGGGCGCCTTCGCAGCGCGCGACGCGCGGCGCTTCGCCGGCCTCGCCGGGCTGCTGCTCGCGCTGCTGCGCCGGCACCTCGCGGCCCTGCGGCCTGCCACGGCTGGCGGCACGGTGGCACGCGTGCCGCCCGAGGCGGCCGCCGCGCTGCTGGAACAGCTGCCCGTGCGACTGAGCCCGCGCGAGCGCGAGGTCTGCGCGCTCACACTCGCAGGCCACACGCGCGAGGGCATCGGCCTGGCGCTGGGCATCGCTGCCAGCAGCGTGGCCACGCTGCGCGAGCGCGCCTACCGCAAGCTGCAGATCCACAGCGCAGGCGAGCTGTTCGCGCTGTGCCTGCAGCATGCGCAGCCGGCCGGCGCGCGCAACGCCGGCTGAGCGGGCCGCTTCAGCCGGCCGGCCTGGCCGCGGCGTCCACCGCCGCGCGCAGGCGATCTTCCTGGGCCTGCAACTCGGGCGTGAACTCGGCGCCGAAATCGGCGGCCTCGAAGACCGGGCGGATCTCGATCTCGGAATCGCCGGGCATCGGGTTCGGGCAGCGCCGCACCCACTCGACGGCTTCGTCCATCGACTTCACCTGCCACAGCCAGAAGCCGGCGACGAGCTCCTTGGTTTCGGCGAACGGCCCGTCGATCACCGTGCGCCGGCTGCCGGAGAACTGCACGCGCTTGCCCCTGGCACTCGGGTGCAGCCCTTCGCCGGCCAGCATCAGACCGGCCTTGACGAGCTGCTCGTTGTAGTCGCCCATGGCGGCCAGCAGCTCGGTGCTCGGCATCACGCCGGCCTCGGAATCCTTCGTCGCCTTCACCAGCACCATCACACGCATCGTCGTTTCTCCTTCGCTCGTGGGTCGAGCCGTGCGGCTCCGATCACACGACGAAGCAAGATCGTCGAAATCGACAGCGCATTCAAGCTGTCTCGTAGGCGTTGCGCACGCCGATGTCGTCGCTGAGGTACTCGACGAACTCGAACTGAACGCTGTCGGGGTCGATCACGTAGACGCTGCGCCGGCCGGCTGCCGTGCCGCCCCAGTGGTCCAGCGGGTAGCCGGCCGCGGCCAGCCGCGCCACCACCGCGTCCACCGAGGGAACCACCAGGCCGACATGCTTGGGGCCGAGACGGTGGCTGCGCCAGTCGATCACCTCGCCTTCGCCGCCGCCCTGCAGCGCGACGTAGAAGCCGTCGCCGCCGACGTGGCGCCAGGTGATGGGCTTGCCGAACCAGTCCATGCGGCCTTCGCCGCGCACGCGCCAGTCGGGCAAGGCCGCCAGCAGGAAACGCGTGCTGCGCTCGACGTCGCGCACGGTGATGTTGATGTGTTCGAGGACGGTGCCGTTCATGTCGCGATCTCCTTGTGGGAACGGGTGGGAAGGGGTCGATGCGCGCATTCTCGAAGTTCAAGTAAGCTTGAAGTCAAGCGACTTCGAACGGTGAGGCCGGCATGCAGGGCAAGGATTCCTGGTTGAGCATCGGCGCGCTGGCACAGCGCGCCGGCGTGGCCACCAGCGCGGTGCGCTTCTACGAAGCACAGGGCCTGCTGCGCTGCAGCCGCACCGAGGGCAACCAGCGCCGCTACGCGAAGGAGACACTGCGCCGCGTGGCCTTCATCCGCATCGCGCAGGGCGTGGGCCTCAGCCTGGACGAGGTCCGCGCGGCGCTGGCCACGCTGCCCGAGCAGCGCACGCCCACGCCGGCCGACTGGGCCCGGCTGTCGCGCGCCTGGAAGCCGCTGATCGAGGCGCGCATCGCCGCGCTCGCCGCCCTGCGCGACCAGCTCGACAGCTGCATCGGCTGCGGCTGCCTGTCGCTGAAGACCTGCAAGCTCTACAACCCGGCGGACAGCGCGGCGCGGCTGGGCAGCGGGCCGCGCTACCTGCTCGGCGACCGGCCGCCGCGGCCGCCGTCCCCGTCGAAAGCCGGCACTTGAACTACCTGAGCTTCGAGCTGAGCGAGGGCAGCGACGGTGTCGCCACGCTCGAGGCCATGGCCGCCACGGGCGCCGAGGACCATGCTGCGGTGATGGCCGAGGTGCAGCAGGTGCTGGACTGGGCGTGGCAGGCGTTCCCGAACACGCACGGCCCGGCCGACGACGGCATGGACTGGGACCACGACCTGCAGCTCGGCGTGGAAGGCGGGCGCTGGCATGCCGTCACCCTCACGTTGACGGGTTCGCCGCGCTTCGTGGAGGCCTTCCTGAGCGCCTTCGGCGAGCCGCCGGACTGATCGACCCGAACGTCGGCCCTGCGTGTGCGGCCACCCTTGAACTAGGGGGACGGTCGTGCTGCCAGACTCCGACTCCATGGGAACTATTCCCATAGAATGGTGACAAGTGGTAATCACATCTTCGTCCTTGCCGTTTGTCGATGAGGAGACGCATGCAGTCCGGGAGTCCGTCGACCTTGTGGCGACTCAGCGAGTTCGAGCAGCTGCACCGCGCTCGGACGACGGCCGCCGGTGCCCTGGGCAACTCCCTGCTCCTGCCCAGTTCGCTGCTCGGCGAGATCGGCGCCCTCGAGCAACGGCGATGCGGTCGTGACGTCGTCGAGGTCGTCGCCGCCTGCCGCCGTTCGCAGGAGGCGGCGCTGATCTTCCTGCGCCTGGACGAGCTGGTCTGGCCGATCAGCATCTTTCCGGCCGAAGGCATCTACCACTGCCGGCACGACCTGCTCCAGGCCTTCGGCCAGGCCCCGGTGAACCTCAGCGTGATGGCCGTCGAACCGGCCACCATCGTGCCGCCGGCGCTGCATGCGCGAGAACGCGGCGATCAGGCCGAGTACTTCCGCCCGCTGCTGCCCGCCTTGTGGCACCTGGCGCTGTGCAGTCCCACGCAGGGCCTGCTGCGCGAGATCGGCGGCCTGGCCGCCTACCGGGCGCTGCGCAGCCTGGCGAGCGACCGGCTGCAGGCGCCCGGCGCGCTCGGCCATGCCGCCGAGCGCCTGCATCACGAGCCGGCCTCGCTGCGGCACATCGCGCAGTGGCCCGGCATGAGCGTGGAGCGGGGCGTGCGGCTGCTGAACGCGCTCTACCTCACCTCGAACCTGATGGTGTCGCGCAGCCATCCGCTGGCGCGCGCCGAACCCGCCGTGTCGGGCCGGCAGCGCCTGCGCCCGGGCGGGCCGGCATGACCGGCCTGGCCTGCGGGCGCTGCCGTTGCCTGAACCTGGAGGGCGGGCCCATCTGCTCGGCCTGCGGCAATCCACTGACCAAGACCGAGCGCCACCGCACCGCGAACGCCTTGCCGCCGAAGCCGGCCGCCGGCGGGGCCTTGTGGCTCGACGAACTCGAGCCGCCACGCCCTGCGCTGCAGAGCCCGGCCCGCCGCGCGCGGATCGACAACGCCCTGGTGGACCTGCGTGCCCGCAAGAAGGCGGCCCGCAGGGCCCACGTGCGGCGCCTGCTGCGCAGCCCCGCCATCGACACGGGCACGTCCGACGGATCGGGCCGGCAGGTGCTGGTGCTGGAGCGGCACGACGCGACGCGCCGTGAACTGCGCAGCCTGCTGGAGGACTTCGGCTTCAGCGTCATGTCTGCAGCCGGCATCGACGAGGTCCACGAGGTCCTGGTGAAATCGACGCCGGACTTCCTCGCCGTCTTCCTGGGCGCCGACCAGGAAGCGGAGTTCGCCGCAGACGGCATCGAGCTGTGTCGGTTCTTTCGCGAAGCAGGCTGGATCCAGTCTCGCGACACGACGGCGGTCTTCCTGCTCGCCGCCGCCATGCGGCCGACCGACCGCGTCCGGGCCATGCTGGTCGGCTGCGACGAGGTCATCGCCAGCCCACCTTCGCGCGGTGCCGTGGCGGGCGCGCTCGACCGCCGCGGCATCGCCCTGCCCAGCGACAACCGCCGAAACTGAGCTCCGGTGCCCTGGCGGCGGCGATGAACGAGAATCCGCCCGAGCCCCATTGACCGCGATGTTCAGCACCCTGATCGACCCGCCGCCCGCCGCCCAGGCCGATGCCCGGGAGCGCTTCGTCATGCTGCTGCGCACGGCACTGGCCGACGGCAGCTTCGTGCGGCTGCTGCTGAGCAAGCCTGTCGGCGCGCAGGACACGCTGGAGCGCCTGACGGTGCGCGAGGTGCAGCTGCGCGGCGAGCGGCAGTTGTCCTTCCTGTGGCGCCACCAGACGAAGGACGTCACGAAGAACCATCCGCTCGACGAGGGACTGGCAGCCCTCGCCGCGCTGCTCGGCCGCGACTTCCACAACGCCCACCTGCAGACACGCTCGCAGGAGATCCAGCTGGCCTTCAGCCGCAAGGGCAAGCCCAGCCTGCGCGTGGGTTCGCTCGCCGCCGAGGCCACCGCCGAGGCGCCCGCGCAAGCCGCTGCGCACGACAAGGCCAAGCAGCGCCGGCTGTCGCTGGACGCGCCCTTCTGGACCGACCTGGGCCTCACGCACGAGGTGAAGGGCGAGCGCCAGCTGGTGCCGGCGATGTCGCGCAAGTGGAAGCAGATCAACAAGTTCATCGAGGTGATGAGCGCGGCGCTGAAGAGCAGCCCGCTGGCCGCGAGCGCCGAGGTCCACGTGATCGACTTCGGTTCGGGCAAGGGTTACCTGACCTTCGCGATGCACGATTGGCTGGTCGGCCAGGGCCAACAGGCGCAAGTCACCGGTGTCGAGTTGCGCGAGGACATGGTGCGCCTGTGCAACGCGGCGGCCGCGCGGCACGGCCTGGCCGGCCTGCATTTCGAGCAGGGCGACGTGCGCAGCTACACGCCGCAGCGGCTGGACGTGATGATCGCGCTGCACGCCTGCGACACCGCCACCGACCACGCCATCCACCTCGGGCTGCGCGCCGGTGCGGCCATCATCATGTGCTCGCCCTGCTGCCACAAGCAGATCCGCCCGCAGATGCAGACGCCGCCGCTGCTGCGGCCGATGCTGCAGCACGGCATCCACCTTGGCCAGGAGGCCGAGATGGTGACCGATTCGCTGCGCGCGCTGCTGCTCGAATCCCAGGGCTACGAGACGCAGGTGTTCGAGTTCGTGGCGCTCGAGCACACCAGCAAGAACAAGATGATCCTGGCGGTGAAGAAGAGCGGCGCGGCGCTGGCAGCGGCCGAGAAGCGAAAGCCCGAAGTGCTGGCCCAGATCGCCGAGATCAAGCGCTTCTACGGCCTGCGCGAGCAGTGCCTGGAGACGCTGATCCAGGACGACTTGGCGCGCGCCGGCTCGGCCTGATCGGGGGCGCGCTCGCAGATCAGGGCACGGGCGGGTCCGTGACTTCCGCTATCGGCCCGTTGCGGTCTTCGTGGGTCCGCATTGCGTGCGACGGGCATGGTCGCAG
>CAZVLY010000192.1:0-9125 GCA_964628175.1 uncultured Piscinibacter sp. | reverse complement strand
CGGCGTCGCGGTGCCGGGGCAGACCGCGTCGCCCGCGGGCAGCATCGAGTGGAGCGGCCGCGCCGCGCCCGAGCCGCTCGCCGCCGGCGGCAAGCTGCGCATCGAGCGCTTCCCGGTGCATCTGTTCGAGCCCTACTTCGGCGACGCCGTGCGTCTGAGCCTGCTGCGCGCGGAGGCCGGCTGGCAGGGCGAGTTCAGCGCGCAGGCGGCACCGGCGGGCTGGACGGTCCGTGCCAATGGCGACGCTCGCCTGAGCGATGTGCGCGTGCACACGCGCGCGTCGCCCGGCACCGACGGCAGCGACGAACTGCTGAGCTGGCAGGCCTTCACGCTGGCCGGCGTGCGCTTCGAGATGACGCCGGCCGCGGCGCCGCAGCTCGAGATCCGCGAAGCGGCGCTGAACGACTTCTTCGCGCGGCTGGTGGTCACCGAGCAGGGGCGCCTGAACCTGAGCAGCGTGGCGGCGGCCGATGCCGCTGCCAGCGCGCCGGCGGCAGCGGCCCGTGCCGCGTCAGCGGTCGTGGCGGCGGCTTCGGCAGGATCGGCAGCTTCCGCGCCGGTGGCACTGCCGATCGCGCTGAGCGTGGGCGGCGTCAAGCTCGCCAACGGCCGCGTCGACTTCAGCGACCGCTTCGTCCGGCCGAACTACAGCGCCAACCTGACCGAGCTCAACGGCCAGCTCGGCGCCTTCCGTTCCGGCACGCGCGAGATGGCCACGATCGAGCTGCGCGGCCGCGCCGCCGGCACCGCGCTGCTGGACATCCGCGGTTCGGTCAACCCGACCGCCGACCCGCTGGCGCTGGACATCCAGGCCAAGGCCACCGACCTCGAGCTCGCGCCGCTGTCGCCCTACGCCGGCAAGTACGCCGGCTACGCCATCGAGCGCGGCAAGCTGAGCATGGAGGTGGCCTACAAGATCACGCCCGACGGCAAGCTCGAGGCGCGCAACCAGGTCATCCTCAACCAGCTCACCTTCGGCGACAAGGTCGACTCGCCCGACGCCACCAAGCTGCCGGTGCTGCTGGCCGTGGCGCTGCTGCGCGACCGCAACGGCGTGATCGACATCAACCTGCCCATCAGCGGCTCGATCAACGACCCGCAGTTCAGCGTCTTTGGCATCGTGCTGAAGGTGATCGGCAACCTGCTCGTCAAGGCGCTCACCGCGCCGTTCTCGCTGCTGGCCGGCGGCGGCAGCGAGGACCTCAGCCTGGTCGAGTTCAGGCCCGGCACGGCGCAGGTCACCGAGGGCGGTCGAAGTGCGCTCGACAAGGTGGCCAAGGCGCTGGCCGACCGCGAGGCGCTGAAGATGACGGTGACCGGCGCGGCCGACCCGGCCAGCGAGCGCGAGGAGTTCCAGCGCGCCGCGCTGGAGTCGCGCCTGCTCGCCGAACGGCGCCGCGAGCTGCTGCGCGGGGGCATGCCGGCGGCCGAGGCCGATGCGCTGAGCACGCTCGAGCCCGAGGTGCGCGCGCGCGTGCTCAAGGAGGTCTACCGCGCCACCGACCTGAAGAACAAGCCGCGCAACGCGCTGGGCTTCGCGCGCGACATCCCGGGACCGGAGATGGAAGCGCTGCTCAGATCGAACACCGTGGTCACCACCGACGCGATGCGCGAGCTCGCGCTGCAGCGTGGCCTGGCGGTGCGCGACGCGCTGCTGGCCAAGGGTTTGCCCGGCGAGCGCTTGTTCCTTGCCGCACCGAAGCTGCGTGCCTCCGGCGAGGAAGACGCGGCCTGGACGCCGCGCGTGCAGCTGAGCCTGGGCACGAACTGAACGGGCGGGGCCTGTGCCGCTTTGGCACAGACTAGGACTTCCCCGCGTATGTAGCCGTCTATCACCAAGGGCCTTGGGCCTGATGCAACACTGCGCGCTCCAGACGGCAGACCACTGCCGCTGCAGTTCAAAGCAGGAGACAGGCATGCGAGTCATTCCGATCGAAACCATGTTCGAGGGCGCCGGCTGCGAGGACGCGTCGGCCGGTGAAGTGCCCAAGCTCGAGCTGCCGCTGGCGCGGCGCGAGTTCCTCAAGGGCTCCGGCGTGCTGATGGGCACCCTGGCCACCGGCAGCGTGCTGGCAACGCTCGCGCCGTCCACCGTCTGGGCCGTCGAGCTCAAGACCTTGAGCAAGGCCGAGGGCGAGGCCGTCATGAAGATGGGCCGGGTGCTGTTTCCGCACAAGAAGCTGCCCGACGCGGTCTACGCGCTGCTGGCCAAGGACATCGACGCCAAGGCCGCGGGCGACGCCGGCGCCGCCAAGATGATCAAGGACGGCATCGCCGCGCTGAACGCCGGGGCCGGCGGCAACTTCGCCAAGGCCAGCGAGAAGAAGCGCAAGGAGATCGTCAAGGGCATGGAGGGCCAGCCCTTCTTCGCCACGGTGCGCGGCCAGTGCATCACCTCGCTGTACGACAACGACATGGCCTTCAAGGTGTTCGGCTACCCGGGCTCGGCCTGGGAGAAGGGCGGCTACATCACGCGCGGCTTCCAGGACCTCAAGTGGCTGCCTGCGCCACCGCTGGACGCGAGCCCGAAGCCCTACCTCGGCTGAACACCCCAGGACAAGCAGGAGACAAGACATGGCGAAGTTCGACTTCAGCGACGACTCGGTCGTCGTCATCATCGGTTCGGGCGCGGGCGGCGGCACGCTGGCCAACGAGTTGTGCCAGAAGGGCATCAAGGTCGTGGTGCTGGAGGCCGGCGCGGTGCAGTCGCCGCAGAGCTTCATCAACGACGAGTGGAAGTCGTTCGGCCAGCTCGCCTGGCTGGACCCGCGCACCACCTCCGGCACCTGGCGTGTCGCGAAGGATTTCGCCGGCTTGCCGGCGTGGATCTGCAAGACGGTGGGCGGCACCACCACGCACTGGGCCGGCGCCTCGCTGCGCTTCCAGGAGCACGAGTTCCGCGTCAAGACGCACTACGGCGAGATCAAGGGCGCCAACCTGATGGACTGGCCGGTGACGCTCAAGGAGCTCGAGCCGTACTACGCCCGTGCCGAAGACAAGATGGGCGTGACGCGCACCAACGGCGTGCCCGGCCTGCCGGGCAACAACAACTTCAAGGTGATGTACTCGGGCGCCAAGAAGCTGGGCTACCAGGAGGTGCACACCGGCAACATGGCGATCAACAGCCAGCCGCGCGACGGCCGCGGCCGCTGCATGCAGCTGGGCTTCTGTTTCCAGGGCTGCAAGAGCGGCGCCAAGTGGAGCACGCTGTACACCGAGCTGCCCAAGGCCGAATCGACCGGCAACCTGGACCTGCGCCCCGAATCGCACGTGTCGAAGATCGAGCACGACGACAAGGGCAAGGTCACCGGCGTCGTCTACTTCGACAAGGCCGGCAAGGAGCAGCGCCAGAAGGCCCGCATCGTCTGCGTGGCCGGCAACTCCATCGAGACGCCGCGGCTGCTGCTGCTGTCCGCCTCGGCCATGTTCAAGGACGGGCTGGCCAATTCGTCGGGCCAGGTCGGGCGCAACTACATGCGCCACATGACCGGCTCGGTGTATGCCGCCTTCAAGAACCCGGTCAACATGTACCGCGGCACGACGATGGCCGGCATCATCCGCGACGAGGCGGCGCACAACCCGAAGCGCGGCTTCGCCGGCGGCTACGAGATGGAGACGCTGTCGCTGGGCGTGCCCTTCATGGCCGCCTTCCTCGACCCGGGCGCCTGGGGCGATGACTTCGCGTGGTGGATGGACCACTACACCAACATCGCCGGCATGTGGCTGGGCGGCGAGGACATGACGCGAGAGGGCAACCGCATCACGCTGAACGGCAACGTGAAGGACAAGTGGGGCCTGGCCGCGCCGAACGTGCACTTCGACGACCACGACAACGACATCGCGATGCGCAACCACGCCTTCGCGCAGGGCGAGAAGGTCTACAAGGCGGCCGGGGCGATCCGCACCTACCGCACGCCGCCGTACCCGTCGACGCACAACCTGGGCACCTGCCGCATGGGCGCCTCGGCCAAGGACAGCGTGTGCAATGCCTACGGCCAGACGCACGACATCGCCAACCTGTTCATCTCCGACGGCAGCCAGTTCACCACCGGCGGCGCGGAGAACCCGACGCTGACCATCGTCACCCTGGCGATCCGCCAGGCCGAGTACATCGCCAAGCAGATGACGGCGCGTACCATCTGAACGCGCCGCCGACCACGCCACAGGGAGACCCACCATGTGCGAATACTTCGTCAAGGCCGACCCGATCCAGTACGAGCAGCGCTCGCGCACGATCCGCATCCACGGCGTGCTCACCAGCATCCGGCTGGAGAACATGGTGTGGGACATCCTGGCCGAGATGGCCGAGGCCGAGGGCTGCACGACCAACCACCTGATCGTGCAGTTCCACGACGAGATCCTCGCGCACCGCGGCGAGGTGCCCAACTTCGCCTCCTTCCTGCGCGTCACCGGCATGCGCTTCCTGCGGCGCAAGCTGATGGCACTGGAGTCCGCCCGCCCAAACGAGGGCGGGGCCGCACCCACGCCGTTGCGGCCCAAGGTCGTCACGCTGGGCGCGCACTCCTGACCGTACCACTCGCCCCAACTGCCGGAGTTCGCATGGCCAAGGTGATCCACACCATGATCCGCGTGCTGGATCTCGAGAAGTCGATGAAGTTCTACGCCGACGTGCTCGGCCTGCATGAGTCGCACCGGCTCGATTTCCCCGACTTCGCGCTCGTCTACCTTCGCAATGCGGAGAACGACGTCGAGATCGAGCTGACGCTCAACAAGGGCCGCACGGAGGCCTACACGCACGGCACCGGCTACGGCCATGTCGGCGTGGTCGTGCCCGACGTCGCAGCGGCGCATGCCGCGCTGCTGGCCAAGGGCTACGAGCCCGCGCCGGTGAAGGAGTTCAAGCGCGGCGACGAACTGCTCGCGCGCTTCTGCTTTATCCAGGATCCCGACGGGTACAAGATCGAGCTGCTGGAACGGCACGGCCATTACCAGTAGATTAGAGGTGCATCGGCCGCAGGAGGCGACGGCCATGCAAGCAGTCCCACAACACGCCCACAGGA
Organism: uncultured Piscinibacter sp.; assembly: GCA_964628175.1. GTDB lineage: Bacteria > Pseudomonadota > Gammaproteobacteria > Burkholderiales > Burkholderiaceae_C > Piscinibacter. The sequence goes on along the minus strand of CAZVLY010000192.1, from coordinate 4,104 downwards.
GACACCCCTTGAAGAAGACGTCCAGTTCATTCGCGCTGGCAGGCATCGCCTGCGCCGCCATGCTGAGCCTGCCGGTTCAGGCGCAGCAGAACATCGAGAAGCTCAAGCAGATGAAGGTCGCGACCACCGACCTGAACATTCCCGTCGTGCCGCAGGAGGGCAAGAACGCGGCGGCCATCCGCGAGAACCTCAAGCGCGTCAAGCTGCCGCCGGGCTTCAAGATCGACCTGTTCGCGATCGTTCCCGACGCCCGCCACATGGCCGTCGCCCCGTCGACCAACATGCTGTTCGTCGGCACCCGCAAGACCACCGTCTGGGCCGTCACCGACCGCAACAGCGACGGCGTGGCCGACGAGGTGAAGTCCTTCGCGCCCAGCCTGAAGTTCACCAACCCGAACGGCGTGTGCTGGACCAAGGACGGCTTCCTGATCGTCGCCGAGCACAACCGCGTGCTGAACTTCCCGGCCGCCGAGTTCTTCTACGAGGGCCCGGATGTCGCCGTGATCGAGGTGGTGCCCCAGGGCAAGCTGGTGCCGCCCGAAGAGGAGTCGTACAACCACGGCGCCCGCACCTGCCGCGTCAGCGACGACGGCAAGCTCTACGTGACGCTGGGCCAGCCCTACAACGTGCAGCCGCGCGACAAGGTGGCGATGTACGAGCAGCTGGGCATCGGCGGCATGGTGCGCCTGAACCCGTTCGACGGAAGCGGGCGCGAGGTGGTGGCCCGTGGCGTGCGCAACTCCGTGGGCATGGACATCAACCCGAAGGACAAGACCGTCTGGTTCACCGACAACCAGACCGACGGCATGGGCGACGACATGCCGCCCGGCGAGCTCAACCGCATCACCAAGGCGGGCGGCGAGCACTTCGGCTACCCGTTCATCCACGGCAACAGCGTGCAGATCGCCGGCACGGCCGCCGCGCCGGACCTGAAGGACATGAAGGCACCGGCCGCCTGGACGAAGCCGCAGGTCGAGTTCCCCGCGCACCAGGCGCAGCTCGGCATGACCTTCTACACCGGCAAGATGTTCCCGGCTCAGTACCAGGGCGGCATCTTCGTGGCCGCGCATGGCTCCTGGAACCGCACCAAGGCCAGCGGTGGCCTGGTGAACTTCGTCTCGCTGAAGGCCGACGGCTCGGCGGACAAGAGCACCGTCTTCGCCGAAGGCTGGCTCGACAGCGAGACCGGCATCTACCGCGGTCGCCCGGTCGACGTGGCGGTGATGAAGGACGGCTCGCTGCTCGTGTCTGACGACTACGCTGGCGCGATCTACCGGATCACCTACAGCGCACCGTGAGGATGAAGCAGGTACTACCCCTGCTGCTGGCCGCCGCGCTCCCGGGCGCGGCGGTGGCCGGCGATGCCGCGGCGGGCCGCGTGAAGGCACAGGCCTGCTCGGTCTGCCACGGGCCGGTGGGTGTCGCGGTCGCTCCCGAGACGCCCAATCTCGCGGGCGAGCCCGAGGGCTACATCGTCCGGCAGCTGCGGGCCTTCCGCACCGGCAAGCGCCAGCACGAGGTGATGAACGTCATCGCCAAGCCGCTCAGCGACGAGGACATCGACAACGTCGCTGCGTGGTTCGCGACGATCAAGGTCACGGCCACTGCGCCTTGACCTTCGGCAGGTGCGCGCCGGGACGGCGCGCACCTCCAGAAAATCTCTAACTGCAAACCCCGTCGCGGCGCGACAGGTGTTCGCGTAGCCTCGCTGCGCGCGCCGGGCCCCGGTGCGCCGTGATCCTCTCGCACCCACAGAACATGAACAAGACGCTGCCGCTGTCCACCCTGGCCCTCGCCCTGGCCGCCGCCTTCCCCGCCCACGCCCAGGTCCAACTCGATCCCGTCGTCATCACCGCCGAGCGCACCCGACAGACCACCTTCGACGCGCCCGCGGCGATCACCGCCGTGTCGCGCGACGTGATCGACAACGGCGGCTTCCAGGTCAACCTGTCCGAGGCGCTGAACCGCGTGCCCGGCATCAGCGTGCTGAACCGGCAGAACTACGCGCAGGACCTGCAGCTCTCGATCCGCGGCTTCGGCTCGCGCTCGACCTTCGGCATCCGCGGCGTGCGCCTGATCGTCGACGGCATCCCCGCCACCATGCCCGACGGGCAGGGCCAGGCCTCGACCATCGCACTCGGCTCGGCTCAACGCATCGAGGTGCTGCGCGGCCCGCTGGCTCAGCTGTACGGCAATGCCGCCGGCGGCGTGGTGCAGGTGTTCACCGGCACCGACGCGACCGTGCCCACCGTCAGCACCAGCGTCGGCATGGGGCCTTACGGGCAGACCAAGTTCGGCGTCAAGTTCGGCCAGAACAGCGAGCGCGACAGCGTGGTGCTGGATGCGGCTCGCTATGCCACCAACGGCTACCGCGAGCACAGCGATGCGCTGCGCACGCAGCTCAACGCCAAATGGGACCACGTGATCGACAAGGACGCGACGATCAGCCTGGTGGCCAATTCCTTCGACCAGCCGCTGTCGCTCGACCCGGGCGGCCTGACGCGCGCGCAGTGGGAGGCCGACCCGAAGCAGGCGGTCGCCGTGGTCAAGTCGCAGGATGCGCGCAAGGTGGTCAGCCAGAACCAGCTCGGCGCCGTCTACGAGCGCCGCCTGAGCGAGGCGACCACGCTGAGCACGCGGCTGTACGTGGGCTACCGCGACCTCGACAATGCGCTGTCGGTGCCGCCCACGGCGCCGGCGCAGACCTCGAACACCGGCAGCGGCGGCATCGTCTCCTTCGCGCGCAGCTACACGGGCGGTGGCGTGCAGCTGTCGCACGCGATCCGCCTCGACGAAGGGCGCGCGCTGCGCCTGACCGGCGGCGTCGAGTACGACCGCATGAAGGAGGACCGCCAGGGCTACCTCAACACCGGGGGCGTGCAGGGCGGACTCAAGCGCGACGAGCGCAATTCCGTCGACAGCCGCGATGCCTACGCGCAGGCCGCCTGGGACCTGACACCCGGCTTCACCGCCACCGGCGGCGTGCGCGCCAGCCGGGTGGAATTCCAGACCCGCGACCTGTTCGTCAGCCCGGGCACGCCGCCCAACGGCGACGACAGCGGCAGCATCAGCTACAGCGCCACCAACCCGGTGGTCGGTCTGAGCTGGCGGGCCGCCGAATCGCTGAACCTCTATGCCAATGCCGGCCAGGGCTTCGAGACACCGACTTTCACCGAGCTGTCCTACCGGCCGGCGCCGGCCTCGGGCCTGAACTTCGACCTGAAGGCATCGAAGAGCCGCCATGCCGAAGTCGGCATGAAGTGGAAGATCGCCGCCGGCCACCGCCTGGACCTGGCGGTGTTCGACATCACCACGCGCAACGAGATCGTGGTCGACACCAACGCCGGCGGCCGCACGACCTTCAAGAATGCCGGCCGCACGACGCGCCGCGGTGCCGAGTTCCAGTACCTCGGCCAGATGAGCGACAGCCTGCGCGCCACGCTGAGCCTGTCGGCGCTGCGCGCGCGCTTCGCCGACGATTTCGTCAGCGGCAGCGGCGCCACCGCCGTCAACGTGCCGGCGGGCAACCGCCTGCCCGGCACGCCCGAGCGCAGCGCCTTCGCCGAGCTGGCCTGGACGCCCCAGGGCGCCTGGGGCGGGTTCAACAGCGGCATCGAGCTGGTGCACACCGGCGCCCTGTACGTCAACGATGCCAACATCGACTCGGCCCCGGCCGCGACGGTGATGAACCTGCGCCTGGGCTTCGCGCAGAAAGCCGGCGGCTGGACCTTCAGCCAGCTGCTGCGCCTGGAGAACGCCACCGACAAGACCTACGCCGGCTCGGTGATCGTCAACGACGCCAACAGCCGCTTCTTCGAGCCGGCGCTGCCGCGCAACTGGATGCTCTCGCTGACGGCGAAACACGAGTTCAGGTAAGGTGGGCTCCGCGGGCGCGACTGAGCCTGCGGAGGTCTTCACCATGTCGGGTTCCATCGAAACCATCACCCTGGGCGGCGGCTGCTTCTGGTGCGTCGAGGCGGTGTACGAGCGCGTGCGCGGCGTCACCGCCGTCGAGTCGGGTTCCTGCAACGGCCATGTCGAGCGGCCGAGCTACGAGCAGGTCTGTGGCGGCCGCACCGGCCATGCCGAGGTCGTGCGCGTGAG